>NZ_MUBA01000714.1 GCF_002154575.1 Streptomyces bobili
ACGCCCCGCCCCAGGACGCCCCCGCCGCCCTCCAGGCTCTCGTCGGCCGCCTGCGCCGTACCGTCGGCAAGGACGCCGTCGCCTCCGCACCGGGCGGCTACCGCCTCGCGGCGACCGAGGACGACGTCGACGTCTTCGTCTTCGAACGCCTCGTACGACAGGGCACCGAGGCCCTGCGCGACGGCGACCCCGCCACCGCCGCCCGCACCCTCGACGAGGCCCTCGCCCTGTGGCGCGGCCCTGCCCTCGCCGACCTCCGCGACCACCCCGCGGCGGCCCGCCCGAAGGCCCGGCGCCTGGAGGCGTCCCGCACCCGCGCCGAGGCGGACCTGCTGCTCGGCCGGGCCGACGAGGCCGTCCCCCGCCTGGCGGAACTGACCACCGCGCATCCCTACGACGAACCGCTGCACGCGCTCCTCATCCGCGCCCTGCGCGACACGGGCCGCCCGGCCGACGCCCTCGCCGCGTACGACACGGCGCGCCGCACCCTCGCCGACGGCCTCGGTACCGACCCCGGCCCGGCCCTGCGTGCCCTGCACGCCGAACTGCTCGACGGCTACGGCGACCGCGCAGGCGGCGGTCACAGCGGCAGCCCGCCGCGCCCGGCCAAGGCGGACACGCCCCTACTCCCCGAACGCACCGGCAACCTCCGTCCGCGCCTTACCTCTTTCGTGGGCCGGGAACCCGAGATCGCCGCCATCCGTTCCGAATTGCACAGGGCCCGTCTCGTCACCCTCACCGGACCGGGCGGCTCAGGAAAGACCCGTCTCGCCGAGGAAGCCGCCGCCGGGCTCCCGCAGGCGTGGCTGGTCGAGCTGGCGTCGCTCGACCGGCCGGAGGCGGTGCCCGGCGCGGTGGTCAGTGCCCTCGGTCTGCGCGAGACCGTGCTGATGACCACCGACCTGGCGACCCCGCAGGACGACCCGGTCGCCCTGCTCGTCGAGTACTGCGCCCCGCGCAGCCAACTCCTGATCCTTGACAACTGCGAACATGTCATCGGCGCCGCCGCCGGCCTCGCCGAGACCCTGCTCACCCGCTGCCCAGGGCTCACCATCCTCGCCACCAGCCGTGAACCCCTGGGCGTCCCCGGCGAGTCGGTCCGTCCGGTCGAGCCCCTCCTCCCCGACCAGGCGTACCGCCTCTTCACCGAGCGCGCGGCCACCGTCCGCCGCGACGCGGCGGCAGCCCCGCGCGACGAGGAAGCGGTGACGGAGATCTGCCGACGGCTGGACGGGCTGCCGCTCGCCATCGAGCTGGCAGCCGCCCGGCTCCGGCTGCTCACCCCCCGTCAGATCGCTGAGCGCCTCGACGACCGCTTCCGCCTGCTCACCTCCGGCAGCCGCACGGCTCTGCCCCGCCAGCAGACCCTGCGGGCCGTCGTCGACTGGTCCTGGGACCTGCTCGACGAGCCGGAGCGCACGGTGCTGCGCGAGCTGTCCGTGTTCGCGGGCGGCTGGGACCTGGAGGCGGCGGAGGCCGTGTGCACCGGCCCCGTCGCCGACCTCGTGGGAGCACTCGTCGACAAGTCCCTGGTCGTCGCGGCCCCGGGCACCGGTGACGGCGGCATGCGCTACCGCATGCTGGAGACGATCCACGAGTACGCCACCGAGCGCGCCGCCGAGACCCCGGAGTTACGCGCGGCGGCCGAGCGGCGGCACCGGAGCTGGGTGCGCGCGCTCGTCGCGCGGGCCGACCCCCTGCTGCGCTCCGCGGAGCAACTCCCCTGGATATCGCGCCTGGAGACCGAGCTGGACAACATCCGGGTGGCGATCCAGCGCGGTCTCACCGCGGGCGACGAGGAGGAGGCCGCCGCCGTCTGCATCGCCATGGGCTGGTTCTGGTGGCTGCGCAACTACCGCTACGAGGGCGCCGCCTGGACCGACCGCACCCTGCGCCTGGGCGCGGTCCTGGACCGACTCCCCACCCCGGGCCAGGACTTCGCGGCCTCCGCCACCCCGGCTGTCCCGGCCGCCTACGCCGCCTGCGCCGCCTCCGCCGTACCCGCCGACCTCGCGACCCGGATGGCCGCCGTCGATCCCGTCGACGCCTTCCTCGCGGAGCCCGACGGGGAGGAGGCCCACCCCCGGCACACACAGCGCATGTGTCTTCGGATGCTGCACCTGTTCCTGCTGTCCGAGTCCGAGCCCAGGGGCGTCACGGCGGACCCCCGACAGGCCGCGTACCTCCAGCGGCTGCGCAGCCGTTATGAACCGGGTGGCCCGGAGGCGGCCCGCATGCCCGGCCTGATCTGGCCGCTGACCGCGTTCCACCTGCGGGACACGGAGGACCTGCGCGGCATCCTGGACGCGGCCGTCGCCAACTGCCGGGCTCACGGCGGTGAATGGGAGCTGGGCTGCGTCCTGATGTTCCGTACGCACGCGGTCGTCGACTCTCCCGGCGGGCTGCACGGCGTGGACGACGACCTGGCCGAGCTGCGCGTCCTCAGCCGGCGTGTCGGCGACCGCTGGATGCGGGCCCAGGTGTGCAGCGCGGCAGGTGAGGCGGAGTTGGCGCGCGGCAGGTTCATCGAGGCCGAGGGGGAGTACCGGGAGGGGCTGCGGCTCGCCTACGAGGTCGGCGCGTACGCGGAGTCGCCGTTCCTCATCGCCCGCCTCGCGGAGATCGCCTACCGCTCGGGCGACCGGGCCGGCGCCCTCACCGCGCTCGACGAGGCGGACACCGCGGCCGAGCGCTACGGCGTGGCGGACGCCAGGGCGTTCGTGTTCCTGCTGCGCGCCCAGATCGCCGTGGACGAGGGCGACACCGCGCACGCGCGGGCGCTGTGCGACGCGATCCGGGTGCTCGCCGCAGCGGGCACACCACCGCCCCAGTTCATCGCGGCGCTCGGCATGCTGGAGGCGGAGGTCGCCGCCGCCGAGGCAGGCCCGGAACCCGCCCTGGCGCTGCTCGCCGGCACCTTGCGGCAGGCGCTGGCCGACCACTGCGCCGAGGCCGTCCTCTCGGCCGTCGTCGACTGCGCTGCGAACCTGCTGACCCGCCTCGCGGACTACCCGCGCGCGACCCGGCTGCGCGCGGTCGCCGACGTGCTGTACGGCCCCCACCCGCGGCCCGCCCCGCAGCGCGCCCTCGCCGAGCGGGCCGAGGCCGCGGCCCGCGAAGCCCTGGGTGCCGAGCGGCAGGAGGCCGAGCGGGCGCGGGGCAGGGGCCTGACGCTGACCGCCGCCCTGCGCGAACTCACCGAGGCCGTGCGCGCGCACCCGACACCGGCCTCCGCTCCCGATCCGGCCCCGGGCACACCAACGGCTACGAACAGGTGAACTTCGACTCGGCCCAGTCCGCCAGCGCCACCGTGTCGAGGTGGTTGTGCGGCTCGACCACCAGCGTGACCGTCTCCCGGCCGGCGATGTTCACATGGACCGGCACGGCGGGGTCGCCGCCCTTGACCGTCCAGGACGACCACAGCCGGACCCCGTCGGCGTACACCGAGAAGACGACCTTGCCGAGCTTCAGCGTCAGGTCGTCGACGCCGGCCACGGCGTCGTAGGCGGTGCACTTGCGGTTGAGGTCGATCGTGACGGAGGAGTCGCCGTGCACCGTCACTCCGCGCGCGTACTCCCGGTCGGCGACGGACAGGCCGTTCCGCTGCCACACCCAACTGCTCGCGCCGAGGCGGATCTCCGGCCCGGTGCCGTCCCCGTTGACGTCGAAGGACAGCTCGCTCAGCTCGTAGACCGCCGGGG
>NZ_MUBA01000715.1 GCF_002154575.1 Streptomyces bobili
GCCGCGCGCCAGCCCGCCGCAACGTCCTCCGGCTTCTCCACCCGCACCCCGGTCAGCCCGAGGGACCGGGCGAACGCCGCGTACTGCACGTCGGGCAGCTCCTGCGACGGCAGGAACGACGGGGCGCCCCCCATGGCGCGCAGCTCCCACGTCACCTGATTGAGGTCCTGGTTGTTCCAGACGGCGACCACGAGGCGCCGGTCCGTCCAGCGGTCCTGGTACTTCGCCGCCGTGATCAGCTCCGCGAGGCCGTTCATCTGCATCGCCCCGTCCCCGACCAGCGCGATCACCGGCCGGTCCGGATGGGCGAACTTCGCCCCGATCGCGTACGGCACCCCGCAGCCCATCGTCGCCAGCGTGCCCGACAGCGAGCCGCGCATGTCGCCGCGCATCGTCAGGTGCCGCGCGTACCAGTTCGCCACCGAACCCGAGTCGGAGGTGAGGATCGCGTCCTGTGGCAGCAGCGGGTCCAGGACCCGCGCCACGTACTCCGGGTTGATGGGATCGGCCGACACCTGCGCCCGCCGGTCCAGCACGTCCCGCCAGTGACGGACGTTGTCGCACACGGTGTCGAACCACTCGCGGCCCCGCGTGTCCTCCGACGTCAGCATCGGGATCAGCCGCCGCAGCGTGTCCCGCGCGTCACCGACCAGGTTCACCTCGTACGGGTACCGCATCCCGACCATGTGCGGATCGAGGTCGATCTGCACGCCCCGCGCCTTGCCGAACTCCGGCAAGAACTGCGTGTACGGGAAGGAGGAGCCGATCGTCAGCAGGGTGTCGCAGTCACGCATCAGCTCGTACGACGGCCGGGTGCCGAGCAGGCCGATCGAGCCGGTG
>NZ_MUBA01000716.1 GCF_002154575.1 Streptomyces bobili
GCGCCGCGAGCAGACGGCGCCACCGGCGCCGTCTGCTCGCGGCGCAGGAAGTGAGTGGGCTTGTCCTGCCGGGTCGGTGCGGGCGGAACGGCCGCCTCGGCACGTTCCACCGGCGACGCGAGCGGTGCCTCGGCGGGCGGCGCGAGCCGTGTCTCCGTGGCGGCCGGGGCCGACGGCCCGTCGCCCTGCTCCCTCGCCGGGGTCACCCGTAGGGGTTCGCCCGCGAAGTGGCTGGAACCGTCCGGCTCGATGCGCAGCGGGACGACGTAGCCGATGCGCTCGTCGCGGACCGTGGCGAGCACGGGATGCCCGGTCGCCAGGGCGATGCGGTGCAGATGGCCGAGGACGGCCTGCTGGAGTTCCTGCCCGTCGGCGGCGACGACGGGGACGCCGCCGATACTCGCCGGCCCGCCCCCAAGCACGTGCACGTCGAGCGGGGCCACCGCGACGGCCGGACGCCTGTCGTACTGCTGTGCCCGCTTCTTCTCGCGGCTGAGTCGAGACATCGGTTCCTCACCCTGACACGTCGCCGTGCACGTACGTTGCGCTCATCACCCGTGCACCGACACGTACACGTACTGTTGAGTCTCTCCGGCCGTGCCCGGTCCGCACGTCACCGCGACGTCACAGCCTCGTTCCAAGGCCCGCGGTCACGGGGACCCGGTGACGGTCCGGCGGCGCGGGCTGCGGCGGTGGCGACGACAGGAGTGCGGGGCATGCGGACGACGGACGGGCGGCTCCCGGGACCCGAGATCTGGATCCGCGGCCCGGTGCCGGCGCCCGAACCTTCACCGGGTCCGTACGTCGCGTCCCCCGGGCCACGTCGCTTCTCCTGGATCGGCACGCACGGCGGGGCCGGAGCCTCCACCCTCGCCGCGGTCTACGGCGGCCACGACAGCGGACGGGACTGGCCCGGCCCGGACGACCCGCCGTCCGTGCTGCTCGTGGCCCGCACCCACGCGTCCGGACTGGAGTCGGTGCTGCGGACCCTGGAGGTCTTCCGGCGCGGGCAGGCCCCGACGGGCCTCGATCTGGACGCGGTCGTGCTCGTCGCGGACGCGCCGGGCCGGCTGCCGCGCCAACTCGCGCAGCGGGTACGCCTGATCGAGTCGGCCATCGACGTCTACCGGGTGCCGTGGGTCCAGGACTGGCGCCTCGGTGACCTGTCGGGCACCCCGCCCCGCGAGACCGAACCGCTGATCCGCCTCACCAGCACGGCCGCCCGGCGGATGCGCTGAGCGCGGCTCCGCCCGCGACCCCTTCCTCGGCCGTCGGGCTCGCCGCCGCCGTACGGGAGAGCCGGCTGCGGGCCGTCGACGTGGTGGCCGGGGCGCTGGAGCGGATCCGGCGGGAGGACCGCGCGCTGGGGGCGTTCGCCGAGGTGTGGGAGGACGCGGCGGCGGAGCGGGCGGCCGAGGTCGACGCGCGGGTCGCGGCGGGTGAGCGGCTGCCGCTGGCCGGGGTGCCGATCGGCGTCAAGGGCCGGCACGGGCTGCGTACGGCAGGGCAGCTGGTGGCCGCCGGCTGCGTGCCGGTGGGGGCGACGGCCGTGCCCGGACCCGGAACTCCCTGGCAGACCTGGGGAGTCGGCGCGCACGGCCGTACCGTCAATCCCTGGCGCGCCGACCGTACGCCCGGCGGTTCCTCGGCCGGTTCGGCGGCGGCGGTCGCGGCCGGTCTGGTGCCGCTGGCGACCGGCAGCGACGGCGCGGGCTCGGTGCGCATCCCGGCCGCCTGGTGCGGCATCGTCGGCCTGAAGGTCACGAACGGCCGCTTCCCGTCCCCCGACCGTACGGGGCTGGCGGCGCCGGGCGTGCTGGTCCGGTACGCGGCGGACGCGGAGGCGTACTGGCGGGTCCTCTCCGGGGAGGGCCAGGGACTCCCGCCGGGCTCGTTCACCGCCGTCTTCTCCCCCGATCTCGGATTCGCCGACCCCGATCCGGAGCCCCTGGCGCTCGCGCGGACCGCCTTCGCCCGCCTCGTGGAGGCCGACGTCGTACGGCCTCCAGGGCCGGAGACACCGTTGCGACTGGCCGACCCCGCGCCCGCCTGGCTGGCGCTCCGGGGGGCGGGTGCCACCTCGGAGGTACGGGGGGTACGGGGGATACCCGACGTGCGGGGTGTCAACGACCGTCGGCTGGCCGCCCTCTTCGACCGGGTGGATCTGTTGGTGACCCCTACGACCCCCAATGCCGCGCATGGCCACGACGGCCCCGGTGACCGCTACTCGACGGCGCTGACGTGGGCGTTCAACCTGAGCGGGCACCCGGCGATCAGCATTCCGGCGGGGGTCGGCGCGGACGGCTGCCCGGTCGGGCTCCAAGTGGTGGCGGCGCACGGTCGGGAGGCGGTGCTGCTCGCCGTCGCGGCGGCGGCGGAAGCGCGGGCGGGGACCACCGTCCCTGGCATCCCCGGAAAGCCCCGACTCCGAAGCTGAAGTACTGACTCGCAGGGCTTCGACCCTCCACGCCTCCGCACCTCCGCTCGATCCCGCACAATCCCTGGCGGCAACTACTTGCGTGTGCATATGATGCACATGCGCTTTACAGTCGCGCGCCGACCATTTGGGGGATCCATGAGCACCCGACGCTTCCTGTTCGTGCTGGGCAGCAGCCGTCACGAGGGCAACACGGAACTATTGGCCCGCGCCGCCGCCGAGCAACTGCCCGCCGATGTCGAGCAGGAGTGGATCAGCCTCGTCGAGCATCCGCTGCCCGACTTCGAGGACCTGCGCCACGACAGCGACCACGTCCGTCCCACCGAGGGCAACGCGGCCCTGCTGCTCGACGCGACGCTCGCGGCGACGGACATCGTGATCGCGTCCCCGCTGTACTGGTACACGCTGTCCGGGCAGGCCAAGTGCTACCTGGACTACTGGTCGGGCTGGCTGCGCACGCCCGGCGTGGACCTCAAGGCGACCCTGGCCGGGAGCACCCTGTGGGGCGTCACCGCGCTCGCCGAGGAGCAGCCGGCGGTGGCCGAACCGCTGGTCGGCGCCCTGCAGAACTCGGCCACGTACATGGAGATGCGGTTCGGCGGGGTGCTGCTCGGCAACGGCAGCAAGCCGGGTGACGTCCTCAACGACGCGCAGGCCCTGGCCCGCGCGAAGACCTTCTTCGCGCAGCAAGCACCCATCGCCCGGTACGCCTTCGAGACCGACTGACGGCAGGCACACCACCGACCGCGGCCTCGGTCGAGGGAAAAGGGAACGCCGGCCGTTACGCCGTGACGTCCTTCGTCGTGAACCGCGCCCAGGCCGCCGAGCCGAAGACCGCGACGTACACCGCCTGGAGGGCGAGGTTCTTCTGGAGTTCCACCCAGTAGACGGGTTCGCGCATCAGGTCGGCGAAGGACAGCCAGTAGTGGGAGAAGAGATACGGCTGGATCGCGTGCAACTGCGGGATCTGGTCGAGGATCTGCACGGTGGTGAGCAGGCCCACGGTCGTCGCCATGGCCGCGATGCCGCTGCTGGTGAGCGTGGAGACGAACAGGCCGAGCGCGGCCAGGCCGAGCAGCGAGGCGGTGACGGCCAGGGCGATCAACAGGGCCCGCCCCAGGCCGTCGGCGAACGAGATGCGCGTGCCGGAGATGGTCGTAAGGTCGCCGAGCGGGAACAGCAGCGCGCCCACCGCCAGCGCCGACACCGCGACCACCAGGGTGGCCAGCAGGCAGAAGGTCACCGTGGTCGCGTACTTGGCGAGCAGCAGGCGGGTGCGGCCGGCGGGGGCGACGAGGAGGTAGCGCAGGGTTCCGGAGTTCGCCTCGCCGGCGACCGCGTCCCCCGCGACGACGCCGACGGCCATCGGCAGGAAGAACGGAAGTGTGGCGGCCAGGGCGGTGAACACCAGGAACAGGCCGTTGTTGGTGATCTGCGCCATGAAGGCCGGTCCCTCACCGCCACCGCCCCGCTGACCGGCCGCCGAACCGTCACCGGTCTCGATCTTCACGGCGATCCCCACCAGCACCGGCACCGCGGCCAGCACGCCCAGCAGGGCGAGGGTCCGCCAGCGCCGCAGCGTGATGGTCAGCTCGCTGCGGAAGAGCCCGAGAGACCAGAACGGGCGGACGGCACGCGGCATCTCACCACCGCCGGCGACTGCGGCCGCCCCCGGGTCGGCCTTCGCTTCAGCCCGCGACATCGAAGCCCTCTCCCGTCAGTGCGACGAACGCGTCCTCCAGGGAGGCCCGTTCCACACCGAAGCCGCGCACGCGGACGCCTGCCGTCACCAACGCCGCGTTCAGCCCCGAGAGTTCACGGTCGGCGGGCTCGCCCGTCACCCGGTCCTCGGTGACGACGACGTCCGCGACGCCCTGTTCCTTGAGCACCCGGGCCGCGTCCGCCGTGTCCGGGGTCGTCACGGCCAGCCGCCCACGCGCACGGGCCGCGAGGTCGGCCACCGGGCCCTGGGTGAGGAGCCGCCCGCGTGCCATGACGGCCGCGTGCGTGCAGACCTGCTCGATCTCGTCGAGGAGGTGGGAGGAGAGGAACACGGTGGTGCCCTCAGCCGCCAACTCCCGCACGAGCACCCGGATCTCGCGCATGCCCTGCGGATCGAGACCGTTGGTCGGCTCGTCCAGGACCAGCAGCCGGCGGGGCTGGAGGAGTGCGGCGGCCAGGCCCAGCCGCTGCTTCATCCCTAGCGAATAGGCTCGCGCCTTCTTCGCGGCTGCCGCCGTCAGCCCCACCCGCTCCAGCGCCTCCGACACGCGGGCACGCCGGGTGCGGGGGTCGGCGGTGGGGTCGGCGGCGTCGTAGCGCAGAAGGTTGTCGCGGCCGGAGAGGAAGCCGTAGAGAGCGGGGCCCTCGATGAGCGCGCCGACGTCCGGCAGCACGGCGCGGGAGGCGCGGGGCATGGGATGCCCGAGCACCCGCGCCGTGCCCGAGGTGGGCTCGATGAGGCCCATCAGCATGCGGATGGTGGTGGTCTTGCCCGAGCCGTTCGGACCGAGGAAGCCGAAGACGCTGCCCGCCGGGACGGCCAGGTCCAGGCCGTCGACGGCGAGCTGTCCGCCGCGGTAACGCTTGGTCAGGGCGCGGGTGTGGATGACGGTGTCGCCGCCGACCGGACCCGGTACCCCGAGCGCCGCCTCCGCCGAGCCGCCCTCATCGTCGTCGTCATCCATCGACTGTCTGTCCCCGTCCCCGTCCCCTGATCGCCGGTTTCACGTCAGGGTACTCAGCGCTCCCCAGGTGCCTGCCCTGTGCCTACTTCCCGGAGTTCGCCGCCTTCACGAGGGCGTCCTTGGTGACGGCGCCGACGTAGACCTTGCCGTCGTCCGTGACCAGGGCGTTGACCAGGCGGGTGGAGAAGACGGTGCCCGAGCCGAACTTGCCGTCGACCTTGTCACCGAAGGAGCCCAGGAACCCGCCGAGACCGCCCGCGTCGGGGAGGTCACCGGAGGAGGGGACGCCCTCGCCGCCCGAGTCGAAGGTGGCGATGGTGGTCCAGCCCTCGCCGAGGACGTCGAGCCCGGCGAAGTCGTTCGCGATGTCCCCTTCCAGGTCACCCTTGCCGTGACCCTTGAAGCCGTCCTTGGAGGGCGCGGGTACTTCGGTCGGGGCGTCCGCGCTGTCCTCCTCGGTCACCTTCGCCCCATTGGGCGGGGTGAAGTCGAAGGTGGAGGCGGCCGGCTTGGCGAAGCTGACCTGGGTGAAGCCGGCGTCGACGACCGCGGCGCCGCCGCTCGTCGGCGTCAGCGTGAACTTGAGCGGCAGCCCCGTCTTCGCGTCCACGGCCACACTGATCGCGCCGACCGTCGAACCGGACTGCTTGGGCTTGACCAGCAGCTTGTAGGCGTCGCGGCCGGCCACCTGGACGGTGCCGTCCACGGTCACGGACGTGGTCTCGTCGACGGCCTTCAGGGCTTCGTCGGTGAGGTCCTTGGGCGTGGTGGGAACGGGCTCGGCCGCCTTCTCCCCCTCCGGAGCGGTGGAGTGATAGACCTCGTTGGAGGCGCTGTCGTACCCCCACACGTCCTTGCCGTCGTGGATGAGGCTGTACTCGGCGGCGTTCTCCAGGAGAGACAGCTTCTGCTTGTCCGGGCCGTCGGCGGCGACGCGCAGGGTGTGCGTGCCGGAGGCGAGTTCCGTGAGCTTGGCGGAGGGGTCGGCGGAGGATCCGCCGTCGCCTTCGCCGCCCCCGGTGACGCCGGAGAGCAGCCCGCTCTCCAGCCCGCCCAGGTCGGGCAGACCGAGGTCGGTGGTGATCTTCACCGTGCCGGACAGCTGCTGTACGTCCGATGCGGCGATCTTCTCGATGAGCTGCTGTGCGGTGATCTTCGGCAGGTCGGGGTCGCCCGAGTCGGCGAGCGCCGGGACCAGCCCGATCGTCGCCGCCGCGACACCGATCACGGTGACCGGAACGATGTACCGCACGGCCTTGCGCCGTCCGACACGCAGATCGTCGGCCTTCCCGGCGGGCGTGCTGTCGTCGGATGCGTACGGTGCCATGTGTGCCTTACCTCCGTCGTCGGCGGCGGCCGGTCGTCGCGCGGGTCAACGTCCCCCACTCAAGCCGCCATTCTCACCCGAATCGGTGAGGAGTGGTGATTTCCGTAGTCCCTATCTGACCAAATCAGCCACCCGTTTACGTCAACCCGAGGACTCAACTCCACGTACGCCTGGGGTATGACGTGAGGGTGGAGGGCGTCAGGGTGGGGTGAGGGAGGGAGTCGGGGACGCGGTTGGCGGAGGCCGCGGGCCGGAGACCGGGATGGTGCGCGGGACCAGCGGGCCGACGGCGGCTGCGGGACGGCGCGCCGAGGCCCGGTGCGGGAAGGTGTGCCGCCCGAGGGGGTGCCGCCGGGGTCCGGGGCGGAGCCCCGACGTGGTTCGAGGGTCACTTTTCGACGGACCGAGTCGGGCGGGTGAGTGGGCGGGTGGTCGGCGGGTGG
>NZ_MUBA01000717.1 GCF_002154575.1 Streptomyces bobili
TCTTCCTCGGCTTCGCCGGAGACACCTGGATCCACATCCACCTGGGCCTCTTCGGCAAGGTCACCTTCGGCGAGGCGGCCCCGGGCACCCCCGCGCCCCCGCCCACGGACACCGTCCGCCTGCGCCTCACCGCCCCTACCGGCTATGTGGACCTCCGCGGCCCCACCACCTGCGCCCTGATCACGGACGCCGAGAAGCAGGCGGTACACGACCGCCTCGGCCCCGACCCCCTCCGCGCGGACGCCGACCCGGACCGGGCGTTCCGCCGTGTCTCCCGCAGCCGTACGACGATCGCCGCTCTCCTGATGGACCAGAAGGTCATCGCGGGCGTCGGCAACGTCTACCGCGCCGAGGTCCTCTTCCGGCACGGCATCGACCCGTACCGCGCGGGCAAGGACATCACGCCCGCCGAGTGGTCGGCGATCTGGTCGGACCTGGTGGCCCTGATGCGCGAGGGAGTCCGCGACAACCGCATCGACACGGTCCGCCCGGAGCACACCCCGGAGGCGATGGGCCGCCCGCCCCGCGTCGACGACCACGGCGGCGAGGTGTACGTCTACCGCCGTACCCATCAGCCGTGCCTCCTGTGCGGCGACCAGGTCCGCACCGCCCCCCTCGCGGCCCGCAACCTCTTCTGGTGCCCCACCTGCCAGAAACCCTGACGCACCGCCCCCTCGGGAACTCAGAACCCGTGCGGCAGCCAGGGTTCCCCGCTCGCCGACCCGAACCCCACCGAGGCCTCGGCCAGGGCTCCCGGCCGCAGCTCCCGCACCCGCCCGGCCCGAGCCAGTGAGCCCAGCGACACGCCCCCGAGGTACGCCGCCCCCAACTCCCGTATCGACAGGCGCAGATCGGCCGCATCCGTCGTAGGCGAACAGACGGCCCCCTTCGCGTCCCCCGACAGCCGCCAACGCCCGGCGTTCCACGGGCAGAAGGCATCCTCGACGTCCAGCACCACGTCCACCGGCGCCTGGTAGGTCCGTGCCGCCAGCGCGGCCCCGACGTCCACCAGCCGTACGTGCAGGGAGTCCCGCACCCGCAGTTCGCACCGCCGGATGTCGGAGACGAGATGCTGCCAGGCCTCGTCCAGCGGCCGGCCCCGCACCTTCAGCGAGGTCGTGAGGTCGATCCCGAACAGGAACCGCCACAGTGCCGCCTCCGACACCGCGTCGACCGCGGCGAGGTCGGTGAGCAGTACCTCACCGTTGTGCCCGGAGTCCGTCCACTTCGGCTTCACCCGGTACCGGACGTACCCGGTGACCTCCCCGTCCCGCTCGGCCAGCACGCACTGCAGCGGCGACGCCCCGCCCCGCTCGCTCTCCGGATCGAGCACCCCGAGCCGCTCCCATCCGGGCCGCCGCGCCAGCATCCCGGCCCGCAGCGGCACGGTCCGCGCGTACACCGCCTCGCACACGTCGAGGACGGCCCCGGTCTCGGCGTACCGCAGCCGTACGCCGTCGGTACCGGCCGGGACGGACAGCCGTACCCGGCTGGTGTCGATCTCGGCGTGCAGCCCGAAGGTCGCCGCGCCGTAGCCGAACCGCCCGTAGATGGCGGGCTCGGAGGCGGTGAGGACGGCGAGCGGATCGCCCCACGTACGGATGTCGTCCAGCTGCCGCCGCATCATCGAGGTCAGCACCCCGCGCCGGCGGTGCGTCGCGGACACGGAGACCATGGTCACCCCGGCCGTCGGCACCGAGGCCCCGCCGGGTACCGTCAGCCGGAAGTCGAAGGCCCCGGCCGTCCCGACCAGTTCGGCCCCGTCCCAGGCGCCGAAGGACCGTTCGTACGGCGTGATGTCGCGCCACAGCGCGCGTTCCTCGGCCGATTCGCCGGCCCCGCCGAAGGCGCGCAGCAGGGTGTCGTACCAATTGTCCCAGTCGTCCCGCAGCAAGGGCCGCAGGTCGGTCGCCGGGAGGCCCGTACGGCCCGTCGCCTCAGTCGTCATGGATCCATGCCTACCAGGGCAATGCGGGACGAGCCAGGGGATTTCTCCCTCCTGGCGACGCGAGCGCTTTCCGTGGCGTTCACTGTGAAGGCGAGTCTCGGACGGGGGACAAGTGGGACCTCCCGTGCCAAGCGGTGGGTTGGATGGATAGGGTCCCGAACTAATGGCGGCAGGACGACAGCGGCGCTCGGAAGCCGCGACGTTGACGGCCCGGTTGAAGCACCTGGTGCACCGGGTCCGCACAGGCCTGCGCAGAAGTGCCGTGGACTACTTCCGCGGCGACGGTTCGGACTGGATCGCGCTGGCCGGTCTGCTGCTCACCGTCCCGGTGATCGCGGCCGTCACGCTCACCGATCCGGTGTGGTGCTCACCGGCCGCCCTGGTCCTGCCCATCGTCGCCGGCGGCCTCGTGCTGCGCCCGGCGTCCCTGCTCGGCCTGTACGCGGCGGCGGCCACGGCGCTGATCGTGGAGTCGGTGCAGCTCGGCCCGTACACGGAGGGCGCGGCCCGGGTCACGCCCGGCGTGGTGCTGGTCGTCGCGGCCTGCGGCTTCGTCGGGCTGCTCATCGCCCAGTTCCGCAGCCGGGTCGGCGTGCCCTGGCGGCGCGGCGGCACCATGCTGTTCGACCTGCGCGAACGCATCCGGGTGCAGAGCAAGCTGCCGACGCTGCCGCGGGGCTGGCACCGCGAGATGGCGCTGCGGCCCGCGGGCGGCCAGTCGTTCTCCGGCGACTTCGTCGTCGCGGCCCGTACCAACGGCGGCCGCACCATGGAGGTCGTCCTCACGGACGTCTCCGGCAAGGGCATGGACGCGGGTTCGCGGGCCCTGCTGCTGTCCGGCGCCTTCGGCGGCCTGCTCGGCTCCCTGCCCCCGCACGCCTTCCTCCCGGCGGCCAACGGCTACCTCCTCCGCCAGGACTGGGACGAGGGCTTCGCCACCTCCATCCACCTCGTCCTCGACCTCGACTCCGGGGACTACGAGCTGTACTCCGCCGGCCACCCGCCGGGCCTCCAGCTCAGCGCGGGCAGCGGCCGCTGGGAGGAGAAGGCCGCGGAGGGCCCGCTGCTCGGCGTGTACGAGGGCGCCCAGTTCGACCCGGTGAAGGGCACGCTGCGCCCCGGCGACGTGCTCATGCTGTTCACCGACGGCCTGGTGGAGACCTCCGACCGTGACATCGTCGAGGGCATCGACCGCCTCACCGGCGAGGCCGACCGCTATGTCGCGGGCGGCTTCCAGGGCGCGGCCTGGCACCTGATCGAGGCGGTCGCCAAGGACGTCAACGACGACCGGGCCCTGCTCCTGGTCTGCCGCGAGGGCCCGACGGCCCAGGCGGCCTCGCTGCTGTAGACCCGGACGGTCCGGCTCCCGCGGAAGGACACGCATGCTGACCCTCACCGAGGTCGAGGCCCTCGCCCGCACGGCCCACGAGGGCCAGACCGACAAGGCGGGCCGCCCCTACACCGAGCACCTCGAGGCGGTCGCGGACGGCGTACGGTCCCGCGGCGGCGACCCCGACCAGATCGCGGCGGCCTGGCTGCACGACGCCGTCGAGGACGACGCGCTCTCCGAGACCTGGCTGAGCGAGGCGGCCCTGAGCGACCGTACGAAGGCTGTCGTCAGGGCGGTCACCAAGCGGGCGGGGGAGACGCCTCAGGAGTACGCGGGGCGCATTCTCGCCACCCCGGGCGCGCTCCTGGTGAAGGAGGCCGACCTCGCGCACAACGCCGACCCGGCCCGGCTGGCCGTCCTGGACGAACCGACCCGCGCACGCCTGACCGAGAAGTACGCCCGCATGCGCGCACTCCTCGGCCTCACGGCCTCCTAGGCGTCGACCTTCTCGCGATCCCGCCCCGGCTCCCGCCTCTGTACCCGGACCGGCTCGGCGGGGACGTCCCGCTGCTTGAACGCCCAGTCCATCTTCGGCTCCATCACGCCCCGGAACACCCACCGGACGGGCTTGGTGCACAGCAGGGTGACGGCGAGGCCGACGGCCACGGTGACGGCGATCTCGCCGAGCGGGCCGTGCAGCCATGCGGGATCGAACAGGCCGCGGTAGTCGGCGCCCTTGATCAGGAAGCCGTGCAGCAGATAGCCGTAGAGGGTGCCGGCACCGAGTGCCGTGAACCACATCGTGCGGCCCGGCACCCAGGAGAAGAAACAGACGGTCAGCAGCAGCGAGCAGCCGAACAGCGCCAGTTGCATGACGGGGCCCACCCACCACGGCACGCCCAGCTCCTGCGCGGAGGAGCGGTGGTAGAGCCAGCCCGTGTCCATCCGTGGCACCGCCCACCAGGAGAAGGCCAGCGCGAACATGAACACCGGCACGGCCGCGATCCGCACCCGCCACCGGCGCACCATCCGGAAGTGCTCCGGCCGCAGACACAGCCCCAGCACGAAGTACGGCAGGAACTGAAGGACACGCTGAAGGTCCAGGCTTCCGGTCACGCCCGGCGTGACGGACGCCAGCATCGCGATGCCCAGAGCCACCGGCAGCGGATGGCGGATCATCTTCCAGACCGGGGTGGTCAGCCGCCAGATGAACAGCGCGCACAGGAACCAGGTCAGGTAGTACGGGTCGAGGAGTGTGACGGCGGCCTGCGGATCGTGGTCGACGACCTGCTTGAACAGCGGATAGGCCGTCTCGAAGACGACGTACGGCACGACGACACCGGTCACCAGGCGCTTCAGCCGGGCCGGGCTGCCGTCGAAACTGCGCGAGAAGTAGCCGGAGATGAGGATGAACGCCGGCATGTGGAACGCGTACACGAACTGGTAGGCGGCCTGGAGCACCCGGCTGTCGCCCTTCAGGGGCTCCCAGGAGTGACCGATGGCGACCAGCACGATCGCCAGGTACTTGGCGTTGTCGAAGAACGCGTCACGCTGCTTCGACCGTCTGTCGGGGGACGGTCGGTGCTGATCTTTCTCACTCACGGATGAGTTCGGACTCGACAGGGGAGGCGAAGCGGCGTGGAACATCTGAGGCACCCTAGCGTCGTCATGGCGGTCCGTAAAACGTTCCTCGTCAACGCGATCTCATTCCTCGCAATTTCCAAGTGACCACCCCCTCAAGTGCCTTGTATGTCACGATTCATCCCGACTAAAAGGTGCATAACGGCGGTTGTTAGGGTGTCGGCGGAGACTCTGTGCCCACAATTCGAATTACCTGCACGCCAGTTGTGAATTTGTATGCGGAGTTCGTCCGTCAATTCCGGCGCGGCGGACTCCGGCGGGCGGTGCGGCCCGGTCGGACACGGACAGTTGCCGCCGAGGATGCGTCAGCCGCCGCATAGGGAGGCCACGTTGGTGGCACGATGGTCTAGGCGGGGTGCGCGGGTCGCGTCCCCCGGGCCGGGAGAGCGGACCGACGAGGGTGTGTGATCAGTTGTGGCCATTTCACTGTCAGTGGTGCTGCTGTTGGCGATCGTCCTGGTCGTCCTGATCAGAGGCGGGTCGATCAAGGCAGGCCCAGCCATAGTCGCGATCCTGTTCGGCTTCTTCCTCGCCTCGACGGGCATGGCCCCGTCGATCAACCGCTTCCTCGACTCCCTCGCCGAAACGATCAACTCGATCAGTTTCTAGGCGACGCGGTCGGACGGTCCTACAGCTCGTCGTCCCGCTCCAGGATCAGGCTGACCGAGCCGTCCTCAAGGTTGATCCCGCCTTCGAGATGCTCGTGGTAGCCGCCCCGCAGTTCGGGAGCGGCGAGCCCGATGAGCCGTTCGGCCAGTTCTCGCAGCCCCGCGGCGTTGCCCGCGACGGTGATTTCGGTGGCCGAGCCGTACACCTTGATCCGGGCTTCATCCATCCGGCCACGCTACAGCGCCGCCCCGCACCCCCAC
>NZ_MUBA01000718.1 GCF_002154575.1 Streptomyces bobili
GATGCGGGCGGCGGTCGCCGAGCGGCTCGACGACCCCGTGGAGCGCCTCGCCGAGCACTGCGCCCGCCGCCGGATGCTGATCGTCCTGGACAACTGCGAGCACGTCGTCGAGGGCGCCGCCCACCTGGTCGAGGAACTGCTCAAGCGCTGCCCGGAACTGACGGTCCTCGCCACCAGCCGCGAACCCCTCGGCGTACCGGGCGAGTTGCTGCGGCCCGTGGAGCCCCTGCCCGAACCGGCCGCGCTGCGGCTGCTCGCCGAGCGCGGAGCGCCCGCCCCGGCTTCCGTATCGACGACGACCCCGAGGCCTGCGCCGAGATCTGCCGCCGCCTGGACGGCCTGCCGCTCGCCATCGAACTGGCCGCCGCCCGCCTGCGCGTGCTCACCCCCCGCCAGATCGCGGACCGGCTCGACGACCGCTTCCGGCTGCTCACCTCCGGCAGCCGTAC
The DNA here is from genome assembly GCF_002154575.1 of Streptomyces bobili. Lineage (GTDB taxonomy): Bacteria > Actinomycetota > Actinomycetes > Streptomycetales > Streptomycetaceae > Streptomyces > Streptomyces bobili. The sequence continues at coordinate 450 of NZ_MUBA01000718.1, forward strand.
CGTCCTGCCCCGCCAGCAGACCCTGCGGGCCGTCGTCGACTGGTCCTGGGACCTGCTCGACGAGGACGAACGCGACGTCCTGCGCCATCTGTCCGTGTTCGCCCGCGGCTGCGACCTCGCCGCCGCCGAGGCCGTGTGCGGCCCGGCCGCCCTCGACGCGCTCGGCTCCCTCGTCGACAAGTCCCTCGTCGTGGCCGCGCCCGCCCCCGACGGCCGGATGCGCTACCGACTCCTGGAGACCGTCGCCGAGTACGCCGCCGTCCGCCTCGACGAGTCCGGGAGCCGCCCCCGGGCCGAACGCGCGCACCTGACGTACTACCGCGAACTCGCCCGCACCACCGAGCCGTCGCTGCGCGGCCGAGGGCAGCGCGCGGCCATCGACCGGCTCCAGCTGGAGTACGAGAACCTGCGCACCGCGCTGCGCCGCGCCGTCGCCGAGCGCGACGAGCAGGAGGCGCTCTGCCTGGTCCACTCGCTCGTCACGTACTGGCAGATGCGCGACCTGCGCATCGAGGCCCGCGGCTGGTGCCGCGAGGTGATGTCCCTCGGCCCCGACCCCTTCGCCGAGCCCCTACGCCCCGCCGCACCCGTGTGGAAACCCTGCACCGACGCCCCGCCGCCGATGACCGGAGAGATCCTCGAGGAAGCCCGGCGCGGCGTCCACCTCGCCCATCTCGCCTGCATGGACACCGAGTTGGACGCCTGGCAGACCCCGGCGGCCCAGGCCAAACTGCGGGCCATCGCCGACACCTACACCCCCGGCCTCCCGCAGACCTGCCGCACCCCCGGCCTGCTCTGGTTCTACGCCGTCATGCTCACCGGCGACATGGAACGCATCCGCGTCATCAGCGACGCCAACATCCGCACCGCCCGCGAGACCCCCGGCTACGAATGGGAGCTGGCCGTCTGCCTCCAGATGCGCGCCAACCTGCTGGCCAACCGCTCCGACTGGGCGGGCGACGCGACCCGCGACGCCGACGAGTCCCTGGAGATCTTCCGCCGCCTCGGCGACGCCTGGGGCACCGCCGAGGCCCTCTCCGCGCGCGCCGAGGCCCACGAGCGGATGGGCGCCCACGGCAGGGCGGCGGCCGACTACGAGGCCGCCATGGTGTACGCCGAACGGCTCGACGCCCGCAGCCAGTCGGCGGTCCTTCAGGCCCGGCTCGGCAGCGCGCTGCTGGAAGCCGGCCAGGAGGAGCGCGGCGAACACCTGCTGCGCGATGTCATCGACCGCGCCGACGGCGCCGTCAACGAAGCCCTGCCCGCCGCCCGGCTCTTCCTCTGCGGCCATCTCGCCATGACCGGCCGCGCCACCGAGGGACGTGAGCAACTACGGCTGCTGCGCGAGGAGTTCGGCCTCGCCCACTTCGTCGTCTTCGACGCGATGATCCTCGGCGCGCAGGCCTGGCTGGACGCGGTCGAAGAGCGGTACGAGGAGGCCCTGGTGTCGATCCGCGCAGCGCTGCGACAGGCCGACGACCCGCTGTCCATGGCCATCGCCCCGCACCTGCGCTCCTTCTACCTGGCCATCGCCGCCATCGCCCTCGGCGGGACCGACACCGGGGACGGCGCCCGCGCCGGGGCGGCCGCCCGCTGCCTGGGCGCCGCCGACGCCCACCTGCCGGCCCGGCACATCTCGCCGCGCCTGGAGGCCGAGTGCCGGGAGCGGGCCAGGGCCGGGGCACGTGCCGCACTCGGTGAGGCGGCGTACACCGCCGCGTACGCCGAGGGCGGCGGCCTCTCCTACGAGGAGGCCGCCGCCCTGGTGTGAACGCACCCGGTCAGGCCTTGGTGCGGAACTTGTGGATCGAGATCGGCGCCATCACCGCGGTGAGCCCCACCGACCAGGCCAGAGTCACCCACAGGCCGTGCGCGACCGGACCGCCGATCATCAGCCCGCGGGCCGCGTCCGCGAGAGCCGACAGCGGGTTGAACTCGGTGAAGTTGCGCAGCCAGCCCGGCATCGAGGCGGTCGGGGCGAAGATCGACGAACCGAACTGGAGCGGCATCAGCACCAGGAAGCCCATCGCCTGCACGGACTGCGCGTTCTTCATCGTCACGCCGAGCGTGAGGAACACCCACATCAGCGCGAACCCGAACGCCGCAGACAGTCCCACGGAGGCCAGCAGACCGGTCCAGCTCGTGATGTCGAAGCCGACCAGCACCGAGACGATCACCAGGACCACCGTCGCGAACAGCATCCGCATCAGTTCGACGGCGATCTTCGCGAACAGCACCGAGCCGCGCCCGATCGGCAGCGACCGGAAGCGGTCCATGACACCGGAGTTGAAGTCCTGGTTGAACCCGGTGCCCACGCCCTGCGCCATGTTCATCCCCGTCATGGCCAGCAGGCCGGGCACGACGTACTGGACGTACGCCTCCTGACCGCCGCCCAGCGACTGGCCGATGGAGCCGCCGAAGACGTACACGAACAGCAGGGTGAAGACGACCGGGAACAGGATCGCGTCGAACATCGACTCCGGGTCCTGCCGGATCCACAGCAGGTTGCGGCGTATCAGCGCGCCCGTGTGCCGCAGATGGGCCCGCAGCGAGATGGGCGTGTCGGCGCCCTTCAGGTCGGCCGGCGTGAGAGTGGCGGTGGCGGCGCTCATACGGCGACCTCCTCAAGGTTCTTGCCGGCCGGGACGGTGCCCTGCGGCGCACCGGCACGATGGCCGGTGAGGGACAGGAACACCTCGTCCAGGCTGGGCAGTTCGGTGGTGATGGAGGAGAGCGTGATACCGCGCTCGGTGACCGCGCCGACCACGGCGGTGAGCTGCTCGTCGCTCAGCACCGGCACCAGCACCGAGCCCCGCTCGACGTCCACGACGGTGCTGGCCAGGCCGGTGATGCCCAGCTCGTCCAGCGCGCGGGCCAGCGGGCGCAGGTGCACCGGGTCGGCCGGGCGCACCCGCAGGGTCCGTCCGCCCACGCGGGCCTTCAGCTCGTCGATGCCGCCCGTGGCGATGACCTTGCCCTTGTCGACGACGGTCAGCTCGGAGGCCAGCTGCTCGGCCTCCTCCATGTACTGGGTGGTCAACAGGACGGTCACGCCCTCGCCGACCATCGACTTCACCTCGTCCCACACCTCGTTGCGGGTGCGCGGATCGAGGCCGGTGGTCGGCTCGTCGAGGAAGAGGACTGCGGGGCGGCCGATCATGGACGCGGCGAGGTCGAGCCGTCGTCGCATACCGCCGGAGTACGTCCCCACCGGACGCCGGCCGGCCTCCGTGAGGGAGAACCGCTCCAGCAGTTCGTCGGCGCGGGCCCTGGACGCCTTGCGGGGCAGGTCGAGCAGTCGGCCGATGATGTACAGGTTCTCCCAGCCGGCCAGCTTCTCGTCGACGGAGGCGTACTGGCCGGTGAGCCCGATGACGCGGCGGAGCTGGCGGGGCTGGCGTACGACGTCGTAGCCGACGACGGTCGCCAGGCCGGCGTCGGGGGCGATGAGCGTGGACAGGATCCGCACGAGGGTGGTCTTACCGGCGCCGTTCGGCCCGAGCACCCCCATCACGGTGCCCTCCCGCACGTCGAGGTCGACCCCGTCCAGTGCCTTGGTCTCCCCGTAGTGCTTGACCAGCCCCCGCACGGTGACGGCGCGGGACGCGCCGCTGGGGTTGTTGTCGATGCGTGTCATGCGGTTGACGTTGTCACCCCCCACCGACAAACGACCTACACGCGCCCGACAGCCGCCGACACCCCGCCGACAGGGGCCCCAGCCATGCCCACCCACCACCCGACTCGGTGGGTCAAATGGCGACGGTCGGGTATCTCAGCCTGTCCGGCGTTTGAGGA
>NZ_MUBA01000072.1 GCF_002154575.1 Streptomyces bobili
GCGCGGACGGTTCCGGGTTCGATTCCGGCGCGGCCGACACGGCCGGCACAGGCGTGGGCGCGGGCGAGGCCGCTCGGCGGCGGGCGCGGTCCGCCTCCGTCCAGGCCGCCTCCAGGGCCCGCCGTTCCTCCTCGTCCGCCCCGCACAGCAGGGCGAGGCGGTCGACCACGGCGAACTCCTCCGGGACGGTCGCGCCCGAGCAGTAGCGGTGGAGGGTGGACGCGCTGACGCTCAGCCGCCGGCCCAGCGCCTCGTAACTCCTCCCGTCCCGTGCCTTCAACGCGCGCACGAGCCCCGCGAACTCCTCGACGGCGGCGTCCTTCGGCATTCCATCCCCCTCGACCCTGCGTCCCATCCTTCACGTCCTTGCACGTCAGCGGGGGTGGAATGGTTCCGGGACGGCTGGTGGGCGCGTGATCGTTGCAGCCGACGGGCGCCGGCCCCACGCTGGTTGAGCACTGACCGAACGAACGACCCGACGGGGGATCCACCACCATGAACAAGCTCCGCACCGCACTCGCCACCGCAGCCGCTGCCGCACTGGGCCTCGCGGCCCTCGCCACAGCCCCGGCGCAGGCCGCTGCCCAGCCCGCCTTCCTCGCCGCCTCCCAGATGCCGCCGTCGTCGACCCCGTGGACCGCCACCCAGGTCTTCACCGGCGTCCCGGAGAACGGCGGCGTCCTCTGCGCCCCGCACAAGATCCCGGCGCAGAACACCCGCTACCGCGAGTTCAGCACCGAGCTCGACACCAACGGCGTCCAGGTCACCACCGTCGCCCGTACCGAGGCCGACGCCGTGAAGCTGGTCGACACCCTCCGCGGAGCCCTCGCCGGCTGCGGCCCCCTGCTGGAGCAGCAGAACCCGGGCCTGCAGGCCGTCAGCGCCTCCCACGGCAAGCTCGCCGTCGAGGAGGGCGCCTGGGTCTACAGCCTGGACACCGCCGACCCGCAGATCGGCATCTCCGACATCCACCTGTTCTCCGTCGGCCGCGACGGCCGCACCGTCACCCTCGTCCGCTGGGGCCAGATGGGCGACCTCGAGGACGCCCCGCTGACCGCCTTCCGCACCACGACGAAGACCGCCGTCAACAAGCTTTACTGACCCGGGGGCTCCCCCGAGGGCTGACCACAGCTCGACAGCGGCGCGGCCGGAACCCGGGGCGCCGCTGTCGTGCCCACCTGCTCCGCCGGCGGCGACCACTTCCTGGCCTTCACCAGCATCGCCTGCACCCTCATCTGCTACCGCAGACTCGCCAAATGAGATGGTCTGGAGGCGCTTGGCCGCAGGTTCGAGTCCTGCCGGGGGCGCCCTACCCACATCGCGTTTCCGCTCTCCCTCCGGGAGGGCGTTTTTGCTGGTCAGTGGCATGCTGGTAGGCGCGGCATCGCGCCGGCACAAGGTCGGATCGACTCCCTGGTGGAGAGTGCGGCAGTCCGGTTGAGAGCGGTTCCGCACGGTTTTTGGCCGGTGTTCTTCCCGAAAACGTCCCGAAGTTTCGGTGCGGTCTCTCTGCGGTCTCTCTGCGGTCAGCAGGGCAGTACGTCATTCCAGAGCCGTGCAAAACGGCATACAGGTTGAAGGGGGGCCGCATATCAGATCATCCTTGGCGCCATGAGTCTCGCCTCCACCCCCTTTGACCTGCCCGCCACGGGCGACTACGCCCGCGACTGGGCCCTGGTCGACGTGGAAACCTCCGGGCTCATAGCCCGACGGGACCGGGTGCTGTCCGTCGCGGTGGTGACGATCGGACCGGACGGCGAGCAGACCGGGGAGTTCTCCACCCTGCTCGACCCAGGATGCGACCCGGGACCGGTGGAAGTGCACGGGCTGACCGTCGAGCGACTGCAGGGCGCACCTACCTTCGACCAGGTTGCCGGGCGGATCGGAGCGATGCTCCAGGACCGGGTCCTGGTCGCCCACAACGCTCAGTTCGACTACGACTTCCTGGCCTACGAGTTCGCCCGTGCCCGGATGTGGCTGCCTGTGTCCCAGCGGCTCTGCACCCTGGCTCTGAATCGTCAGGTCGATCCGCCGACGGACGACATGAAACTGGGCACGCTCGCCGCCCACTACGGCGTACCGCAGCAGCGCGCGCACGATGCGCTGGACGACACCCGGGTGCTTGCCGGGATCCTGCGGGCTTCGCTGCGCGAGGCGGCGCGGCTCGATCTGCCTTTGCCGCTGGTGAGCTGCCCACCGCGGGCGGAATCGCAGTTCACGCCGAAGCCGCCCAAGGCACCGTGCGCCTACCGCAATCCGGGGCGTATGGCTCCCGGCGGGCCGCTGCTGCAGGGGATGAAGATCGCGATAACCGGTGAGACCGCACACGCGCGGGCGGAGCTGGTCGGGCGGGCCGTTGCCGCCGGACTGAACATGATGACCTCCGTGAGTCGGCACACCAGCGTGCTCGTCACCAACGAGCCGGCGTCCCGATCCGCGAAGGCCCGACGCGCAGCCGCCGAGGGTGTGCCGGTCATCGATGAGCACACCTTCCTGCGACTGCTGGCCGACGTGCAGGCCGGGACAGTGCATGAGGCGACGGCCGCTTCCGCCGCGATCGCGCCGGTGAAAGAGCCGGCTACGGCAGCAGCTCGGGCCGCCCAGCCCAAATCCACCACAGTGCCCGTCCCGGAAATGCCTGTCCTGCCGCCGCCCTCCCCCGACACAACCGTCCCCGCTCCGCGCCAACCAGCGGACTCGGCCGGCACTTTGACCAAGCCCCTGATGAGCCGCCGGGTGCTGGTGCTCGGCGGTGCCCATACCGAGGCCGTCGCCGCTCGTACCCGCGTCGTCGAGCTGGGCGGATCCGCAGCGGTCAACCTGTCCGCCAGTGTCACCGACGTCGTGCTTCTCCCTGACGGCGAGAAGGACCGCCGCATGAGCCGCATCACCGTCCTCGGGCTCCCCGTGCACGACGCGGACTGGCTCATTTCTCCGACCGCCGACGCCCCTGCCACAACGGCTGTCCGGCCGAAGGAGCCGCACGTGATGCCGAGGGGCGGCGTCATCGACCTGCCCATCCCATACGGCGGCCCCTCGCCCGAGTGGTACGTCACCGCCAGCTGGGCTCCGCAGGCCGACTGCGAGACCGACGTCGTCGCCTTCATCCTCGACGATGACGAACAGGTCACCTTCGACGAGGACTTCATCTTCTACGGCGCCCCTGAAAGCCCCGCCGGCACCGTGCGGCTCCTCACCGGCGGTCCCGCCGAACAGACCATCGCCCTCGATCTCGCATCCCTGCCACCCGCTACCCGAAAGGTCGTCATCGCCGCAGCCATCGACGGCGCAACCACCTTCGGAACGGTCGGCGCGATCCAGATCAGTGCGGCTCTCGGCAACAACGGATCACCCCTCACCCGGGCCACCCTGGACGCCGCGACAACCGAACGCACCATGCTCCTCGCGGAGATCTACCGCAGGGGCCCGACGTGGCGCCTGCGTGCCGTCGGGCAGGGCTACGACCACGGCCTCGACGCCCTTGCACGCGGATACGGGGTCGACATCGCCGACTGAGCGACAGTGCCGGAGGTCTGTGCGTCCCCTGGATCAGGAACGGCGACGCGCGTGGGCGAGGAATCAGGCGTAGCAAGCCGCAGGCCCGGGGACAGCCCAGCGAGCAACGGAATCGCACAACCGGCTCGGTGAACTGCACGCGTCTCTTCATCGAGGCCGGATTGCCCATCCCCAGGATGGTGCGGCAGTCGCCGCACGCGTCCTCCATTTCCTTGACCAGGACGGGCAGCAACACGGCCGCCTCATCCGGAGCGATTGCCAGGCCGACGGGTTGTCGGGCGAACCCGGAAACGGGTCGACGACTGGCGGCCGATGCCAGGGGCGACGCAGGGCGAGTGGGATCCGGGTGGACTCGGCGGTGATCGCCGAGCAGTCGTCGCGTGTCCGCGTCGGGGTGGTGGTCAGCTGTGCAGGGCGCGCAGCACCTTGTGGAAGGCGGCCTTGGTCTCGAAGCCGATGCCGGGGGTGTCGGTCAGGCCGACGCGGCTCTTCTCGACGACGGCGTCGTCGGCGAAGCCGCCGGTGGGCTGGAACTCGCCGGGGTAGGACTCGTTGCCGCCGAGCTTGAGGGCGGCTGCGATGTGCAGGGAGAACTGGTGCCCGCCGTGCGGGATGCAGCGCCTCGAGGACCAGCCGTGCCGGCGGAGCATGTCCTGGATGCGCAGGTACTCCACCAGACCGTAGGAGAGCGCGGGGTCGACCTGGATGGTGTCGCGGTCGGGGCGCAGGCCGCCGTAGCGGATGAGGTTGCGGGCGTCCTGGAGGGAGAAGAGGTTCTCGCCCGTGGCGATGGCGCCGGTGTAGTGCTCGGCGACGGTGGCGTTGAGGTGGTAGTCGAGCGGGTCGCCGATCTCCTCGTACCAGAACAGCCCGTAGGGCTCGATGGCCCGACCGTACTCCAGGGCCGTGTTGAGGTCGAAGCGGCCGTTGACGTCGACGGCCAGCCGGGAGCCGTCGCCGTCCAGGACGTCGATGACGGCCTCGATACGGCGCAGGTCCTCCGCCAGGCCGGCGCCGCCGATCTTCATCTTGACGACGTCGTAGCCGAGGTCGAGGAAGCCGCGCATCTCGTCCTGGAGGTCTGTGAGGGTCTTGGCGGGGGCGTAGTAGCCGCCGGCGGCGTAGACGAAGACGGAGTCGTCGGGCTGCCCGTCGCCGTAGCGCTCGGACAGGTACCGGTACAGCGGCTTGCCCTCGATCTTGGAGGCCAGGTCGAACAGGGCCATGTCCACCACACCGACCGCGACCGAACGCTCGCCGTGCCCGCCGGGCTTCTCGTTTCGCATCATCACGTCCCACGCCTTGGCGTGGTCCAGGCCGCCCCGCTCGTCGAGCAGGCTGCCGGGCTCGGCCTGAAGGAGGCGGGGCAGGACCCGGCGGCGCAGGATCTCTCCGGCGCTGTAGCGGCCGTTGGAGTTGAAGCCGTAGCCCACCACGGGTTCGCCGTCCCGGATGACGTCGCTCTCGATCGCCACGATCGAACAGTCCATGGAGCTGAAGTCGATCCAGGCATTGCGGATCGGGGAACTGATCGGAACGACGCCCTCGTAGACGTTGGTGATCTTCACAGTGGAGCCTTCCTCATATCTTATAAGATGCAACGGCTGTTAGAGTGGGCCGGTCCGATGCGGGATGTCAAGGGGTGGGGAACTCCCCGAAAGGAATGGTCAGGGGGCTATGGCAGGACAGAACCTGTTCTTCAGCAAGAGCGACCTCGCCTACGCGGAACTCCGCGACCGGATCCTCTTCGGCACTCTTCCCGCCGGGTCACGGCTCGCCCAGTACGACCTCGCCGAGTCCCTCAACATGAGCATCACGCCCCTGCGCGAAGCCATCCGCCGCCTCAGCAGCGAGGGGCTCGTCACCGTCGACACCCACCGCGACGTCCGGGTGTCCGTCATGAACTCGACCGAGGCCCGTCAGCTCTTCGAAGTCCGCCTGTCCCTCGACCCGACCGCCGCCGAACTTGCCGCCCGGCGACGCACCGACGACGACATCGCCACGATGCAGGCCGCCGTCGACAAGCTCCTCCCCGTCACCCGCCAATGGGGGGAAGAGGCACTCACGGCCCACCGCGCCTTTCACCAGGCGGTGTACCGGGCCTCGCACAACGACGTCCTCATCCGTCTCCTGGACGACCTGTGGGACAAGTCCGACCGCTACCGTCGCCTCGGCCTCGAACTCCCGCCCGGTGACGAACCCCGCACCCGGGACCTACAGGAACACCACCAACTGGTCTCCCTCATCGTGGACGGCCGCGCCGCCGAAGCCGCCCAGCTGATGCGAGGCCACATCACCCACAGCCTCACCGCCACCGCCATCAGCGCCCTCGAAGACCGCGAGGGCATTCCCGTGACGTGACGTGACGCGCGCGCTGCCGCCCTGCCGTCGGTGTCCCTACCGGTGTTCGGGGTTTTCGCCCAGGTGCTGCAGGCTGTAGAGGACGTTCACGGCGCAGCGCTTGACGCCGTCCTCGTTGCCGGTGATCAGGCAGCCGCCGACGCGGCCGTAACAGGCGTACTGGCCGGCTTCGTCGAGCAGGCTGGAGCAGGCGTAGAGGCGTTCGATCACCTGCTCCATCACGAGTACATCCCGGATACGTCCCGGATACGTCCCGGATCCATCGTGCGGGCCGACCGCGGCAGGCACCACCACCACGCCTCCGAACGGCCCCGGCGGTGCTCGCGGTGCGTGGGTTCAGGCACGGGCCACCCCGGTCGGCGGCACCGTGGCAACGGCAGCAACGGCTCTGAACGATCCTGCCGGCGGCGGCTGCCGTGGCGGATGATGGCCGCCATGCACATCCGCATCGACGCCGTCGACCTGCCCGGCCTCACTCGCCCCGCCTCCCTCGACGGCAGAGTCCCCGCGTACGGCAACATCCACGTCGCCGTGCAACGCCGCGACCGTCCGGCCGAGCTCCTGGAGCCGCAGCCTGGCGACGCACCGTCCGCGACATGGACTCTGGAGTGCACCACGTGCGCCTCGCCGACCGGTACCGAGGTCAAAGGGCCCTACGTGCAGGACCGTCTGGGCCGACGGTTCATCTACCTGTCGTGGGGCACGGTCGACGAGTCGGGCACCTTCACGATGTTCCGCCGCGCCAAGCTCATGCTCGACGTCGTCCCCGCCGACGTACTCGCCGCCGCCGCACGCGACGGGCTGCTGGTCGGACGCCTCGGCCTGACCGACGCGCAGGGCGGTCCCCTGTGCGCACGCGTCGAGCCCCCGCACATCACCTGGACCGCCGGGCGCGCCGGCTAGCAGTGGCGTACCGGGTCGCCGTACGGGCCGCCGTCACATCGGGATCTCGAAGTGCACCGTGGCGACGCCCGGCCCGTGTTCGCCGGTCGCTCGGGCGTCGAACACCTCCTTGGCCAGGCTCCGCCAGAAGTATTCGGCGCCCTCGATGTCGACGTTGGTGTGGAGGTAGACGCGCTCGTAGCCGGGGGTGTCCGCGATGAAGTCGCAGGCGGCTTCGACCAGGGTGCGGGCGAGACCGCGGCGTCGGTGCTCGGGCCGGACGTAGACACGGACCAGTTGGGCGGTGGTGTCCCCGTCGTAGCGTTCGGCCAGCCATCGCGGGTGCGGCGGGTGGGCGGGGCCTCCCGCTCGTACGCCGGTCGTGGCGACCACCTCGCCCTCGTGCACGGCCACGAGCAGCAGGTGCCGCGGGTCGCCGAGATACGTGCCCTCGATGTCCACCGTGTCGGGGTGCCACCGGGGTACGTAGCCGTAGCCGAACTCGTTGTAGAAGGTGTCGAGCATGACGCGGCGGGCACCGTCGACGTCGGCCGGTGTCGCGGGGCGCACGGTGTACTCGTGATGCGCGGTCTGGGTCACTGAGGATCCTCGCTGTCTGGCATGCGGCAAGCACGCGGCAGCGCCCGGCGACGGGACCCGGCGCCGCGCCGCCCGGGTCCCGCCATGCTAGCTAAGTGAAAACGCTTTTCAAAAACAACGCCCAACGTCGCCCAACGTCGGCGAACGTCAGCCGCTTGAGGCTCGGCGTGTTCGCGCCGGCCTGAGGTCGAGGTACGTGGTGTGCTCGTCCAGGAGCAGGACGGGGGTGTCCTGGGCGAGGGCCATGGCGATCCACACCCGTCGGCACTGGCCGCCGGAGAGCTCGTCGAGGGAGCGGTCCGCCAGGGTGGCCGTGTCGGTGGCCGCCAGGGCCCGGTCGACGACGGCTTCGTCCGCCGAGGACCACTGGCGCCACCAGCGCTGGTGCGGGGTGCGGCCGCGGGCGACCAGGTCTCGTACGGTGATGCCGTCCGGAGCGGTCGGGGACTGCGCCAACAGCGTGAGGCGGAGGGCGAGTTCGCGGGCGGAGAGGGTGGCGATGTCGGCGCCGTCGAGGTGGACGGTTCCGGCGGCGGCGGCCAGGGAGGTGGCGAGAACCAGCAGTGCGATGCGGGCGCGGCCGATCGTGATGCCGAGGGAGAGGGCCGACGTGCGGGACGACGAGGCCGACGAAGGTGACCGGTCCGGCGGCGGCGACCGCCGCGCCGGTCAGCAGGATGACCGCGACCGCGCCCCAGGGCCCGGGTGGTGCGGACCCGCGCGCCCAGGGTGGTGGCGAGGTCGTCGCCCAGGGCGAGCGCGTTGAGCCGCCCGCTCAGGGCGAGTACCGGCAGCAGTCCGGCCGCGATGAACGGCAGGAGCCGCAGGGCCAGTTCGGGGTCGCGGCCCGCGAGGGAGTCGACCGCCCAGGAGCGGTACTGGTCCAGGGTGCGGAGGTCGAGCAGCACCAGGGCGTTGGTGAAGGCGTCCAGCAGGACGGTGACGGCGGCTCCCGCGAGGGCGAGTTTGGCGGGGGTGGCGCCGCCGTAGCCGGTGCCGCCGACGGCGTAGGCGAGCAGTCCGGCCAGCGAGCCGCCGAGGAAGGCGATCCACACGTACTGGTGACTGCTGTTCAGCCCGAGCAGGCCGATGCTCGCGGCGACCGCGAACGCGCCCCCGGCGCTCCAGGGAGGGGCACCGGGGGCGCTCTTCTCCATTCCTGGTCCGTGCAGGTCGGTACGGTGTCGCCGCCGGCGTGGCACCGGTGCCCTTCAGGCCGGGATTGCGGGGTCCGCCCGTGTGACGACCCGCAGCCCGCCCCCTCCCAGCACCGCGACCGCGGCCGTGTGGGCGCCCTCGACCGTCAGGTCCGCGAGGCTCACCTCGGGGCGGAGGCCGAGTTGTCGCGGCCAGTCGAGGACCGTCGGTGCGGTGTCCGGGGCGGACATCTCCAGCCCGCGCAACGGCACATGGAGGCCCACGCCGAGGGCCTTCAGCACGGCCTCCTTGCGGGTCCAGGTGCGCAGGAACGCGGTACGGCGCCCGGTGGCGGGGCCGGCGTACAGCGCGCTCAGTTCGGTGTCGCCCAGTGCCGTACGCGCCGCCGCGTCGATGTCGAGGGCGATCGCGTCGTCCTCCACGTCCAGGCCGACGGCGGCGCCCCGGCAGACCGCGACCCCCACCACATCCCCGCTGTGGGTGACGGAGAAGTCGACGTCCGCGTACGGCGACCGCTCGGGCACCGCCAGTCTCACCTTGCCGTGCGGACCGCCGCAGCGCGGGCACACCCTGCGCAGGGGCACGTCGGCGGGAGGAAGCACGAGCAGCTCACCCAGGGCGAGGCGGCTGAGCGCGCACCCGACCAGGAAGCGGGCCTTGTCGGCAGGGCGGGCGGTGGCCTCGTAGCGGGCGCGCTCCACCGTGTCCAGCAGGGCGAGCAGCCCCGGCCGGGCGTCACTCGACCGCGCCCACCGCACCAGCACCTCGTGCTCCGTCACGGTCCCTGTCCCTCACCCTGATCCGCCGACCGGCCCACGCCCTGAACTCCTGCCCGCCACACACAAGCAACCCACCCGGCCATGGCAACAGCGCCGGCCACAGCGCCGGCATCGACGAAAGCAGACGGATGCGCCTGCACACACAGGAGTGGGGAACGGGGGACCGTATCGCCGTCCTCGTCCACGGCATCGTGACCGACCACCGCACCTGGCACGAACTGACGCCGGTGCTCACCGGGATGGGCTATCGCGTGCTCGCCGTGGATCTGCGGGGTCACGGTGCCAGCGCGCGCGGGGCGTACGCGCCCGCGCTCTTCGCCGAGGATCTCCTGGACACGCTGCCGCGCCGCCCCGAGCTGGCGCTGGGCCACTCGCTGGGCGCGCCGGCCGTGGCTCTCGCGGTGGAGGAACTGGCCCCGGCCCGCGCGGTCCACTCGGAGCCCGCCTGGAGGCTGAGCGGGTCGGCGGGCGGGCTCGACCCGGCCTACTTCACCTTCTTCAAGCGCTCGCCCGACCTGCTGACCAGCTTCTCCCGGCCACGGGACGCCACCGAGGGCAACCATCGGCTCGCGGCCGAGCGGCAGGCTCTGGACGCCTGGGACGAGAACACCGCCCTCGCCCTCTCCGCCCACCGCCTCGTCGACCACACGCCGGAGAAGGCCGTCGTCCCCTCGCTGGTCCAGGTGTCGGACCCGAGCACGCTCGTCAGCGCGCAGGGGCGGGCGGAACTCGTGCGACGGGGCTTCGAGGTGCGTACGGTGCCCGACGCACCGCACGCGATCCACCGGGACCGATTCGACGCGTTCGTCGAATCCCTCTCGGGATGGCTGTGAAATCCCTACGGCGGGAAATCGGCGCCCCTCGCGCCACAAATCACACCGTCCCGCAATCACGTCATTCCTGGAATCAGCCGGAATCAGTGCACCGCACGCAGCATGCGCGTCACATTGATTTTGGTCGGCGAAAGGCCGAGTTCCACACTCTGCATCATCCGCTCGCCGTTCAGCCGGCCGTAGGCGAGCAGATCGACGTTGGCCAGGCTGAATTCCGGCCAGGTGTGAATGCTCAGGTGTGATGCCGAAAGCAGCAGAATGGCGGTGACGGCACCATTGGGGAAAACGTGCGAGGCCTCGCCGAGCACCTGGGCGTTCCCCTTTTCGGCGGCCGTGCGCAGCACCTGGAGGAGGCGCTCCTGGTCGGTCAGGATGCTGTGATCGCTCACCCATACGTCTACGGCGTAGGAGCACAAATCGTCGACGTTTATACCCTCGGTGGCGAGGCTGGCGGAGTTGGTCATGGGGAACCGGGGGTCGCTATCCGCTGCCCCCGTCTCCTTTCACATAGAGGTGCGCTGGTCCGCGCGTCCGAAGGGGAAGGTCACGAGGTCGAAAAACGACGCTCGATGTGGCCCAGCGTAGCATCCGGGTCGCTCTACGGCTCGCGCACGCATGCTGTCAAGGGGTACGACACCTTCCTCCCGTCCACCTCTCGAATATTCGGAAAGCATTTCGGCGAACTCCTCGAAAAAGCCTTCCTTGTTTCGCCGTTCTCATTCCGCATTCCCTGCTCCGTGGGCGCGTCCGGGCGACGCCGCGCCAGCCCGTATACTCGATAGTCCTGGAATCCATCGGCCCGCCCGGAGCAGCTTTGTGAAAAACGCGCCTCGACACCGTCGGAGTACCCCCGCCGATCAGGTGCTCACGGAAGTCGCGGACGCCGTCAGGCTTCAGGAGGGTCCGCCCGGAGTGCGCTCCGTGCTGCGGGCCCTGCGTCGCCTGGCCCCCGCCTCGACCAGGGACATCAGCCGGGCCACGGGCCTGCCCGTCCCGATCGTCGCCGCGCTGGGCAACGAGCTGCGCCGGCGCGACCTGCTCACCAAGGAGCGTCCCTCCCGGCTGACCCCGGCCGGCCTGGACGTCGTGGCCGAGCTGGGCATGGACCTCACGCTCGACGCGACCTGCACCACCTGCGACGGCCGCGAACTGGTCATCCCGGACGTGCTGGACGAGGCGGTGCGGCGGCTGAGCGACCTGATGGAGTCGGGCCCGGCCGCCGACATGTCGATCGACCAGTCGCACTGCACGCCCGAGACCAAGGTCCGCCGTGTCCTGGCGCTGCTGGCGGCGGGCTCGCTGCCGGGCGGCAATCTGCTGCTGATCGGCGACGACGACCTCGTCTCCCTGGCCGTCGCCGTCGTCGGGGACGTCCTCGGCTCCCCGATCGTCGAGCGGGTGACCGTCGTCGACATCTCCCCCGAGATCCTCGGCTACATCCGGAAGGTGTCGGCCGGTCTCGGCACGCGGGTCGAGACCGTCGAGCACGATCTGCGCCAGCCGCTGCCCGCCGAGCTGCACAGCGGTTTCGACGTGGCGATGACCGACCCGCCCTACACCGCGGAGGGCGCCCGGCTGTTCCTCTCACGTGCCGTGGAGGGTCTGCGTCCGGGCCCCTCGCACAGCGTCTTCTTCTCCTTCGGTGGCAAGAGCCCGGACGAGATGCTGGAGGTCCAGCGGGAGATCATGGCCCTCGGCCTGGTCACCAACGGCTACATCCGCAACTTCAACGAGTACCGCGGCAGCGGCATTCTCGGCGGGGTCGGCTTCTTCCAGCACCTCCTCACCACCACCTCGACCGCCTCCCGGCAGGGTGATTTCGAGGGTCCCCTCTATACGGGCGACAAGCGGACCCGGCAGCGCACGTGTACTCGCGCTGCCGGGTCCGCTTGTC
>NZ_MUBA01000719.1:0-587 GCF_002154575.1 Streptomyces bobili
GGTTTCGGTCAGCGCGCTGCGACCAAGCGCGCGATCGTGACCCTCGCTGAGGGCGACCGTATCGACATCTTCGGCGGTCCGACCGCGTAAGCGGGTCGGATCGTCCGATATCGGACGAGGACTGAGAAATGGGAATCCGCAAGTACAAGCCGACTACGCCGGGCCGTCGTGGCTCCAGCGTCGCCGACTTCGTCGAGGTCACGCGGTCCACGCCGGAGAAGTCGCTGGTCCGCCCGCTGCACAGCAAGGGCGGCCGTAACAACGCCGGTCGTGTGACCGTTCGCCACCAGGGTGGCGGACACAAGCGCGCCTACCGAGTGATCGACTTCCGTCGTCACGACAAGGACGGCGTGCCGGCGAAGGTCGCGCACATCGAGTACGACCCCAACCGCACCGCGCGCATCGCGCTGCTGCACTACGTGGACGGCGAGAAGCGCTACATCCTCGCCCCGCGCAACCTGCAGCAGGGTGACCGCGTCGAGAACGGTCCCGGGGCCGACATCAAGCCGGGCAACAACCTGGCGCTCCGCAACATCCCGGTCGGTACCACGATCCACGCGATCGAGATCCGTCCCGGTGGCGGCGCC
>NZ_MUBA01000719.1:606-1084 GCF_002154575.1 Streptomyces bobili
CTGGGCGTTCGCCCGTCCGTCCGCGGTGTGGCGATGAACCCGGTTGACCACCCGCACGGTGGTGGTGAGGGCAAGACCTCCGGTGGTCGCCACCCGGTCTCCCCGTGGGGTCAGAAGGAGGGTCGTACTCGTTCGCCGAAGAAGGCATCGAACAAGTACATCGTCCGCCGCCGCAAGACGAACAAGAAGCGCTAGGAGCGGGTTTAGATGCCGCGCAGTCTCAAGAAGGGGCCCTTCGTCGACGACCACCTCATCAAGAAGGTGGACGTACAGAACGAAGCCGGTTCCAAGAACGTCATCAAGACCTGGTCCCGTCGCTCGATGATCATCCCGGCCATGCTCGGCCACACGATCGCGGTGCACAACGGCAAGACCCACATTCCGGTGTTTGTCACCGAGTCGATGGTCGGCCACAAGCTCGGCGAGTTCTCGCCGACGCGCACCTTCCGGGGTCACGTCAAGGACGACCGGAAGTCGA
>NZ_MUBA01000720.1 GCF_002154575.1 Streptomyces bobili
GCTTCCGGGGTGGCGCGCTCGGACACGGGCCTGGGAGGCAACAAAAAACGGGCCGGTCCGTGGGGGGATACGGACCGGCCCGAGGGGGGGTTTCCACCATAACCCTTCGTGAGGGATGCTGCGTGCAATGGCGCGCAAAAATTACTCTCCGCAGTCACGTGGCGACGGGGCGGTTGTGGCGCCGGGTGGGATTCGCAGGTGGTTCATGGCCGAAAGGCAGCGGAATCCCAGGTGGACAGGGCCGAGCACCGGCGAAAGCGGAGGTTTTCGCACCGGTTGAGCCCTCCCGGGCCAACGGTTCGTTCATCCCTCCGATGGGCTACCCGACCTGCGCGTCCACTTGACGCGGCACGTCACCGCGCAGCCCCCTCCACTGCACGGTGACGCCCGCGCAGCTTTGCTGGCGCGAATTGCCTGGCCATGAATTTACCGGAGGCGCGACTGGGGTCCGGACCAACGGCGATAACGATGTGGAAACCGCGTGGAGATGGCGAGGCGGAGTATGGGGCTATGCGAAAAATGCCCGACTCCGACGGGGCTGTATGTCTGGGTGTGTCCGGTGGGCGGTCGGTGTCCGGGCGGGTTCGCGGGGGCGGCGGACGCAAAGGGAGGCATGGCTCCGTCGCGATGAGCATGCGAATGAGGATGAGGACAGGTGCTGTCTGCCGACGTCGACCGCACGGACTGGAGGCCGGTCGTCCTGAGGGGGTGCCGCGCCTCGGGGGGACGGTTCCTCGCCAATTCGCCCCACGGACAAGCGGCTTGAGGGCAGGGGACGGTTGTTCCGACTGTGTCTGTCAGGCCGGTCTGCGGGCCTCGACGAGGTGACGGGTGCTGTGGGCCACGAACGGGCCCTCGGACTCGATCCGCTCGTGCAGGGAGCGCAGGTGTTCCTCGTACCGGTCCACGGTGAAGCCCGGCACCATCCACACCACCTTGCGCAGGAAGTGGACGACGGCGGCGATGTCGTGGAACTCGACGCGCAGCCGCTCCGCCCGCAGGCCGACGATCTCCAGGCCGGCCGCCTCGGCGTCGGCGCGCTCGCGGTCCGGATGACGGACGGCGCTCACCTCGTCGGGCAGCGGCCCGAGGAAGTACTCGACCAGCTCGAAGACGCTGCGCGGGCCGACGTGTTGGGCGAAGTAGGTGCCGCCCGGTTCGAGGACGCGCGCGATCTCGGCCCACGGCGGCCGTACGGGATGCCTGCTGGAGACGAGGTCGAAGGCGGCGTCCGCGAAGGGCAGGGGCTCGTCCTCCGCGACGGCGACGACGGGGATCCCGCGCGGGCGCAGCAGGGCGGTGGCCTTGGCGACGTTCGCCGGCCAGCCCTCGGTCGCGACGGCGAGGACGGGGGCCTTCGGGGCTGCCCGGCGGAGGGCGAAGTCCAGGACCTCCCCTCCCCCGGTCTGTACGTCGAGGGCGGCGCGGGCGACGGCGAGACGCCCGGCGAGGGACACCGCGTAGCCCCAGGAGGGCCGGGCTTCGGTGGCCCGTCCCTCGAACCAGGAGAAGTCCCACCCGTCGGTGGGCACGGCCGCGCCCTCGGCGACGAGGTCCTCGAAGCCGCGGGGCCGGTCGTCGTCGCCGTCCCGCGACGGTTGCTGGGCGCTCACCATGGCTGTCACCGTCGCTTCACTCACTTCAGCAGGGGGCGTGCGTTCACTTCACCAGGGGGCGTACGTCGTCGCCCACGAACCGGATGAAGCCCTCGGGGTCGGGTTCGTCGGCGGTCGGGAGGAGGACGACCGTGTCGGCGCCCGCCTCGGCGTACCGCTGGACCCGGTCGGCGACCTCGGCCGCGCCACCGGCGACACCCAGGCCGGGCACGTCGGTGAGGCCGGTCGTGACCAGCTCGCGCTGGAGCCGGGCGGCGGCGTCCTCCCCCGTGGCGGCGAAGAGATAGACGACGAGCTTGTGCGAGTCGGGGTCCCGGCCGGCCGCGGCCCTGCCCTCCCGCACCAGCTTGCTCGCTTCGCGTACGCCCTCCGGTGAGAAGGCCTCGTTGAGCACCGTGCCGTCCGCGACCTCGCCGGACAGCCGCAGGGTGCGCGGGCCGATCCCGCCGACCAGCACCTCGGCCCCGCCCGGCGGCGGCCAGTCGAGGGCGACGTCGTCCAGCGTGACGTACCGCCCCCGCGTCGTGATCCGCTCGCCGTTGAGCAGGCCGCGCAGGGCGAGGGTGTACTCGCGCAGCAGCGTCAGCGGAGAGGCGGGGCGGGCGCCGACCTGGCCCATCCAGTCCTGGACGCCATGACCGATGCCGAGGCTGACGCGGCCGGGAAACATCCGGTGCAGGGTGGCGGCCTCCATGGCGGTGACGGCGACATTGCGCAACGGGACCGGCAGCAGACCGACGCCGACGCGGACCCGCTCGGTCCAGGCGAGCGCTGCCGCGGCTGCCGAGATCCCGGCCTCGCGGAAGCAGTCCTCGAAGACCCACAGCTCGTCCAGGCCGGTCGCGTCCGCGAGTCGGGCGATCGTGCGGAGCCGCTCCGGGGGCAACTGCGGGCGGAAGATGGCGCCGAGTTCGGTCATGATCCCTTCCTATCCGGGTGCCTCCGCCCGGACAACCCCTTTACGCCGTCGCCGAGTCGAAGGCGTCGCCGAGTCAACGGACCCGGGCCGTGGGCTATGCGCGTTCGTGACTCAGGAGGACGACGCCGTTGCCGAAGGTGTGGGTCTCCACGAGGCGGAGGTCGGCCGGGGCGGAGCCCTCCGTGAACAGCGGGGTGCCACCGCCGACGATCACCGGATCGACGTAGATCCGGAACGCGTCGACGAGCCCGTGCCGCAGGAAGTCGGCGGCCAGGTGTGCGCCGCTGAGGACCAGAGGGCCGCCCGGCTGCTCCTTGAGCGCGCGCACCTCCTCCGGTACGACGTCCCGCACGACGGTGGTGTTCCAGTCGGCGCGCTCCCACGTCCGCGAGTACACGAACTTGGGCTTCTCCCGCCAGATCTCGGCGAACTCGGCGACCGTGGCGCTCGCGTCGGGATCCTTGTCGGCCGTGGGCCAGAACTCGGTCATCAGCTGGTGCGTGACCCGGCCGCTCAGGAAGGCGCCGGCCTCGCGGAGGGTGTCGTTGAAGTGCTGGTGCAGTTCCTCGTCGACGCGATGCCAGGAAATGTCCCGGCCGGGGCCCTCGATGTACCCGTCGAGGGAGATGGTGGCGGTCAGGACGACATCGCGCATGGCCGGTACTCCTTGCTGGTCCTCGGATCCCTGGTCCCACGGTGCCATGGAAGGGGGTGGGCGGAGATACGGTTTCGTGGCGTGGCGTGGCGCGGTGCTGGTTCTCGGGGCTCGCGGGGGTCGGTCGGCTGATCGGAGCTTGGCGATGGGGCGGCGGTTCGGGGA
>NZ_MUBA01000721.1 GCF_002154575.1 Streptomyces bobili
CCGCTCCACCGGACAGCTCATGCAGCGCGGCCCGCCCCTCCCCCGGCCCAGCTCACTGCCCGGGATCTCTATGACCTCGATGCCCTGCTTGCGCAGATGCGTGTTGGTGGTGGCGTTGCGTTCGTAGGCGACGACGACGCCCGGCTCGACCGCCAGGACGTTGCAGCCGTCGTCCCACTGCTCGCGTTCGGCGGCGTGCACGTCCTGGGTGGCGGTCAGCACGCGGATCTCGCTGAGCCCCAGGGCGGCGGCGATCGCGCGGTGCATGTGCTCCGGCGGGTGGTCGGTGACCTTGAGTTCCTTCTCGCCGACACCCGGTTCGATGGTGTACGAGCGGAGCATGCCGAGGCCCGCGTACTGGGTGAAGACGTCGCCGTCGACCATCGTCATCACGGTGTCGAGGTGCATGAAGGCACGCCGCTTCGGCATGTCGAGGGCGACGATCGTGGTGGCCGAGCCCGCCGCGAACAGCTTGTGGGCGAGCATCTCGACGGCCTGGGGGGTGGTGCGCTCGCTCATACCGATGAGGACGGCACCGTTGCCGATGACGAGGACGTCCCCGCCCTCGATGGTGGACGGGTAGTCGGCCTGACCCTCCGACCAGAGGTGGAACGTTTCCGCGCGGAAGAGGGGGTGGTAGCGGTAGATCGCCTCGAAGTGCACGGTCTCGCGCTGCCGGGCCGGCCAGCGCATCGCGTTGATGGAGACGCCGTCGTAGATCCAGGCGGAGGTGTCACGGGTGAAGAGGTGGTTGGGGAGGGGGCCGAGCAGGAAGTCGTCCAGCTCCATGACGTGGAAGCGCACGGAGGTCGGCTCCGGGTGCGCGTCGAGGAACTCCCTCTTGGTCATGCCGCCGACGAGGACCTCGGCCAGTTCGGGTGCGGGCAGGTTCTCGAAGGCGGCTCGGAGATGGTCGGTGGCGAGGACGCCGTACTCCTTCTCGTCGAAGACCCTGTCCAGGACGAGTGCTCGGGCCGCCGGGATCTCCAGGGCCTCGGTGAGCAGATCGCCGAAGAGGTGGACGGCGACACCGCGGTCGCGCAGGACGTCCGCGAAGCCGTCGTGCTCCGCGCGTGCCCGGCGCACCCAGAGCAGGTCGTCGAAGAGGAGCGCGTCCTTGTTGCTGGGGGTGAGCCTTTTGAGCTCGAGATCCGGCCGGTGCAGGATGACGCGGCTCAGCCGCCCGGCCTCGGAGTCGACATGGAATCCCATGTCTCCATCCTGACCATCGGAACCCGCCTTCACCCGCTCCTGGCCGGATTCCGCCCGACCTTGTTCTCGTCCCCTTGTTCTCGTCCCCTTGACGACAAGCGGATCTCTCCATTATCGTCTCGGTGACGACAATGGTTCGAAACGAGGGGACCCCGTGGCCGACATCACCCGGCGCCTGGGCTGGCGCCACCTGCGGGGCGCCCCGACGGCACACATCCGCCACCACCGCTCCGGCACCCTGGTGCACGACGGTCCCGGACTCAGCTTCTGGTTCCGCTCGCTGACCGCCGCGCTCTCCGAAGTCCCGGTGGACGACCGCGAGCTGGCCATGACCTTCCACGCCCGTACGGCCGACTTCCAGGACGTCGCCGTACAGGCCACCGTGACCTACCGGGTCAGCGACCCCGCCGTCGCCGCCGCCCGCCTCGACTTCTCGATCGACCCGGACACCGGCGCCTGGCGTGGAGCCCCTCTGGAGCAGCTCGGCACCCTGCTGACCGAGACGGCCCAGCAGCACGCGCTCGACGTGCTCGCCCGTACGCCGCTGGCGGAGGCGCTGGTCGACGGGGTGACGTCGGTGCGCGAGCGGGTCGCGGCCGGGCTGGCGGCGGAGCCCCGGCTGCCCGACACCGGCATCGAGATCGTCGCCGTACGCGTGGTGGCGCTGCGGCCGGAGCCCGAGGTGGAGCGGGCCCTGCGCACCCCGGCGCGCGAGCAGATCCAGCAGGAGGCCGACCGGGCGACATACGAGCGGCGGGCGGTGGCCGTCGAGCGGGAGCGGACCATCGCCGAGAACGAACTCGCCAGCAAGATCGAACTCGCCCGGCGCGAGGAGCAGCTCGTCGACCAGCGCGGTACGAACGCCCGCCGCGAGGCCGAGGAGAACGCGGCGGCCGACAAGGTCCGCGCCGAGGCGGAGGCCACCCGGACGGTACGGCTCGCCCGCGCCGAGGCGGAGGCCGCGCGCGAAGTGGGCGAGGCGCGGGCGCAGGCCCAGGCGGCCTGGCTCCGGGTGCACGCGGACGTCGACGTGAGCACCCTGCACGCCCTCACCGGCACCCGGCTCGCGGAGAACCTGCCGCGCATCGACAGCCTGACCGTCTCCCCGGACGTGCTGACGGGGCTGCTGGCCAAGCTGGGAGCCTCGGAGTGAGTCTCGCCCCGCGGGCCGTGCTGGTCCACCGCACCACGGAGTACGAGGAGTTGGTGGCCCGGCACGGCACGCACGGCCAGGCCGCCTTCTTCCTCTCCTCGCGGGGCCGCGACATCGAGGAGATCGCCGAACGCCACCGCCGCACCCGTCGCGCACTGGCCGAGGTGACGGCGGCCATCCCGCTGACCTGGCGTCAGACGCGGGTGGAGCGCGGCGACTTGGACCGGTTCCTGTTCGCGCCCGAGGACGTGGTGGTCGTGGTCGGCCAGGACGGGCTGGTGGCCAACGTCGCCAAATACCTCGCGGGTCAGCCGGTGGTGGGCATCGACACGGACCCCGGCCGCAACCCGGGCGTCCTGGTCCGGCACCGGCCCGCGGACGCCGGGGCGCTGCTCGCCGCCACCGCGGGCGTCGAGGAACTGACCATGGTGGAGGCCGTCGCCGACGACACCCAGCGGCTGGTCGCCCTCAACGAGATCTACCTCGGCGCGGCCGGCCACCAGACCGCCCGGTACCGCCTGGGCCTCGACGGCGACGGGGGTGCCGCCGAGGCCCAGGCCTCCTCCGGGGTGCTCGTCGGCACCGGCACGGGGGCCACCGGCTGGATCCGGTCGGTGTGGCAGGAGCGGGGCGGGGACGTCCCGCTCCTGCCGGGCCCGTCCGAGCAGCGGCTCCTGTGGTTCGTCCGGGAAGCCTGGCCGTCCCCGGCCACGGGAACCTCGCTGGTCGCGGGCGAACTCGCGGCCGGCGCCCGGCTGACCCTGACCGTCGAGTCGGAACGCCTGATCGCCTTCGGCGACGGCATCGAAAGTGACGCGGTGGAGCTGACGTGGGGTCAGCGGGTGACGGTGGGGGTGTGCGGGGAGCGGCTTCGGCTGGTGGGCTGAGCCGGTTTCTTCGCCCCCGCCGCCCCTTCCCGTCCC
>NZ_MUBA01000722.1 GCF_002154575.1 Streptomyces bobili
CCCATGGGCTCAAGGACTCACAGGCTCACGGGCCTCTTCAGGCCATGATCGAGGAGCTCGTGGCGACTCCCGCACGGCCGGCCGGCCGTGGGCCGCTTCGGCCCACTCCTGCCGTACTCCTGCCGTGCTCCTGCCGTGTCCTCCCTACTCATGCCGATTCGCGGGCCACCAGTTGCGTTCGCAGGATCACGTGGCGCCAGGCCACCTCCGGCTGTTCGATCTCCTCCAGCAGGAGCCGCACCATCGTCCGCCCGATCTCGTCCAGCGGCTGGCGGACGGTCGTCAGCGGCGGGGTCGTCTGCTCGGCCAGGTCGAAGTCGTCGAAGCCGACCACCGCCACGTCCTGCGGTACCCGGCGCCCTGCCGCACGCAGAGCGTCCAGTGCCCCGGCGGCCATGGCGTCCGAAGCGGCGAAGACGGCGTCGAGCTGCGGGTGCCGCCCGATGAGCCCGGCCATCGCCCGGCGCCCGCTGGCCTCGGTGAAGTCACCCTGGACCACCAGGGCGGACCCGTGGTCGAGTCCCGCCTCGGCGAGGGCCTCCTGGTAGCCGCGCAGCCTGCACCGGGCGACGTACATGTCGGGCGGCCCGGTGATGGCCGCGATGGCCTTCCGGCCTCCGGCCACCAGATGACGGACGGCCGCGCGTGCCCCGCCCACGTTGTCCGCGTCCACATACGTCACCCGCTCGTCGCCCGAGCGCCGGCCCAGCAGGACCGTGGGCAGCCCGGCGTCGGCGAGCATGTCCGGCAGGCGGTCCTCGGCCGGTACGGACATCAGCAGCACCCCGTCGACCCGGCCGCCGCGCGCGTACTCCACGAACCGCTTCCGCTCCTCGTCCGTGCGGACGAGGG
>NZ_MUBA01000723.1 GCF_002154575.1 Streptomyces bobili
GGCCCCGCCCGTGCCCCTTCCAGAACGCCCCGAGGCCTGTACAGCCGCTACGCGCGTAGATATGCTCGTCTGGTGACCATGCCCACCAACGCACCCACCGCGGCACCGCCCCTCCCGGACGTCACCTCGTCCGACACCACGCTGCGCCGCTTCCTCCACGGGCTCCCCGGCGTCGACACGGTCGGCCTGGAGACGCGCGCCGCGGCGCTCGGTACCCGTTCCATCAAGACGACCGCGAAGGCGTACGCCATCGACCTCGCCATCTCGATGGTCGACCTGACGACGCTGGAAGGCGCGGACACCCCGGGCAAGGTCCGGGCGCTCGGCGCGAAGGCGGTCCACCCCGACCCGACCGACCGCACGACCCCGTCGACCGCCGCGGTCTGCGTGTACCCGGACATGGTCGCCTCCGCGAAGGAGGCGGTCGCCGGCTCGTCCGTCAAGGTCGCCTCCGTCGCCACCGCCTTCCCGGCCGGCCGCGCCGCACTCCCCGTGAAGCTGGCTGACGTCCGCGACGCGGTCGCCGCGGGCGCGGACGAGATCGACATGGTCATCGACCGCGGCGCCTTCCTCTCGGGCAAGTACCTGAAGGTGTACGACGAGATCACCGCCGTGAAGGAGGCCTGCGGCACGAGC
Source organism: Streptomyces bobili (assembly GCF_002154575.1). Taxonomy (GTDB): domain Bacteria; phylum Actinomycetota; class Actinomycetes; order Streptomycetales; family Streptomycetaceae; genus Streptomyces; species Streptomyces bobili. Next base: position 637 of record NZ_MUBA01000723.1, read on the forward strand.
GCCCGCCTGAAGGTCATCTTCGAGACGGGCGAACTGTCGACGTACGACAACATCCGTCGCGCGAGCTGGCTCGGCATGCTCGCCGGCGCGGACTTCATCAAGACGTCCACGGGCAAGGTCGCGGTGAACGCGACGCCCGCGAACACCCTGCTGATGCTGGAGGCGGTCCGCGACTTCCGCGCCCAGACCGGCGTGCAGGTCGGCGTGAAGCCGGCCGGCGGCATCCGCACCACGAAGGACGCCATCAAGTTCCTGGTCCTGGTCAACGAGACCGTGGGCGAGGACTGGCTGGACAACCACTGGTTCCGCTTCGGCGCCTCCTCGCTGCTGAACGACCTGCTGATGCAGCGCCAGAAGCTGGCCACCGGCCGCTACTCCGGCCCCGACTACGTGACGGTGGACTGATCACCATGGCTTCTCTGTTCGAGTACGCACCGGCCCCCGAGTCCCGCTCGGTCGTCGACATCGCGCCCTCCTACGGCCTGTTCATCGACGGCGAGTTCACCGAGGCCGCCGACGGCAAGGTCTTCAAGACGGTGTCCCCGTCGTCCGAGGAGGTGCTGTCGGAGATCGCACGGGCCGGCACCGAGGACGTCGACCGTGCCGTGCGGGCCGCCCGCAAGGCGTTCGAGAAGTGGTCGGCGCTGCCCGGCGCGGAGCGCGCGAAGTACCTGTTCCGGATCGCCCGCATCATCCAGGAGCGCAGCCGCGAGCTGGCCGTCCTGGAGACGCTGGACAACGGCAAGCCGATCAAGGAGACCCGCGACGCGGACCTCCCGCTGGTCGCCGCGCACTTCTTCTACTACGCGGGCTGGGCCGACAAGCTGGACCACGCCGGGTTCGGCCGGAACCCGCTTCCGCTGGGCGTCGCGGGCCAGGTCATCCCCTGGAACTTCCCCCTGCTGATGCTGGCGTGGAAGATCGCCCCGGCACTGGCGACCGGCAACACGGTGGTCCTCAAGCCCGCCGAGACGACTCCCCTGTCCGCCCTCTTCTTCGCGGACATCTGCCGCCAGGCGGGACTGCCCAAGGGCGTCGTGAACATCCTTCCCGGCTACGGCGACGCGGGCGCCGCGCTTGTCGCGCACCCGGACGTGAACAAGGTCGCCTTCACCGGCTCCACCGCCGTCGGCAAGGAGATCGCGAAGACGGTCGCGGGCACCCGCAAGAAGCTCACGCTCGAACTGGGCGGCAAGGGCGCGAACATCGTCTTCGACGACGCCCCGATCGACCAGGCCGTCGAGGGCATCGTCAGCGGCATCTTCTTCAACCAGGGCCAGGTCTGCTGCGCGGGCAGCCGCCTCCTCGTCCAGGAGTCGATCCAGGACGAACTGCTGGACTCCCTCAAGCGCAGGCTCTCCACCCTGCGCCTGGGCGACCCGATGGACAAGAACACCGACATCGGCGCGATCAACTCCGCCGAGCAGCTCGCGCGCATCACCTCCCTGGTGGAGCGGGGCGAGGCGGAGGGCGCCGAGCGCTGGTCCCCGGAGTGCGAACTCCCCACCTCCGGCTACTGGTTCGCCCCGACGCTGTTCACGAACGTCACCCAGGCGCACACCGTGGCCCGCGACGAGATCTTCGGCCCGGTGCTGTCGGTCCTCACGTTCCGCACCCCGGACGAGGCCGTCGCCAAGGCCAACAACACGCCGTACGGCCTGTCGGCGGGCATCTGGACGGAGAAGGGCTCGCGCATCCTGGCGGTGGCGAGCAAGCTCCGGGCCGGTGTCGTCTGGTCCAACACGTTCAACAAGTTCGACCCCACCTCGCCGTTCGGCGGTTACAAGGAGTCGGGCTTCGGCCGCGAGGGCGGCCGCCACGGCCTGGAGGCGTACCTCGATGTCTGAGAAGTCCGAACAGCGACTCAGTGTCTTCAAGACCTACAAGCTGTACGTCGGCGGGAAGTTCCCGCGTTCCGAGAGCGGCCGGGTGTACGAGGTGTCGGACTCGAAGGGCAAGTGGCTGGCGAACGCGCCGCTCTCCTCCCGCAAGGACGCCCGTGACGCGGTCGTCGCCGCGCGCAAGGCGTTCGGCGCGTGGTCCGGTGCGACGGCCTACAACCGGGGCCAGATCCTCTACCGCGTCGCCGAGATGCTGGAGGGCCGCAAGAGCCAGTTCGTCCACGAGGTCGCGGACGCCGAGGGCCTGTCCAAGTCGAAGGCGAACGAGCTGGTCGAGGCCACGATCGACCGCTGGGTCTGGTACGCGGGCTGGACCGACAAGATCGCCCAGGTGGTGGGCGGCGGCAACCCGGTGGCGGGCCCGTACTTCAACCTGTCCTCCCCGGAGCCGACGGGTGTCGTCACGGTCCTGGCCCCGCAGGAGTCGTCGTTCCTGGGGCTGGTCTCGGTGATCGCCCCGGTGATCGCCACGGGCAACACGGTGATCGTGATCGCCAGCGAGAGGTCGCCGCTCCCGGCCCTGTCCCTGGGCGAGGTCCTGGCCACCTCCGACCTGCCCGGCGGCGTGGTCAACATCCTCTCGGGCCGCACCGCGGAGATCGCGGCGCCCCTGGCCTCCCACCAGGACGTCAACGCGATCGACCTGGCCGGCGCCGACGACGTACTGGCGAAGGAGCTGGAGATCGCGGCGGCCGACAACCTCAAGCGCGTCCTTCGTCCACAGCCTGTGGACGACTGGCGGGCGACGCCGGGCATCGAGCGCATGACGGCGTTCCTGGAGACGAAGACGGTCTGGCACCCGACGGGGTCGCTGGGCGCGTCCGGCTCGTCCTACTGAGCCGTCCCGACAAGCCGGAGGGCCGCGGCCTCTCCCCGTCCGGGGAGGCCGCGGCCCTCTGCCGTGCCCCTCAGCGCCCGCCCAGCAGCCCCGTCACCTGCCCCAGCACCGGGATCGACCCGATCGACTGCGCCTGCGCCACCGGGCCCGTCAGCATCTGGGACGTCAGCGGCTTGAAGTCGGCGAGCTGGGTGCCCACGCCGTTGTCGAGCGGGTCGACGCCGGTGCCCGCGAGCGGGTTCGGCTTGAGGTTGGAGACGGCCCCCGTGACGTAAGGCAGTGAGCCGAGCGCGCCCTGCACGCCGGACTGCGGGTCGAGCCGGCCGATGGAGGTGGGGTTCGTGCGCACCGGGTCGACGACGGGCTGGGTGTCGGCGGCGGCGGCCGACGCGCCCGCCCCCAGGGCCGCACCGGCCGTCGCGAGGAGGGCCAGCGCGCGCCGGCCGGTCGAGTTGGAGGAG
>NZ_MUBA01000724.1 GCF_002154575.1 Streptomyces bobili
CGACGAGCGCGTCACCCGCCTGGCCAGCTACTGGTACCACGCCCACGACCCGGCCAAGGCCCTCCCCGCCGTCCTCGACGCCTCCGTCACCGCCCGCTCCCGGCATGCCTACAGCGAGCAACTGCGGCTCCTGGAACGCGCGATGGAGCTCTGGGACGCCGCCCCCGAGGACGTACGGAACCGGCTGCGGCCCCTCGACTACGCCGAGGCCTATCCCGCCTGCGGCTGCGATCCCGACACGACGCCGCTGCGCTACCTCGACCTCATGGCCGAGGCCGCCGTGGCCGGCCGGCTGTGCGGCGACCGAGAAAGCGCACTGAAGATCACCAAGCGGGCGCTACGGCTGCTGGAGGACGAGGACGACCCGTTGCGCAGGGCCTGGTTCTGGGTGCAGCGCTCCCGGCTGGTGCGCTCCCTGGGCCGGGGCAGCGGCCGCGAGGAACTGTCCACCGCACAGGACCTGGTGCGCGGCCTGCCGCCCAGCGAGGTGCACGCCGAGGTGCTCACCCACGTCGCCAACTGGTCCCTGCTGCACGCCCCCGGACCCGACGCCTACGCCGCCGCCGAGCACGCCGTGGAGTACGCCCGCATGGTCGGCGTCCGCGAGATCGAACTCGACGCCCGCCAGATCCTCGGCGTCCTCATGGTCGACGCCGGCCATGTCGAGCCAGGCCTCACCGCCTTGTACGAGGTCAAGGACCAGGCACTCGCCGAGAACATCCCGTCCGTCGCGCTGAACGCCTACGTCAACCTTCCCTCCGAACTCGAAGCGGTCGGCCGTTCCCGCGAGGCCCTGCCGATCATGGAGGAGGGCATCGCCTACGCGCGACGGCACGGACTCTCCGAGACGGAGTCCTGGGTCTGGGGCAACCTCGCCGAATCCCTGCTGTCGCTGGGCCGCTGGGACGAGGCCGAACGGGCCTGCGCCGCCGCCGGACGCATCGGCCAGGGCGTGGGCATCCGGGGCTTCCACGCCGCCCTGCGTGCCGAACTCGCCCTGACCCGCGGCGACCTCGCCGAATCCGGTCGCCAACTGAGCGCGGCGCGCGGTTACTTCGGTCCCCAGGACCTGGCACCCCAGCACGGCCTGCCCCTCACCCGGCTCGCCGTCGCCCTCGCC
>NZ_MUBA01000725.1 GCF_002154575.1 Streptomyces bobili
GCGCGCGCCCCAGGGCATGCCGTCGGGGTCGAGGGAGAGCACGAGATCCGCGTCGGGCCGCAGGCGCCGTACCGCGGCGGTGGCCGCCAGCAGGCCGATTCCGGAGTCCATGAGCGCGATCTTCACCCCGCCACGATAGACGATGTGCTCTCGCGGCCCCGTGCGGTGGGGCAGACTGCGCGCGTGAGCGCCGTCGTGTGGATCTCCGCCGTTTCTCTCGCCGCCTGGCTGTGGCTGCTGCTCTGCCAGGGCTTCTTCTGGCGCACGGACGTCCGGCTCCCCCTGCGCGAGGAGCCCGGCGATTGGCCTCCGGTCTGTGTGGTCGTCCCCGCGCGCGACGAGGCGGCGGTGCTGCCCGCCGGACTGCCGTCGCTGCTGGCGCAGGACTATCCGGGGCGGGCGGAGGTCTTCCTCGTCGACGACGGCAGTTCCGACGGCACCGCGGACGTGGCGCGCGAGCTGGCCCGGCGGCACGGCGGACTGCCGCTGACCGTGGACTCGCCGGGAGAGCCGCCGGCAGGCTGGACGGGGAAACTGTGGGCGGTGCGGCACGGCATCGCGCTGGCACGCGCGCGTGAACCCGAGTACCTGCTCCTGACGGACGCCGACATCGCGCACGCTCCCGACAGCCTGCGGGAGCTGGTCGCGGCGGCCCGGACCGGGGGCTTCGACCTCGTCTCCCTGATGGCACGGCTGCGCGTGGAGAGCGTGGCGGAGCGGCTGGTCGTCCCGGCCTTCGTCTACTTCTTCGCGCAGCTCTATCCGTTCCGCCGGATCGGCCGGTCCGGGGCGCGGACGGCCGCCGCCGCGGGCGGCTGTGTCCTGCTGCGTACCGAGGCCGCGGCTCGGGCCCGCGTTCCGGACTCCATCCGGCACGCGGTCATCGACGACGTGGCGCTGGCGCGGGCGGTGAAGGCGGCGGGGGGCCGCATCTGGCTGGGGCTGGCCGACCGGGTGGACAGCGTGCGCCCGTACCCGCGGCTGTACGACCTGTGGCGGATGGTCTCGCGCAGCGCCTACGCGCAACTGCGGCACCAGCCCCTGCTGCTGCTCGGCACGGTGCTGGGCCTGGCGCTGGTCTATCTGGTGCCGCCCCTCGCCCTGCTCGGCGGGCTCGCCCTCGGCAGCCCGGCCGCCGCCTTGCCGGGAGGCCTCGCGTGGCTGGTGATGACGGGGACGTACGTCCC
>NZ_MUBA01000726.1 GCF_002154575.1 Streptomyces bobili
TGCCCCGCTTCAGCATCATCGTCCCCTGCTTCAAGGTGCAGGGCTTCCTGCGCGAGTGCCTCGACTCGGTCCTGGAGCAGTCGTACCGGGACGTCGAGGTGATCGCCGTCGACGACCGCTCGCCCGACGGCTGCGGTGCGATCCTCGACGAGTACGCGGCCCTCGACGACCGGGTGCGGGTCCTGCACCTGCCGGAGAACGCCGGCCTCGGCCGCGCCCGCAACGCGGGCCTGCCGCACGCGAGCGGCGACTACCTGTTCTTCCTGGACAGCGACGACACCCTCACGCCGGGCGCCCTGCGCGCCATGGCCGACCGCCTCGACGAGGTCGCCGACCCGGACGTGCTCGTCTTCGACTACGCCCGCACCTACTGGTGGGGCGGCACCCGCCGCAACGCCCTCGCGCACGTCCTCGCCGACTGCGGCGACGCCGCGTTCACGGCCGCCGAGCACCCGGAGATCCTCGATCTGCTGATGGTCGTGTGGAACAAGGTGTACCGGCGGGACTTCGTGGAGGAGAACGGTTTCCGTTTCCCGCCCGGTTACTACGAGGACACGCCCTGGACCTTCCCGGTCATGCTCAGCGCGCGACGCATCGCCACGCTGGACCAGATCTGTCTGAACTACCGCCAGCGCCGCCAGGGCAACATCCTGTCCACCACCAGCCGCAAGCACTTCGACATCCACGAGCAGTACGAGCGGGTCTTCGCCTTCGTCGACTCCCGGCCCGAGCTGGCGAGCTGGCGGCCCTACCTGCACCGCAAGATGGGCGACCACTGTCTGGACATCCTCGCCAAGCCGGACCGGCTGCCCCCGTCCGACCGGGGCGAGTTCTTCCGCCGTACGGCCGCCCTGTTCGCCCGGCACCGTCCGGCGGGCGAGCCGGTGCCCGCCGAACTGCGCGTGCTGCGGGGGCCGTACGCCGGTTACGTGGCCTGGCGGCAGGGAGCGCGCGCCGGGCGGGAACTCGCCCGGCGTACGGCGCTGGCGCGCGGGGCGGCGGCGGCGCGCGTCCGCCGGGGCTTGTACGCCGCGCAGGCCCGGCGCCCGCTGGACCCGCGGCTGGTGGTGTACTCGGCGTTCTCGCACCGGGGTGTCCTCGGCGACCCGGGGGCCGTGTACCGCAAGGCGCAGGAGATCGCCCCGCACCTGCGCGGGGTGTGGGTCGTACGGGACCAGGAGACGGCGGACCGGCTCCCCGACGGGGTCGAGCACGTGCTGCTGGACTCCCCCGCGTACCGCCGGGTGACCGCTCGGGCCGGTTTCTTCGTCAACAACGTCAACTGGCCGGGCACGCTCGCCAAGCGCCCCGGCAGCGTCCACATCCACACCCACCAGGGCACCCCGCTGAAGCTCATGGCGGCCGACCTGCTGGAGCGGCCCGGCGCCCGGCACGGGGTGGACGTGCCGCAGATGCTGCGCCGCGCGGACCGCTGGGACCACAGCCTGGTCGCCAACCCGCACTCCGAACTGGTCTGGGAGCGCGCCTACCCCTGCCACTTCACCTCGGCGCGCACCGGCAGCCCGCGCAACGACGTGCTGGTGACCGCCGACGCGCAGGCCTCCGCGCGCGCCCGTGCCCGCCTCGGCCTCCCCGCCGGTCACACGGTGGTGCTGTACGCGCCGACCCGCCGGGAGTACGTCCGCGGCGGTCACGCCGACCGGATCGACCTGGCCCGGTTCGCAGCCGACCTCGGCGAGGGCCACACCCTGGTGGTGCGGCTGCACCCGTCCCTGGCGACCGGGCACGCGCGCGGGATGGGCCTGTCCGACCTGCACCGGCGCGGGATCGTGGTCGACGCGAGCGACGTCCCCGACGTCGAGGACGTGATGCTCGCCTCCGACGTCCTGGTCACCGACTACTCGGCCCTGATGTTCGACTACGTCCTCCTGGACCGGCCGGTCGTGGTGCACGCCGACGACTGGGCCGCGTACACGGCGAGCCGGGGCACCTACTTCGACATCACCGCCGAGCCGCCGGGCCACGTCTCGCGCGACTACCGGGAACTGGCCGCACTCATGACCTCCGGGAGCTGGCGCGACGAGGAGTCGGCGCGGCTGCGGGCCGGCTTCCGGGAGCGGTTCGGCGTGTTCGACGACGGGCGGGCCGCCGAGCGGGTCGTGCGGACGCTGCTGCTGGGCGAGGAGATGACCGGCCCCACCACGGTCCGGGTGCCCGCTCCGGCCGTTCCGGGCGACGTGCTGGCGTCCAGGTGAGCCTGCGCCCACGAGCCTGGGTGCTCGTCCTGGCCGTGGTGTACGCGCTGCTCCAGCTCGCGAACGTCACCGGCCGGGGCACCCCGGACAGCAAGAACTACCTGTCGTACGCGCTGAGTCTGCGCGGGGACGGCAAGCACGAGGCGGCGGTCGCGACGATCGACTGGGCGTGCGAGGGGGAGGCGGCGGTCGCGGCCCGCCGGCAGAGCGTCGACGTGGTGCGGTTCCATCGCGCCGACCCGACCGCGGAGGTCCTCGCCGCGTGCCGGGAGCGGGAGTGGGGCAACGTCGGGGCGCGGCTCGCGGCGGGGCAGACCGGCGGGCACACGGTGCCGTTCATGCCGGAGCGCTTCATGCGGATCTTCGAGGCGCGGCCCGGCTATCCGGTGTTCCTGGTGCCGTTCCTGACCCTGTTCGGCGTGACCTGGGGCATGTGGGCGGCGGGTGTCGCGGTGGCGGCGGCGGGCGGGGCGCTGGTCTTCCTGATCCTGCGCACCCTGCGCGCACCGACCGTGGTCTGTCTGACCGGGCAGGCCCTGTACTACGTCCTGCCGTGCGGGACGACGGCCGTGCGCCCGATGACCGAGGGCCTGCTGCTGGCGCTGACCCTGACGGCGGTGTGGGGCTGTGCGCTGGCCCTGGACGGGCGGGTGCGGGCCGGGGCCTGGCTGGTGGGC
>NZ_MUBA01000727.1 GCF_002154575.1 Streptomyces bobili
ACGAAGGTCAGGCCGGGCGGCTGGCCCTGGCAGCCCCGCCGCCCGGCCTGACCTTCGTACCCCAAGGAGTCGATCCACCATGGCGAGCGATGCGCCGACCGGCCAGGTATCCGATCTCGACTGGCTGATGAGCGGCCTCGTGCAGCGCGTACCGCACACGACCAGTGCGGTCCTCCTCTCCTGCGACGGCCTTGTGAAGTCCGTCCACGGCCTCGACCACGACAGCGCCGACCACATGGCGGCCCTGGCCTCCGGGCTGTACTCCCTCGGCCGCAGCGCCGGTCTCCGCTTCGGCGACGGCGGTGACGTACGGCAGGTCGTCGTCGAACTCGACTCGACGCTGCTGTTCGTCACCACCGCAGGGTCGGGCACCTGCCTCGCGGTGCTGGCCGGGCGCGAGGCCGACGCCGCCGTCCTCGGCTACGAGATGGCGATGCTCGTCAAGAGCGTGCGGCCGTACCTGGTCACCGCGCCCCGGCAGCACGCCGTCGAACCCTCGGTGATGGGGCCTTGAGGGTGGCGGCGGCCGGCGACGGGCCCTGGCTCGACGACGCGGCCGGACGGCTGGTGCGCCCGTTCACGGTCAGCAACGGCCGCACCAAACCCACCGTCGCCCTGGACCTGATGTCACAGGTGCGGGCGACGGGGTCCACCCCCCTCGGCTATCTCGGCCCCGAGCACGCGCAGGCACTGGACCTGTGCCGGGCTCCCGTCCCGGTCGCCGAGGTCGCCGCCCATCTGAGGCTGCCCGCGGCCGTCACCAAGGTGCTGCTGGCGGACCTCGTGGACTGCGGGGCGCTGACCACCAAGCCCCCCGAGTTCCACCACAACCCCACCGACCGGGCCCTACTGGAGGCAGTGCTCGATGGACTACGACGACAGCTCTGAACACGACGAAGGCCAGGGTGCCTTCCCGACCGCGCTGAAGATCCTGGTCGCGGGCGGGTTCGGGGTCGGCAAGACCACGTTCGTCGGCGCGGTCAGCGAGATCGCGCCCCTGAGTACGGAGGAGCTGCTCACCACCGTCGGCGCCGCGACCGACAACCTCGACGGCATCGAGAACAAGGTCGAGACGACCGTGGCCATGGACTTCGGCCGCATCAGCCTCGATCCGCAGCATGTCCTGTACCTGTTCGGCACTCCCGGACAGGAACGGTTCTGGTTCATGTGGGACGAACTGTCCGAGGGCGCCCTCGGCGCGGTCGTCATCGCCGACACGCGCCGCCTGGAGGAGTGCTTCGCGGCCGTCGACTTCTTCGAGGAACGCGGCCTCGGCTTCATCGTGGCCATCAACGAGTTCGACGGCGCCCACCGCTACGACCCCGAGGAGGTGCGCGCCGCCATCGACCTGGACCCGGGCGTCCCCATCGTGCGCTGCGACGCCCGCATCTCCGCGTCGGGCGTGCAGACCCTGCTCGCCCTGGTCCGCCACCTCATCGCCCACGCACCGACGGCACCTCAGCCGAGCCGCGGCGCCCATATGTGATCCCCGCACACCACACACCGGAGCCGCACATGCCCCACGTCCACAGCGACGGAGTCCGCCCATGAGCTACGACCCGCCCCGCACGGCCGGTCGACTCCTGCTCACCCCCGAGGACAGGGAAGCCCCCGCCCGCACCCTGAGGCTGCGCCGACTCGGCCTCGGGGAGCGGGCGGATCCCTCCCTGGACGCCTTCGCGGACCATCTCGCCGAGGTGACCGACGCTCCGTACGCGATGGTCAACTTCATCGACGAGGAGCGGCAGTTCTTCGCCGGACTGCACACCCCGCCCGGCGGCCGGGCCGCCCGCGGCGGCAAGCCGGAGGTGGGCCGCCGGCTGCCCCGCGAGTACGGCTACTGCCCCTACGTCGTCGTGCGGCGCAAGGCGCTGGTGCTCGAGGACGTCCGCGACTACCCGAGGTTCGCGGGCAACCCGGTCGTCGACGAGTACGGCATCCACGCCTACCTCGGCGCCCCGCTCATCGACACCGCCGGCCTGGTCCTCGGCACGGTGTCGGTGGCCGATCTGGCGCCCCGGCCGTGGGGGAGGGCGGGACTGGAGACCATCAAGGCGACCGCGGCCGATCTCGCCGGGCGGCTGGAACACCGGGCGGCCGGCGGACCGCCCCTGTGACCCGACGGCCGGAGTCCGTCACAGGCCCCGCCAGACGTTGTCGAAGGCGGCGTCCTCGACGGACCGCCGCTGCTGCGCGGCCGTCAGTTCCGTCACCGCCTCGCCCACCGCGGCCAGTACCGTCTCCACCGGTTCGGTGAGGGGACCGGGGAAGCCGTCGCCCTCCTCCTCGCGCAGACCGGCCGTGGTGGCCAGGCCGGCGAGGACGGGCTCGGCCGACGCCCAGCGTTCGGCGGCGCGGCGCCGGGCCGGTGAGTCCACTGCCGACCGCCGGTCGGACCCTACGGCGAGCCAGTGGCCGCGCGGGTGGGTCAGGGTCCCGTCGGCCT
>NZ_MUBA01000728.1 GCF_002154575.1 Streptomyces bobili
GTGAGGGGTGGGGTCGGGGCCGTGGCGGTGCGTCGAGCCCGTCGCCAGTCGGACGTACGGCCGTCCCTTCTACGTTCTACGGGGCAGAGACGCAGTACGCGACGGGCTTTCGACGCACCGCCACGGCCCGCTCCCGGTGGATCGCCGCCATCCGCCCCCTCGTCGTGGTTCGGGTTCCTGGTTCGGGTGCGGGATGTGGGGCGGGTGCGGGATGTGGGTGGGGGCCGCCGGCTGCAGTCGGCGGGTGGGCGGGGGGCTAGTAAGGTCCGAAACTATGAAGCTGGCCTTTTCCACCCTTGGTGTTCCCGGTCTGCCGATCTCCGACGTGCTGCGGCTCGCTACCGCGCACGGGTACCACGGGGTCGAGCTGCGCGCCCATCCCGAGGAGCCGGTGCATCCGGGGATCGGTGCGGACGAACGTGCCGCGGTGGCCTCCGAGTTCAAGGCCGCCGGGGTCGAGGTCCTCGGGGTCGCGGGGTATGCGCGCGTGGCCGCTCCGGGGGACGACGAAGTCGTGATCGGGGAGATCCGCTCGCTCGTCGAACTCGCCCATGATCTCGGCGCGCCGTACGTCCGGGTGTTCCCCGGCGGTGCCGACGGGCAGGACCCTGCCGACGCTGACGCCGTCGCGGCCCGGCGGCTGGGGACCGCCGCCGAATACGGCGCCGACCTCGGCGTACGCATCCTGCTGGAAACCCACGACTCCCACCGGACCGGCGCCGCCGCGACGCGTGTCCTCGGGCTGGTCGGGCACCGGCAGGCGGGCGCCCTGTGGGACGTCATGCACACCTGGCTGGGCGGCGAGCAGCCGCAGGACAGTTACGCCGCACTCTCGCCCTATCTCGGATACGTGCAGGTCAAGGACATCGTCTCGGCCGAGGACACCACGCCTGTCGCCCTGGGAGCCGGAGTGCTGCCCCTCGCCGAGTGCGTGGAGGTCCTCTCCCGGCACGGGTGGGACGGCTGGCTCTGCTGGGAGTACGAGAAGCGGTGGTACGACCACGCCGAGCCGTTGGCCTCGCTGCTGGGGGCCGGGCGGGAGCACCTGGGCAGGCTCCTCAACGAGTCCGCGTGAAGGAGGCGGGGGCCGGTAATTGGGTGGCGGGCAGGGTGGGGGCGGGTTAGCCTCCGCGCCGTGTATCCCGCCTTCGCGCCGCCCCCCGTTCCTTCCGGCTCATGAGTCTCGGCCGGACCTTCCTTGATGTTCGTCCCCTTCGTACCTCCCCCGTCTATCGGCGGCTGCTGATCGGGCGCACCGTGTCCTCGCTCGGTGGCTTCATGACCATGGTCACCGTCATGTACCAGGTGTGGGACACGACCCACAGCTCGGTATGGAGCGGCGCGGTCGGGCTGGCGCAGGCGCTGCCGATGGTCGCGGTCGGGCTGTTCGCCGGTGCCTGGGTCGACCGGGCCGACCGGCGCCGCGTCTACCTCCTCGCCACCGTCGGCCAGGCGGCCTGTTCGCTGTTGCTCGCCGTCCAGGGCTTCACCGGGGGCGTGCCCGTGCCCCTGCTTCTCGCACTGGTCGCGGTGCAGGCCTCCTTCGGGGCCGTCGGCGGTCCCGCGGCCGGCGTGTTCGTGCCCCGGCTGCTGCCCAAGGACCAGGTGGCCGCGGGGCTCGCGCTGAACCAGGCGACCGGTCAGTCCATGATGCTGATCGGTCCTGCCGTCGCCGGTCTGGTGCTCGGCTGGCGGGGCATCGGCGTCTGCTACCTGCTGGACGCCCTCACCTTCGGCCTCGCCTTCTACGGCGCCTTCGGCCTGCCCCCGTTGCCGCCCGAGGGCGAGAAGTCCCGGCCCGGACTGCACGGCGTCCTGGACGGGCTGCGGTTCCTCACCGGTCACCGCGTCGTGCGTGGCGCCCTGCTGACCGACCTGGCCGCGACCGTGCTGGCGATGCCAGTCAGTCTCTTCCCGCTGGTCAACGAGGAACGCTTCGGCGGTGATCCGCGCACCCTGGGTCTGTTCCTGTCCGCGCTCGCCGTGGGCGGGGTCACCGCGACCGCCCTCTCCGGGCCGGTGACCCGGCTGGCGCGGCCGGGGCCCGTCATGCTGTGCGCCTCCGGTCTGTGGGGTGTCTCCCTCGCCGCGTTCGGCCTGACGACCAGTGCCTGGGCGGGGATCGCGGCCCTGGTCCTGGCCGGAGCGGCGGACGCGGTCGCCGTCCTGTCCCGTACGACCATCGTCCAGACCCGTACCCCGGACGCGCTCCTGGGCCGGGTCACGGCGGCCGAGGCGATCGTCGGGCAGGCCGGTCCGCATCTGGGCAACCTGCGCGGAGGCCTCGCCGCCGGCTGGTCCTCTGGCGCCGTCGCCCTCGTCACCGGCGGTGTGCTGTGTGTGGCGGCGGTGACCGCCGTGGCCGCGACCACCCCCGAGCTGCGGGGTGGTGACGGTAGGGCAGGTGGTGACGGTGGTGCAGGTGGTGTCGGGGACTCCGGCTCCGGGGCTCCGTCCCTCGCGGCTGTGGAGGGTGGCGGTTCTACGGACGTTGCTCCGGGCGGGCCGTGAAGCTCGCGTCGCCCCGCTCGCACCACTCCAGTGCCGACGGCCAGGAGCCGTACCCCGCGTCCAGGTCCAAGTGGGCTGCTCCGGGGATGAGTTCGGCCGTCAGGCCCAGGGGGGTGCCGTACTGGGACTGGACGCCTTCCGGGCAGTACGGGTCGTCGTCGCCCGCGACCAGGCGGGTCGGGGAGGGGAGCGTCAGGCCGTCGAGGGCGGGGAGGACGAACTCCGCGACCTCGGGGTAGCCGGCGAGGACCGGGCCGGACGGGGGTGAGACCAGGAGGACCCGGTCGGCCCTGTCCAGGCCGGGCAGGCCGCGGGCGGCGGCGTGCAGCCAGAGCACGGCGGAGAGGCTGTGCGCGATCACCACCCGTTCGCGCCGGGCGTCGAGGGCGTGGAGGTGGCGGGACAGTTCTCCGAGCCACACCTCCAGGGCGGGGTCGTCGGGGTCGGGCAGTTGGGGGTAGGTGACGGCGTGGCCGCGGTCGGTCAGGCGGTCGGCGAGCCAGTGCTGCCAGTGGGCGGCGGGGCGGTGGTTCTGCCAGCCGTGGAGGATGAGGAAGCTGCCAAGGGGAGCGGTCGTGGTCATGTCTTCGATCATTTCCGGGAGTGGGGCACTAGGTCCAGTTAATCTTTGGGCGTGGAACCGTTAAGCCCCGCCTTCACCATCGACCTTCGTCGGCTCACCGTCCTGCGTGAGCTGCAGCGTCGTGGCAGCCTCGCGCGGACCGCCGAGGCCCTGCGTCTGACGCCGTCCGCCGTCTCCCAGCAGCT
>NZ_MUBA01000073.1 GCF_002154575.1 Streptomyces bobili
TGGCGGGCCACTGGTACCCGTCGGCCACCGCGATGGGCAACGGTGACGTCGTCTCGCTGGGCGGCCTCGCCGAGGACTCCTCCGGCACGGTCGTCAACGAGCACTTCTCCTACGCCCAGAACAAGTGGCTGCCGCTCGGCGAGGCCAAGCAGGCCTGGTCCTTCTGGGGCCTGTACCCGTCGATGATCCTGCTCCAGGACGGCCGCCTCTTCTACACCGGCAGCCATGTCTTCGGCAACGGCCTGCCCGGCACCGGCGCCTCCGTGTACGACTACCAGGCCGGCACCATCGCCGACGTACCGGGCCTGCGCAAGAAGGACGAGCGGGACCAGTCCATGTCGGTGCTGCTGCCGCCCGCCCAGGACCAGAAGGTCGCCACGATCGGCGGCGGCAACCACACCGTGTCGCCCGACGCGCACGGGCTCGTCGACCTGATCGACATGAAGGCCGACTCGCCGCAGTACGTACCCGGCCCCGATCTGCCGAAGGGCCGCTACCAGGACGGCACCCCGCAGACCGGCGCCCAGGGCAAGGTGTACGTCTCCGCGGTCATCCTCCCGGACGGCAAGGTCCTGGAGACCGGCGGCGCCCTGCACACCTACCGCGAGGACCCCGTCTTCGAGGCGTCGCTCTACGACCCGGCGACCAACACCTTCCAGGCGGGCCTGGCGACCGACCCGGTCCCGCGGACCTACCACTCCTCGTCCCTGCTGCTGCCCGACGGCCGCGTCCTGAGCGTCGGCGACAACCCCGGCGACGGCTCCTTCGACCAGCGCGTCTCGATCTACAAGCCGCCGTACCTGTTCAAGGGCGCCCGCCCGCAGATCACCTCGGTGGCGAGCACCGACTGGGCCTACGGCACCGACCAGCGCGTCACGGTCGACAAGCCGGTGGTCAAGGCCTCCCTGATCCGCCCGGCGGCCATCACCCACTCCTCCGACCCCAACCAGCGCTATGTGGACCTGCCGATGACGGTCGACGGCAACACCATCGACCTCAGCCTCACCAGCAACCCCAACCTGGCCCCGCCCGGCTGGTACATGCTGTCGGTCGTCGACGCGAACGGCGTGCCGTCGGTGTCGAAGTGGGTGCGGATCGGCGCGGCCGGCCAGGTCGCGACGGCCCGGGTCCAGGACTTCGCGGAAGACCTGCGGGCCGCTCCCGCGAGCGAGAGCGACACCGCCGTACCGGAGAGCACCGACCACGGCGACCACCAGAACAACCAGGGCCACGAAGGCGTCGAGATGCCCGCCGGCTTCGACGGCTGCGACCACTCCTACGGCACCATCAGCCAGTGCGTGCCGTGGACCTTCCCGAAGAAGCTCAACACCGTCGCCGAGCGCTGCGACTGGCTCAAGAAGAGCGGCTACGGCACCGGCCTGAAGGTCTCCGGCCGCGACCGTCACGGCCTGGACCGCACCAAGGACGGCATCGCCTGCGGAAAGGGTGACGTGAGGAAGAATTGACATGCTCCTCGGGCTGAAGCCCGAGGATTCTGGCCGTCCCTGCCGGTTGCCGTGCCGCTACGCGGCACGGCAACCGGCAGGGATTCCGTGGCTTCCTGTTTCTTCGCGCTGTGCCAGAACAGGTTCTGGTCTTACCGGCGCTCCGCAGGCCGATACCGCCAGTCCGGCGGCCTGTTTCACGTTGATCGCGGCGTTGTGGTCCCGGTCGTGGACGGTGCCACAGGCGCGGCAGGTCCATTCCCGCACGGCCAGAGGTTTGGGCCCGTCCCGGTGGCCGCAGGTCGAGCACCTCTGGCTGGTGGGCTCGAACCGGCCGACCTTCACGAAGGTCCGTCCGTACCGCTGCGCCTTGTATTCGAGCATGGTCACGAACTGGGACCAGCCCGCGTCGTGCACGCTTTTGGCCAAGCTCGTGCGCGCCAGTCCCGCCACTGCCAGGTCCTCCACTGCGACCGCTTGGTTCTCGCGGATCAACGTCGTGGAGAGCTGGTGGTGGAACTCCTTGCGCGCATCGGCCACGCCCGCGTGGGCGCGGGCGACCTTCTGCCGGGCCTTGGCTCTGTTCCTCGATCCCTTTTGTTTGCGGGAGAGTTCCCGCTGCGCTTTCTTCAGTTTCTTCTCCGCGCGGCGCAAAAACCGCGGGCTGTCGATCTTCGTGCCGTCGGAGAGGACCGCGAAGTGGGTGAGCCCCAGGTCGATGCCGATGGCGGCCTCGGGGTCCGGCTCCGTCCAACGGGCCCGGTCGGTGTCGACGTCGGTGTCGATGACAAAGCTGGCGAAGTACCGGCCGGCCGAGCCAAGGATCACCGTGACACTGGACGGCACGGCGGGCAATACCCGCGACCACTTCACCTTCACGTCGCCGATCTTCGGCAGGGACAGCCGCCCGCCGCTGGTGATCTTCCAGCGGGCGTTCGTGGTGAACCGGATCGCCTGCCGGGAATCCTTGCGTGACCTGAAACGCGGCGCACCCACCCGCTTCCCCTTGCGCTCGCCCTTCAGCGAGGCGAAGAAGTTCCGGTACGCGGCCTCCGCATCCCGCAACGCCTGCTGCAGGACGACCGAGGAAACCTCGCCCAGCCAGGAACGTTCGGGGGTGTTCTTGGCGTGGGTGATCAACTGCTGGGACAGGACGGCAGCCTTGGGGTAGGGCTGCTGGGCCGCGCGGGCATCCTCACGGGCGCGCACCGCGTCGTTGAACACGACACGGGCACACCCGAACGCCCCTGCCAACGCGGCGCGTTGACCGGGCTCCGGGTACAACCGGAAGGCGTACCGAAGCTGCATTCGGCGATCGTACGAACAAGCGGCACTCGATGTCGCCGGGAACATCCATTCCCTGTCTCACCCTGGGGCCGCAGCGTCCGGCTCCGCCGGAACGCCCCCGTGGCGCTCCGCCCCACAGTCACGAGATCGGCTTCACCACCGGCGTGAACGCCGATGCACTCGGTAGCGGGTCCTCGGTGCGGGGGCCTCATGGCCTCATGGGCGAAGGCCTGCCGCCGCCCGTCCCGTCGGGGCCGAAGGGTGGGCGGCGACAGGCCCAGGGCCCCCCACGCCGTTGTGCGGGGCCTCGCCGGTCTGTGGTGCTGTCACCGCGGCCGGCCGTGACGATATTGCTGGTCAGGGCTCAATCGGAACCGGCCGCGGCGTTCTTGGGGGGCTGTTTCAGCCCAGGCGCTCCACGAGAGCGCGGTACTCGTCCCACAGTTCCTTCGGCGTGTGGTCGCCGAAGGTGTTGAGGTGCTCGGGGATCAGGGACGCCTCCTCGCGCCAGATCTCCTTGTCGACCGTGAGGAGGAAGTCGAGGTCCTTCTCCGCCAGGTCGAGGCCCTCGGTGTCGAGGGCACCCGGCGCCGGCAGGACGCCGATCGGCGTCTCGACGCCCTCGGCCCTGCCCTCCAGGCGCTCCACGATCCACTTCAGGACACGGGAGTTCTCGCCGAAGCCGGGCCAGACGAACTTGCCCTCGTCGTCCTTGCGGAACCAGTTGACGTAGTAGATCTTCGGGAGCTTCGCCTGGTCCTTGTCCTTGGCGACGTCGACCCAGTGGCCCATGTAGTCGCCCATGTTGTAGCCGCAGAACGGCAGCATGGCGAAGGGGTCGCGGCGCAGCTCGCCGACCTTGCCCTCGGCGGCGGCGGTCTTCTCGGAGGCCACGTTGGCGCCGAGGAAGACGCCGTGGTTCCAGTCGAAGGACTCCGTCACCAGCGGTACGGCGGTGGCGCGCCGGCCGCCGAAGAGGATCGCCGAGATCGGCACGCCCTTGGGGTCCTCCCACTCGGGCGCGATGATCGGGCACTGCGCGGCGGGCACGGTGAAGCGGGCGTTGGGGTGGGCGGCCGGGGTCGGTGACTGGGGCGTCCAGTCGTTGCCCTTCCAGTCGGTGAGGTGAGCGGGCGGCTCCTCGGTCATGCCCTCCCACCACACGTCGCCGTCGTCGGTGAGGGCGACGTTGGTGAAGACCGCGTTGCCCCACAGCGTCTTCATCGCGTTGGCGTTGGTGTGCTCACCCGTGCCGGGCGCGACACCGAAGAAGCCGGCCTCGGGGTTGATGGCGTACAGGCGGCCGTCCTCGCCGAACCGCATCCACGCGATGTCGTCGCCGATGGTCTCGACGGTCCAGCCGCGAGTGGTCGGCTCCAGCATGGCGAGGTTGGTCTTGCCGCAGGCGCTCGGGAAGGCGGCGGCGACGTACTTCGACTCACCCTGCGGGGGCGTGAGCTTGAGGATCAGCATGTGCTCGGCGAGCCAGCCCTCGTCGCGGGCCATGACGGAGGCGATGCGCAGGGCGTAGCACTTCTTGCCGAGCAGGGCGTTGCCGCCGTAGCCGGAGCCGTAGGACCAGATCTCGCGGGACTCGGGGAAGTGCGAGATGTACTTGGTCGAGTTGCACGGCCACGGCACGTCCGTCTCGCCCTCGGCGAGCGGCGCTCCGAGCGTGTGCACGGCACGCACGAAGAATCCGTCGGTGCCGAGTTCGTCGAGGACGGGCTGTCCCATGCGGGTCATGGTGCGCATGGACACGGCGACGTAGGCGGAGTCGGTGATCTCGACGCCGATCGCGGAGAGGTCCGAGCCGAGGGGACCCATGCAGAACGGGACGACGTACATCGTCCGGCCCTTCATCGAGCCGCGGAAGACGCCCTTCTCGCCCTGGAAGATCTCCCGCATCTCCGCGGGGGCCTTCCAGTGGTTGGTCGGGCCCGCGTCCTCCTCCTTCTCGGAGCAGATGAAGGTGCGGTCCTCGACCCGGGCGACGTCGGTCGGGTCGGATGCCGCGTAGTAGGAGTCGGGGCGCTTGACGGGGTCGAGTTTCTTGAAGGTGCCCTTCTCGACCAGTTCCTCGCTCAGCCGCCGGTACTCGGTCTCGGATCCGTCACACCAGACCACGTTGTCCGGTTGCGTCAGTTCGGCGATCTCGTTGACCCACGAGATCAGTTCCTGGTGCTGGGTGGGGATGACGGGGGGAGCCGCGATGTCGCGCGCCACGATCGCTCCTAGGTGAGGGATTTTGTCCTTGTCTGCCCCGTGGGGGCCGCGGCCCGGATGCTTCGCAGCGAGCTGCTGAGCGCTCATCCGGTGCCGACCGCACTCATTTGATCATCCGACGCGACAGCGCATCTGTCCAGAGGGCATCACAGATGAGCGGCGTGAGGCTCGCCACGTGTTGCTCCGCGCACCCCTGCCGTGCCCCCGGCCGGCGTGAGACGATGGCCACTCCTGACGCCTCATGTCGCCCCACCGGCCCGTAACTTACGGTTCCGTAGGTACGATGCAAGGCATGACTGCGTCCGCCCCCGACGCGCGTACGGACACGCCGGCCGCCGGCCGCGGTCCCGTCGCGCTCCCCCTGCCGCATCCGGTCAAACCGAAGCTGCGCGGCTGGCTGCACCTCGGAATGTTCCCCGCCACCCTGGTCGCGGGCCTCGTGCTCACCGCGCTCGCGGACTCCACGAGAGGCCGCATCGCCTGCGGAATCTTCGCCCTCACCGCCTGCCTGCTGTTCGGCGTGAGCGCCCTGTACCACCGGGGTGACTGGAGTCCGCGGATGGACGGCGTCCTGCGCCGCCTGGACCACGCCAACATCTTCCTGATCATCGCGGGCACCTACACGCCGCTGACGATGCTGCTCCTGCCGGGCGGCAAGGGGCAGGTGCTGCTCTGGGGCATCTGGGCAGCCGCCGCGGCCGGGATCGTCTTCCGCGTCTTCTGGGTCGGCGCCCCGCGCTGGCTCTACACCCCCTGCTACATCGCGATGGGCTGGGCGGCCGTCTTCTTCCTGCCGGACTTCATGCGCGCGGGCGGCATCGCCGTACTGGTCCTGGTGATCGTCGGCGGCCTCCTCTACAGCGCGGGCGGCGTGATCTACGGCATCAAGCGCCCCAACCCGTCACCGCGCTGGTTCGGCTTCCACGAGGTGTTCCACTCCTTCACGCTGGCCGCGTTCATCGCGCACTACGTGGGCATCTCACTGGTGGCGTACCAGCACGGGTAGACCCACTCCCCCTCCAAGGGCCACGGCTTTCGAGCCGTGGCCCTTTCTCGTGCGCGCGCCTTGGTTGACAGTGAGCACCTTTTGAGAGTTACTCTCATTTCATGGTTACTATCAGTTCACCCGATCCCCGCCGTTGGTGGGCCCTCGCCGCCCTCGTCGCGAGCATGCTGACGCTCGGCTTCGACATGACGATCCTCAACGTGGCGCTCCCGACGATGGCCCGCGACCTGGGCGCCTCCACCGGGGAGCAGCAATGGATGGCGGACGCGTACGTCGTCGTCTTCGCCGCGCTGATGCTCCCCGCCGGACTCCTCGGCGACCGGTTCGGCCGGCGCCGCATGCTGATCGCCGGGCTCGGCGTCTTCCTGGCCGGTTCGCTGGCCGGGGCGCTGGCCGACGGTGTCACCGCGGTCATCGCCGCCCGCGCCGTGATGGGCGTCGGTGCCGCGCTGGTCACCCCCCTCGCCCTGTCCGTGCTGCCCTCGCTGTTCGCACCCGAGGAGCGCACCAAGGCCGTCGGCATCGTCTCCGCCGGCTCCACGCTCGGCCTGCCGCTCGGCCCGATCATCGGCGGCTGGCTGCTCGACCACTACTGGTGGGGCTCGGTCTTCCTGGTCAACCTGCCGATGGCCGCCGTCGGCATCGCCGCCTGCGTCTTTCTCCTCCCCGAGACCCGCGACCCCGCCTCCCCCAAGGTCGACGCCACCTCCACCGCGCTCACCGCGGCCGGGCTCGGCGCGCTCATCTACGCGATCATCGAGGCCCCCACCCGCGGCTGGACCGACCCGCTGGTCCTGGCCCTGCTCGGCGCCGCCGCCGTACTGATCGCCGCGCTGGTCCTGCGCGAGCGGCGGACGGCGCGGCCCATGCTCGACATGACGCTGCTCGCGCAGCGCGGTTTCCTGTTCAACGCCCTCGCCGCGACCCTGGTGATGTTCGTGCTGTCCGGCCTGATGTTCCTGCTGCCGCCGTACCTCCAGGCCGTCCTCGGACACGACGCCCTCGGTACCGGCGTACGGCTGCTGCCGCTGATGGGCGGTCTGACGGTGGCCGCGCGGGCCGCGCAGCCGGTCGTCGCCCGGTTCGGGTCACGGGCCGTGGTCAGCGCCGGCCTGGTGGTCCTCGCCTTCGCCGCGCTCCTGGGCAGCCGTACGACGGTGGACTCCGGGTACGGCTTCACCGCGCTGTGGCTGACGGTCGCCGGGGCCGGCTTCGGCCTCTCGATCGTCCCCGCGATGTCCGGCGCCCTGGGCACCCTGCCCACCGACCGGGCCGGCTGGGGGTCCCCCCACGCCTTTAAGGCAGTGGGGGAGGCTCGGGCCTGCTGATGACCCTGCGGCAGGTGGGTGGCGCGATCGGCATCGCCCTGCTGGGCAGCCTCCTCGCGAGCGCCTACCGCGACCGCCTCGACGTCACCGGACTGCCCTCGGGGGCCGCCGACACGGCCGGGGAATCCGTCGTGGCCGCGCATGTCGTCGCCGACCGGGCGGGCACGGCGGACCTCGTGGCCTCCGCGAACAGCGCATACGTGCACGGCATGGGCGTCACGATGCTGGTCTGCGGTGTCGCCGCCCTCGTGGCCGCCCTGCTGGCCGCCGCGTTCCTGCCGGGCGGCGTGCGCGGCAGCCGGCCGTCCGCCCCCGACCCGTCCGCCCCCGACCTGGCCGCTCCGGCGGCGGATGCCCGACAATGACCACCATGACGGCCGCACGCTCCCCCCTCTCGCCCGCCGACCGCCCCCAGCTCGGGCTCCGCGAGCGCAAGAAGATCAAGACACGCGAGGCGATCCGCACCGCGATGTACGCGCTGGTCGAGGAGCAGGGCTACGAGGCGACGACGGTCGAGCAGATCGCCGAGCGGGCCGAGGTGTCGCCGTCGACCGTCTTCCGCTACTTCCCGACCAAGGAGGACATCGTCCTCACGGACGAGTACGACCCGATCCTGCTGGAGGAACTGCGGTCCCGGCCCGCCGACGAGCCGTGGCCGGACACCATCCGGGACGTGATGCTGGCCGCCGCCCGCGTGGGCGTCGAGGAGGACCTGCGCGTGGCACGGCTGCGCACCCGGCTGATGGTCGAGATCCCGGCCGTGCGCTCGCGGATGATGGAGAGCATGTCGGTCACCGGCCGCATGATCTGCGGTGCGCTCGCCGAACGCACCGGCCGCGACCCCGACAGCCTGGAGGTCCGCGTCTACGCGATGTCCTTCATCGGCGGCCTGATGGAGGCCTCCCTGTACTGGGCGGAGAAGGGCCACCAGGGCGACTTCACCGATCTCGTCGACCGCGCGCTGGACGTCCTGGAGCACGGCCTCGGGACGGAAAAACCCTGAGGTCCCCCCGTGTCCCCATGCCATCCTGACCAGGTGAACGCACCCGAGATCCGCGTCGAAGTCGCCCCCGAGCTGGCCCTGTTCGTCCCGCCCGCCCGGCGCTCCGGCGCCACCGCACTCGCCGTCGACGGCGTCTCCACCCTCGGCCATGTCGTCGAGTCCCTCGGGGTGCCCCTCACCGAGGTCGGCACCCTGCGCGTCGACGGACGCGAGGTGCCGGTCTCCCACATCCCGGCCGACGGCGAGTCGGTGAGCGTACGCCCCGTCAGCCGCCCCCAGCGGGTGCCGGGCGCCCCTCTGCGGTTCCTCCTCGACGTCCATCTCGGCACCCTGGCCCGCCGGCTGCGGCTGCTCGGCGTGGACACGGCGTACGAGTCGGCCGACATCGGCGACCCGGCGCTCGCGGCCCGCTCGGCGGCCGAGCGGCGGGTCATGCTGAGCCGCGACCGCGGCCTGCTGCGCCGCCGGGAACTGTGGGCGGGCGGCTTCGTCTACAGCACGAACCCCGAGGAGCAACTCCGCGACGTCCTCGACCGGTTCGCCCCCGAACTACGCCCCTGGACGCGCTGCACCGCCTGCAACGGGCTGCTGCGCGAGGCCACCAAGGAAGAGGTCGCCGACCAGCTCAAGGGCGGCACGCGCAAGACGTACGACGTGTTCGCGCGGTGCGGGGAGTGCGGGCGGGCGTACTGGAAGGGCGCGCACCACGAGCAGCTGGAGGCCATCGTGGAACGCGCCCTTCGGGAGTTCGCCGGCTAGCTGGGGCCTGGCACTACTGCGAGCGGTCCTCCAGATACCGGGTGTGCGACTCCTGCCGCCGCGCCTCCGTCTCGCGCAGCCCCGCCGCCAGCCGCTCCGCCTCCTCGTGCAGCAGCGTCAGCTGCTGCTCCAAGTGCCGCTCGGGGGGTTCCTGGCCGGGCACGAGCCGCGTCCACCAGCGGGTCCGTACGAACGTGTCGACCGCCTCCGGAACGTCCTGGCGTACCGCCCGGGACAGCGAGTGCACCCCCTCCGGGTCCTGGACGAGGATCTCGGTGACCCAGCCGGGATCCAGCAACGCGGTGAGCAGCTCCGTCAGTTCGGTGAGCCGGCCGCCCGCGGCGGGCGGCAGTTCGACGTCCGCGAGATAGGCCTTCAGCCGGTCGAAGTCGGCCCGCACCTCGTCGAGCTGCGCCGAAGGGTCCGGGAAGTCCGGGAGCGCGGGCCGCTCCGGCGGCGCGATCAGGGCGCCGGCGCCGTACAGACCGACGACCACGACCGGCCAGTACGGCCCCGCCACGCTCGTGAAGGTCAGCACCAGGCCGGCCAGCCCGCACGCGCTGCCCGCGATGTTCTTGCGGGACTCCAGGTAGCCCGTGAACCTACTGGTAGCCACGGATCTCCTCGAAGGCGCCGTCCAGCGAGCCCTGCTGGGCGTCGAAGAGACGGCCGCCGGTCAGCTCGGCGATGTGCTCCAGTTCCGCACGGTCGGAGTCGCCGAAGAGGATGGGGAAGACGGGGATGTCCCGGCGGTCGCCGGTCAGCTTCGCGTAGAAGGCGTCGAAGTCCCCGGCGTCCGCGCCCGCGGTGTTCTCGCCGTCCGTCATCAGCACGATCGACGTGAACGTGTCCTTCCCGGTGCCGAGATGGCCGTACGCCTTCTCCAGGGACGTGAAGATCGCGGTGTCGCCCTCGGCCTCCAGGGCCTTGGCGTCGGCGCGGATCGCGTCGAGGCCCTTGTCCGGGTCGGCGGGGTCGACGACGTGCGTGCGCACGCTCTTCACGTCCGAGCCGAACGGCATCAGGGTGACCTCCTCCCGGTCGCGGAAGTCCCCGGTGAGGTCGGTGAGGGCCGTCTTGAGCCGGCTGAGGCGGTCGCCCTCCATCGAGCCGGAGGTGTCCAGGACGTACACGGTCCGCGAGGGGCGGCGCAGTTCGTTCTCGTAGGCGTCGAGCAGGCCGTCGGCGACGGAGCGGCTGCCGGGGAAGGGCAGTTCGCGCCGCCGGCCGGTGTCGAGGCCCGCCGCGGGCGGCACCGAGGCGACGACCGGGCGGCGGTGGGTGCGGTCGGTGATCAGCCGCTGGACGGGCTCGGTACGCAGCGCCTCGGTCACCCGGCGCACGTTCTCGCGGGTCGTCGGGTCCGTCGAGGCGAGCGAGGAGAGCGGGTAGTCGGCGGTGACGACGCCGTCCTTCGGGCGGATCACGGTCAGGTCCGGGATGCCCTTGAGGACCGACTCGTAGTTGAGGAGGGCGTCGACGTCACCACGGCGGGCGTACGCGCTCGCCAGCCAGCCCGAGGAGCCCGAGGTCAGCTTCTGCCCCTGGAAGAACTCCTTCAGCCGGGGCCGGGCCTTCGTCACGTCCGCGTCGGTGAGCGCCGACTGGGCGCCGGAGAGCGCCGAGGCGACCGAGACCAGCGTGGAGAAGCCGGAGTTGGAGCGGGCCGGGTCGGTCATGCCGTAGGTGAGCCGGCCGTCCTGGACCGCCTGGTCGATCTGCGACCAGGTGACCTCCGCCGGCTTCCAGCCCAGCTTGCCGACCGTGGCGGTCCTGACGCCGATGGCGACGGGGCTGGACATGACGGGGGTCTCGGACACGACCTTCTTCGCCGCGTCCGGGCGCAGCCGCAGATAGTCGTTGGAGGACAGCCATACGGCGTCGTAGCGGCCGTCGGTCTTGCCGGTGGCCAGCAGGTCCACGGCGTCGAGGGTGCCCATGTAGGTGGGCCGGAGGGTGACGCCGGTGTCCTTCTCGACCCGGTCGAACACCGGGGTCATGTCGCTGAGTTCGCTGGAGGCCAGGACGCGCAGGGTGCCCGGCTTCGGGGCGTTCGCGTCGCCTTCACCGTCCTTCCCGTCGCTCTGCCCGGAGCAGGCCGTGGCCGTGAGCAGGGCGGCGGACGCGAGGACGGCGGCCAGGGGTCGCGCCAGGGGTCGTGACAGGGTTCGCGCCAGGAGTCGTCTCATCCGGTGCCACCCTCCAGGGCGCCCCGCTTGCGGCTGCGGTCCAGATACGTGCTCGCGTGCTGGAGTTCCGACGTCAGGTTCTCCACCGTCACCGCCATCGCCTCGGTCGCCTGGACCTTGTAGCTGTCGATGGCGTCGAGCGTGCGGTAGATCTGCTGGAACGCGGTCCGCAGCGTCTCCGCCCCGACCGCCGGGTCGGCGGCGATGCGCTGGATCTCCCCGCTCTGGGTGGCGAGCATCTCCGCGTTGCCGCGGATCAGGTCCTCGGTGGTCCCGCGCAGGGCGTTGACCTGCTCGACGACCTTCTTCTGGTTGTCCAGCGCCGAGGCCAGCATCACCGAGATCCGCAGCGCCGACACGGTCGTCGTGGCCGCCCGGTCGACGCCCTTGATCAGCTCCTCGTTGTTGCGGCGTACGACGTCCATGGCGAGGTAGCCCTGCGCGCACACCGCGAGCTGGGTCAGCAGGTCCTGGTGCTTCTGCCGGACCGGGAAGAGGACGTCGGCGCGCAGGGTGTCGCCCTGCGTGGGGTCGGTGGCCTCGACGCCGGTGATGTGCCGCTCGACGGCGCCGTCCAGGGCCTCGGTGAGGACGACGTACTCCTGGAGCTTGCCCATGGTCTCCCACAGGCGGACCCGTTCAGTCTGCAACGAGGCGTTGTCGCGGCGCAGTTCGTCCTGCCCGCCCCGCAGCGAGCCGACGATCCTGTTCAATGTCCCCTGCGCGGAGGCGTACTTGGCGACGTGGTCGCGCAGTCTGTTGCCGCCGGGCAGCCGGGAGAGGAACTTGCGGCCCCTGCTCGCGGGCAGGTCCCGCGGGTCCAGGTCCTCGACCACGCGCCGCAGTTCGACGAGCGAGCCCGCCACTTTCGACTGGGCGTCCCCGCCCTTGTCGGGCAGGCTGCGCACGGTGCGCTCCAGCATCCGGTTGGACTGCGAGGTCGCGGTGCGCATCTCGCCCGCGCCCAGCGCGGTGATCTCGCCGACCTTGCCGGCGAACTCGGGCGAGCGGGCGTCCAGGGCGGCCAGACCGTCGACGTAGGCGGCGGCCTTGGCGGCCATGTCGGTGCGGACCCCGTCGTCGACCGGGATGAGCCCGCCGGCCTTCTCCCGCGGTACGGCCGTGACGGCCTCCGGCGGGGTGAGTGTGAAGTCGCTGTCGCTGGTGCTCATCTGCTGTGTTCCCCCTTATCCGCGCGCCCGCCGCGCCAGCTCGTGCAGCACCGCGGAGGTGGGCACGGGGGCCTGGCGGACGCCGGTCAGCTGCTGCTTGAGATAGGCGGTGCGGCTCGCGGTGGCCGCCGCGAACTCGGCGAGGTCGCCCTGCGGGCGGAAGCCGTGCCGCACGGCGAGCTTGCGCAACCCCGGATCGCTGCCGAGGAGTTCGGCGACGGCCTTGCCCCGCTCGGTCAGCGGTACGACGGTGTGGTCGCTGTTGACCGTGGTGTCCGGGTAGAGGACGACCAGGTCGCCGGGGTTGGCCTGCTCGTCGAGGAGGGCGGCCACCTGGGACTCGTACACGAGGACGAGGGGATTGCCGGCGCCGCTGACGAAGTCCCGGAAGGCCGCGTCGGTGCTGGACTGCTGGGCGCCCTGCACGCTGACCAGCTTGCGCAGCAGCGGCGTGGTCTTCTCGACCTCGGCGTCGCTCGCGACCACCTTGCCGCCGTTGGCGACGTAGGAGGCGGCGGCCAGGTAGAGGGCGCCGGAGTTGGAGGTCTCCGGGTCGGTGCTGGAGATGTAGAGGGTGCCGGTCAGCTCCCCGTACACCGCGGCGCCCTTGAGCTGCTGCCAGGTGCGGTCGTCTCCGGCCGCGTCCAGGTGGGCGGCCATGTCCAGGGTGCCGCGGCTCTTCCCGTCGAGCGTGGCGAGCCCGTTCCCGGCGAGCACCTCGGCGGCCCCGCGGTGGGCCACGACGACGAGGGGCGAGTAGAACGGGCGGGGGAGGGTCCCCGTGACCTTGTACTTGGCGGCTAGTTCGGCCGCGGGCGCCTGGCTGGAAGGGAAGGCGAGGTCGAACCCCTTGAGGTCCAGCCCCTCCATGGCCCAGGACCCGGAGGTCTCGGCCTTCACGGTGTAGCCCTTGGCGGCGAGGGCCTTCACCACGTCCGGATCGGCGAAGAACTCGGCCTTCTCCGATCCGATGACCATCCGCACGGTCTTCGTTGCCGTGCCTGTCTCCTCGTTGTCCCGGCCTGCGACGACGGCGGCCACCACGCCACCGATCAGCAGCACCGCGAGGACGATTCCTGCGATACGTCTCACGCCGGGAGCGTGCTCCCGGAAGCGCACATTCCCGGGTGCCCCGGATGAACGGAGGGTGAAGGAGCGGCCCCGGAACACAACGGGAACCGACCGTTCCTGTTGCGGCGGTGTCCGGCGCCGGGAGCCCGGCTCAGTCCGCGCTGTTCCCGGCTTTGCCGTAGCGGCGGAAGTCGGCGGTCTCCACCGTCCAGGGACCGAACGGGACCTTGTCTCCGTAGATGTACGGATCCTTGCGCGTGTAGCGGCCCATGCAGGGCTCGGAGTGCACCTCGACGGTGCCGGTGCGCGGATCGACGATCAGGTAGTGGGGGATGCCCATGGCGGGGTAGTCGGCGAGCTTGTCGATGTAGTCGTTGTTCGGGTTGGACGGCGAGATGATCTCCACGACGGCGAGCACCTGCGTGGCGTCGACGGCGAGGCCTTCTTCGTCCAGAGCCTCCTCGGGGACGACGAGGGCGTCGGGGAGGCGCATGCGGCCCAACGCGGGGTGCTCGATCTCGGGGCCGTTCGCGCAGATGTACCCCGGGTGGGTGACGGGAAGCTGTGCGTCCAGTTGCTTGCAGACGCGGCGGATCGTGCCCTCGTGACGCTTCGACGGGCACATCATGGCCAGTATCGGGCCGGACGGGCCGATCTCGACGCTCCAAGCCCCATCGAGGCGCTCGGCGTAGGCCCCGAGTTCTTCGGCGATCGCGCGCATCTTCGCGTACTCCATACCCATGCGCTCAGGGTAATGAGATTGTGGCGCCCGGTCCGCGCGTCGCTGCGGGTGCACGCGGACCGGGGCCGTTCAGGGGACCCGGTGGGTCAGGCGGTGGCGGCCAGGGTGCCGGTCGCCGAGGTGTCGGTGGCCAGGGCGGCGGCGTGGGCGTCCATGCGCTCCGCCGCGAGGATCGCCGCCGCCGTGTCGGCTCGGGACGCGGCGACGACCAGGGCGCGTCCGGCGAGGGCGTGGGCCCGTCGGTGCAGGGCCGCGGTGCGGGTGGGTCCGGTGGTCGTGGCGCGGGCCGGCGGCCTGCCTCCGCGCAGCCGGGCGACCTGCCGTGCGAGCCGTTCGGCCGCGGCGTCGAGGTCGGTGGAGGGGCCCTGGGCGCGCAGCTCGTCGGTGACGGCCAGCAGCGCCGCGAGATGACTCGCGAGCTGGATGTCCAGCTCCTCCTCGCGGGTCCGGTGAGGGAAGTCGGAGGTGCCGGCCATCGTGCTGTGGACCGACTTGGTGCGGATCGGTTCGTACATGAGACGGCCTCCCGTGTGCTTGCAGGAAACCATCCTAGCTTGGAACTCGTCTAAAGTTGAGTCGATCTTAAAACCGGACCTGAAGGCTCGCCGGGCGTTGCCGTCAGGGCTGGCCGTAGCCGTCCAGGAAGCGCCCGATCCGCCCCACCGCGTCCCGCAGATCCGTCACCGTCGGCAGCGTGACCACCCGGAAGTGGTCGGGTTCCGGCCAGTTGAAGCCGGTCCCCTGGACGACCATGATCTTCTCTCGGCGCAGCAGGTCGAGGACCATCCGCCGGTCGTCCTTGATCTTGAAGACCGTCGGGTCCAGGCGCGGGAAGAGGTACAGCGCCCCCTTCGGGCGGACGCACGTCACACCCGGGATCTGCGTCAGCAGCTCGTACGCCGTGTCCATCTGTTCCTTGAGCCGCCCGCCCGGCAGCACCAGCTCGTTGATCGTCTGCCGCCCGCTGAGCGCGGCCACCACCCCGTGCTGACCCGGCATGTTCGCGCACAGACGCATGTTCGCCAGGATCGTCAGACCCTCGATGTAGGAGTCGGCGTGGGCGCGCGGCCCGGAGATCGACATCCAGCCGACCCGGTAGCCGGCCACCCGGTACGCCTTCGACATGCCGTTGAAGGTGAGCGTGAGCAGGTCCGGCGCGACCTTGGCGGTCGCGATGTGCGTGGCGCCGTCGTAGAGGATCTTGTCGTAGATCTCGTCCGAGCAGACCAGCAGGTTGTGCCGGCGGGCGATGTCGGTGAGGCCCCGGATCATGGCCTCGTCGTACACCGCGCCCGTCGGGTTGTTCGGGTTGATGATGACGATCGCCTTGGTGCGGTCGGTGACCTTGCGCTCGACGTCCGCGAGGTCCGGCATCCAGTCGGACTGCTCGTCGCAGCGGTAGTGCACGGCGGTGCCGCCGGACAGGGCCACGGCGGCGGTCCACAGGGGGTAGTCGGGCGCCGGGACGAGGACCTCGTCGCCGTCGTCCAGCAGGCCCTGCATCGCCATCACGATCAGCTCGGACACGCCGTTGCCGATGAAGACGTGCTCGACGTCCGTCTCGATGCCCAGCGTCTGGTTGTGCATGACCACCGCGCGGCGCGCGGCCAGCAGGCCCTTGGCGTCGCCGTAGCCGTGCGCCGAGGAGACGTTGCGGAGGATGTCCTCCAGGATCTCCGGCGGGCAGTCGAAGCCGAACGCGGCCGGATTCCCGGTGTTCAGCTTGAGGATGCGGTGCCCTGCCGCCTCCAGGCGCATCGCCTCCTCGAGAACCGGGCCCCGGATCTCGTAACAGACGTTGCTGAGCTTGGTCGACTGGATCACCTGCATGTCTGGGAGCTTACGGCCCGGTAACGCCCCTCGGGGCGTGTTTTCCGCCACGTGAGACGCCGGGTTTATGGCGGTATCGCCGCCCGCTGTCCCGGAGGCCCCTTGCCTCTCTACAATCCCCGGCCATGTCCAGGCCAGGTGAGAGCACGAACCGTCCGGTTCAGCCGAACGTGTACCTCCCGTACGCCGAGGCCGACCCGCCGCCGTACGAGGCGTACCGGGATCCGGCCGCGGCGCACGGGTGGGAGAACGCCTACGACGAGACCAGCGAGCTGCCCCGTATCGCGCAGGAGCCGGTCCCGCACGCGTACGACCCGCACGCGTACGACCCGCACGCGTACGACCCCGACGGGTACGACCCGCGGGCGTACGACGACCCGCAGGCGGCCGGTGGGCGCGCGGACCGGCGGCGGGCCGTCCGCAGGCCCCGCCGCGCGGTCGCCGCCCTCGGTGCGGTGGGCGTCGTCTCGGTGGCCGCGCTGGTCGCGGGCTTCGCCTTCACCGGATCGTCGGACGGCACGCAGAAGGGCGGGCCGGAGGGCACCCGGTCGGCAGCGCCGGACTCGGCGGGGGAGGCGCAGTCGCCGTCCCTCTCCCCGGAGACGGATGCCGGACGGTCCGCCGGGACCGGCACCTCGCCCACCGGCGCGCAGTCCACGCCCTCGTCGGGCCCCACGTCCTCCGAGCCGCCGGCGGCATCCCCTTCGGCCGCTCCGGCGACCGGCTCGGCACCCTCCGCGGCCAGTTCCGCCCCGGTGGCCGACTCGGGCAAAGGGAACCCCAAAGGGCGGGGCAAAAGGCCGAGGTAGGTGGGGAAGGGAGAGCGGCGGAACGCGGTGAGACGCCCGCGCCTTCCGGCCGCCCCCGGCGGCTGACCTTCGGACCTGTCCGGAGCGCACGCCGCACGGCTCACGCCGGCTTTCGGCGGCGGGGGTGGCTCCCGGCGCCCCCCGGTCGGCGACGCGGAACGGTGCCGCTGCCGCCGCCGACAAGCGTGCCGCCGCCCTGCGGCTGCACCGCCTCCTGCCGACCGAGCATCCCGGCCCGCTCTCCCCGAGTCCCCGAGTCCCCGACTCCTGGACTCCCTGACACCCCCCGCCGCTTCCGTCAGCCATCGTGCTCGGCGGCTGAAAAGTGATCCTTGCCGTCCCCTCCCCCTGCGCTAACAATGCGCATGACAAAAAGCGCGCATGATCCATCGCGCGTGTCACAGCAGCGGCGGCCGGAAGATCTCCGGTCGCCTTGTCGTCAGAGGGGACCCCCACATGAGAAAGCCTCTCGTCGCCGCGCTCATCGCCCTGGCCATCGCCGGGGCCGGTGCGGCGCCCGCGGTCGCCGCGCCCGTGAGCGAGGCGCCGGCAGCCGTGAGCAGGACCTCGGCGCAGCCGGTCGCGGACACGAAGGCGGCGGCCTCGCCGACCCTTCAGGCCGTCACGCTGGCCGGGACCGTCTCGCTGAGCAACTGTTCCGGCTCCCTGGTCCGTTTCCCGAACTCCCTGGACACCGACCCGGCCCTGGTCCTCACCAACGGCCACTGCCTGGAGACGGGCTTCCCCGCGCCGGGCCAGGTCATCGTCAATCGGGCCTCCAGCCGCACCTTCGGGCTGCTCAACTCCGCCGGCACCCGCGTCGCCACCCTGCGCGCCAGCAAGATCGCCTACTCGACGATGACCGACACGGACGCCACGGTCTACCAGCTGACCAGCACGTACGCGACGATCCGCAGCTCCTACGGCATCAGCGCGCTCACCGTGCAGGACACGCACCCCACCGCCGGCACCGCGATCACCGTCGCCTCCGGCTACTGGAAGCGGCTCTACAGCTGCAACATCGACGCGTTCGTGTACCGCATCGAGGAGGGCGACTGGACCTGGAAGGACTCGGTCCGTTACACCTCCGCCTGCCAGACCATCGGCGGCACCTCCGGCTCGCCCGTCGTCGACCAGGCCACCGGCAAGGTCGTCGCCGTCAACAACACCGGCAACGAGGACGGCGAGTCCTGCACGGTGAACAACCCGTGCGAGATCGACGCGAGCGGCAACGTCACCGTCCGCCAGGGCATCAACTACGCCCAGCAGACCTACCAGTTCCCGGCCTGCTTCACGACCCGCAACCAGCTCAACCTGAGCGCCGCCGGGTGCGCCCTGCCCAAGCCGTAGGGCGACGCGGAGGGGCGGTCCGTCACCCGGCCACGGGAGAGCGGCGGACCGCCCGCCCCGCCAGTACGTCCGTCCGCCGCCCGTCCTCGATGACTAACCGGCCGTCGATCAGGACGTACGGGATGCCGGTCGGCGGCGTGCGCGGCGCGTCGTAGGACGAGCCCGCCGCCACCGTCCGCGGGTCGAACAGGACCAGGTCGGCGCGGTGCCCCTCGCGGACCAGACCCCGGTCGGGCAGGCGCAGGCGGGCCGCCGGTCGGCCGGTGAGGTGGGCGACGCACTCCTCCAGCGACAGCACCCCCGACTCCCGTACGTACTCCCCGAGATACCGGGGGAAGGTGCCGTACGCGCGCGGGTGGGGCTTGGCGCCCTGGAGGATGCCGTCCGAGCCGCCGGTGTGGACGCGGTGGCGCATGATCGCGCGGACGTTCTCCTCGTGGCCGACGTGCTGGAGGATCGCCGGGGCGAGCCGGTCCTCGACCAGGAGCCGGCGGGCGGTCGTCCAGGGCGTCTCGCCGCGCAGCGCCGCCGACTCCCGGACCGTACGGCCGACGTACTCGCCGAGTCCGGGACCGCCGACGCCGGAGATCTCGACGGTGTCCCAGTCGACCGGCACACCGTGGCAGCCGTCGGAGCCCACCGTCTCCAGGTCGTGGCGGATCCGCTCGGCGGTCCCGTCGTCCGCCAGCCGCCGCAGGATCTCCCGCGGGCCGCCCTCGCTCGCCCAGCTCGGCAGCAGGGCCACCAGGGTGGTGCAGCCGGCGGTGTAGGGGTACGTGTCGAGGGTGAGGTCGGCTCCGGCGGCCAGCGCGTCGTCCAGCAGGGCCAGCAGTTCCGGCGCCCGGCCCTCGTTCACGCCGAAGTTCATGGTGGCGTGGGCGAGATGGAGCGGGCAGCCGGTCTGCCGGGACAGCTCCACCATCTCCGCGTACGCCTCCAGGGCTCCCGCACCGTAGGAGCGGTGGTGCGGGCAGTGATAGCCGCCGTGGGCGGCCACCACCCGGCACAGTTCGGTCAGTTCGGCGTTCCTTGCGTACATGCCGGGCGTGTAGGTCAGCCCGGAGGACATGCCGACGGCGCCCTGTTCCAGCCCCTCGGCGACCAACTGCCGCATCCGGTCCAGCTCGGCGGGGGTCGCCTCGCGGTCGTCCCAGCCGACGACCAGGGCGCGGACCGTGCCCTGGGGGACGAGATAGGCGGCGTTGACGGCGATGCCGCGGTCCAGCCGGTCGAGGTACTCGCCCACCGACCGCCAGTCGAAGTCGATGTCGTCGCCCGAGCCGTTCCACCCGGCGACGGACCGGCGCACTCCGTCCAGCGTGCGGTCGTCGACGGGCGCGTACGACAGCCCGTCCTGGCCCAGCACCTCCAGCGTCACGCCCTGCGCGGCCTTCGCGCCGTGGTCCGGGTCGCGCAGCAGGGCGAGATCGCTGTGGGCGTGCATGTCGATGAAGCCGGGGGACAGGACCAGCCCCTCGGCGTCCAGCTCGCGGACCGCCTTCGGACGCTGGCAGCCGGCAGCCGCCGCCTCCTTGACGATCGAGACGATCCTGCCGCCGTCGACGACCACGTCGGCGCGGTAGGAGTCCGCGCCCGTGCCGTCGACCACGTCCGCGTCCCGGATGACGAGATCTTCCACGGCGGGCCTCCTAGAAGAAGGTACGGATGTAGTCGACGACCGTGCCGTCCGCCTCGGCCAGCGGGATCAGCTGCCACTTGTCGAAGGACGTGCACGGGTGGGACAGGCCGAGGCCGACCCAGTCGCCCACCTCCAGGTCCGCGTCGGGGGCCGTCCGCAGCCAGGCGTGCTGGTCGGACAGGGCGCTCACCTCGATGCCGGTCGCCGCCCGTTCGACGCCGTCACGCCGGACGGCCTGGGCGAAGGGCAGGTCGAGGTCGTAGGCCGCGTCCCGCTTGCCGGCGTTCACGAAGGCCTGCTCGGCGGACGGCCGGGACACCACCTGCGCCCAGAGACGGAACGCCGGTTCCAGCGCACCCTCCCCGGGGACGCGGTTGAAGGGCGTGATCCTGCGGTAGTGGCCGTCGTCGTGCGAGACGTACGCACCCGACCGGAGCAACTTCAGTACGGGCAGGGAGAGTTCGGGGATGCCGGCGAAGACGTCGGCGACCGCGTCGAACCAGGCGCTGCCGCCCGCGCTGACGACGATCTCGTCCACGCCCGTGAACCGCCCCGCCTTGTCGAAGTCGACGGCCAGCGCCACCAGCCGGCGCAGCCAGGCGTGGACGCGCTCCGGGTCGGCCCCCGGCACCTCGCCCTCGTAGCCCGCCACGCCCACCAGCCGCAGGGTGGGCGCCGCGGCCACCGCGTCCGCGACCGCCGCGCACTCCGCCTCCGTGCGGACCCCCGTGCGGGCGCCCTCACCCGCGGCCAGCTCGACGACCACGTCCAGCGGTCGGGCCGCCCCGCGCAGAGCCGCGTCCATCAGCTCCACTCCGCGCACGGAGTCGACGTAGCAGACGAAGGAGAAGCCGGGGTCGGCGGCCAGTTCCGCCGCGGTCCAGCGCAGGGCCGCCGGGTCCACCAGTTCGTTGGCGAGGAAGACCCGACGGACGCCGTACGCCCGCGCCACGCGGACCTGGTGGGGGACGGCGAGGGTGATGCCCCAGGCGCCGTGCTCGATCTGCCGCCGGAACAGCCGGGGCGCCATGGAGGTCTTGCCGTGCGGGGCGAAGGCGAGGCCGTGGCGGGTCGCGTACGTCTCCATGAGCCGCAGGTTGTGGTCCAGGCGCTCGGCGGACAGGGCGAGGACCGGCGTGCTGAAACCGCCGGTGAAGAGGTTGCGGCGCTGGGCGGCCAGTTCGCCGACCGTCAGGCCGTCGGCGTCCGGCGGGAGGCCCTTGAAACGGTGGTCGACGCGCTCCTCGGCGAGCCGCGCGAGCGCCTCGGTTCCGGGGTCCAGGGCCATGCGAGCCTCCTGAAGAGAAACGGGTTGCGTTGCGTTATATGCAACGCTCATTGCGTATGCCGCTCACCGCTGTCTAACATTTCGGCCGACGCGGGTCAACGGAGCCGACCAGACCCGCACACCGGCCAGGGAGCTACGACGATCGTGACCGCCACCGGACCGCGCAACGCCCCCGACGTCGTGGACGTCGTCGCGCTCGGCGAGTCCATGGTCACCTTCCTGCCCTCCCGGTCCGGCCGCCTCGCCGACGTCCCCACCTTCGGCCGGGCCATCGGCGGCGCCGAGTCCAACGTGGCCTGCGCGCTGGCCGCCGCCGGCCACTCGACCCGATGGATCAGCGGCGTCGGCGCCGACGGATTCGGCGACCACCTCGTCGAGACGATCGGCGCGTACGGCGTCGACGTCACGGCCGTCCGGCGGGACCCGGCGCGGCCCACCGGCGTGTACTTCCGTACCGCCGGGGACCGGGCGACCGACGCCCACGAGGTGGCGTACTACCGGGCCGGGTCGGCGGCCTCCGCGATGGCGGCGGGGAACGTGGACCTCACGGCCGCGCGCGCCGGACGCGTCCTGCACCTCACCGGGATCACCGCCGCCCTCTCCGCGGAGTGCCGCGGACTCCTCCGCGAGCTGACCGCGCCCCGCCCCGGCCGTCCCCTCGTCTCCTTCGACGTCAACCACCGCCCCGGACTCTGGCCGGACGACGACGGCCCACACGTCCTGCTGGAGCTCGCCCGCGGCGCCGACCTCGTCTTCGTCGGGGCCGACGAGGCACAGGAGGTGTGGGGCCCGCACGGCGCCGAGACCGTCCGCCGGGCCCTGCCCGGCCCCGCCACACTCGTCGTCAAGCAGGGCGGACACGGCGTCACCGCCTTCGACGCCGGCCACGTCACCTTCGTACCCGCCCCGCACGTCGACGTCGTCGCCGCCGTCGGCGCCGGGGACGCCTTCGCCGCAGGCTTCCTCTCCGCGACCCTGCGCGGCCTGCCCATGAAGGCCCGCCTACGTCACGGCCACCTCTGGGCCGCCGCGGCCCTCACCGTCCCCGGCGACCTCGCCGTACCCCCGCCCGCGGCCTCTCGGGGAGGGGCCGCGCCACGCCCCGGCTGGACCGCACACGCCGACAGCCTCGCCGCCCTCGACGACGGCGCGTGGGACAGACTTCGACTCGGCCCCGGCTGGACACAAGCCGCGGCGGCCACCGAGGAGGTACCCACCCCATGAGCCAGACCGTCGACCGCGCCCTGAGCATCCTGCCGCTGCTCGCCGAGGGGCCCGCCGATCTCGGGCAGGTCGCCGACCGCCTCGGCGTCCACAAGTCCACCGCCCTGCGGCTGCTGCGGACCCTGCACGAGCACGGCCTCGTCTACCGCCAGTCCGACCAGCGCTACCGCCTCGGCGCCCGTCTCTTCGCCCTCGCCCAGGAGGCCATGGAGAACCTCGACGTCCGCGAGATCGCCCACCCCCACCTGGCCCGGCTCAACGAACGCTGCGGACACACCGTGCACCTCGCCGTGTACGAGGAGGGCGAGGTCCTCTACATCGACAAGGTGGAGAGCCGCTACCCGGTGCGGATGTACTCCCGGATCGGCAAGCCGGTCGCCATCACCGTCGCCGCAGTCGCCAAGCTGCTCCTGGCCGACCTGCCCGAGCCGGAGCGGCGCACCATCGCCGAGCGGCTCGAATACCCCCTCTACACGGCCCGTTCCACCCCCAACGCCCCCGCCTTCCTGCGGGAGCTGACGAAGGTGCGCGAACAGGGCTGGGCCACCGACCTCGGCGGCCACGAGGAGTCCATCAACTGCGTCGCCGCCCCCATCCGCGGCGCCGACGGCCGGGTGGTCGCCGCGATGTCGGTCTCCGCGCCGAACGTCGTCGTCACCGCCGACGAACTCCTCACCCTCCTCCCGCAGGTGCGCCGCACGGCGGACGACATCAGCGGCGAGTACTCCGGCCGGACCCCAGCGAAGGACACCGTAGGACCATGACCGAGAAGATCGCGCTCACCCCGAACACCCACACCACCCCGCCTGCGAGGTTCTCGCACGGCGTGCGCAAGGGCAACATCCTCCAGGTCGCCGGCCAGGTCGGCTTCCTGCCCGCCGAGGAGGGCAGGCCTCCCACACCGGCGGGCCCCACCCTGCGCGAGCAGACCCTCCAGACCCTCGCCAACGTCAAGGCGATCCTGGAGGAGGGCGGCGCGAGCTGGGACGACGTGATGATGATCCGCGTCTATCTGACCGACGTGGACCACTTCGCCGAGATGAACGACCTCTACAACGCCTACTTCGAGCAGCAGGCGCTCACCGCCCCGCCCGCCGCCCGTACGACCGTCTACGTCGGCCTGCCCGCGGGGCTCCTCGTCGAGATCGACGCGCTCGCCGTCCTGGACTGAGCCTGTTGGTCCGGCCGCGGTCGCTCTGTCACGTGTAGGCGTCTCATAACGAAGTGGGGGCTGACTGTGTCCGGCACAGGATCGTCGACCATACTGCCCGCTGTGGAGCAGCGTATAGGTTCGAGCAGCCAGCCCCTGGAGGGCGCCGGATTCGATCCGGCATTCATCCCCGGGCTCACCTCACCCGTGACCGCGGCGGCGAAGGACGCGGAGCCGAAGGACGCGGAGCCGGAGGACGCGAAGCCGGAGGTCGACTCGGAGAGCGAACCGGCGGCAGCGGCCGGGGAGTCCGAGGACGCCGAGTCCAAGGACACCGAGTCCGAGGACCCGGAGTCCGGCGAGGCTTCGGACGGTCCCGTCTTCGAGGCGGCCGACCGCCGGGCGCGGATCGTCGCCGACTCCCGTGGCGTCCGCCTCCGCCTCGACGAGGAGGAGTGCGAGTTCCGCTGGGAGGAGATCGGCGCGATCGAGACCGAAGTCCCGCGTTTCGGCAAGCGGTTGACCATCACGGTGCACACCCCTGACCGTCGCTGGTACCCGATCGAGATCGAGGCGACGGCCAGGGGCCGCTTCAAGGAGTGGGACGAGCAGCTGGACGCGGTTCTCGACGCCTACTTCGACGACGAGGCCGACGGCAAGGACGCCGACGGCAAGGACGCGGACAGCAAGGCGGCCGAAGAGTCGCCGTCCTGATCAGCCGCAGTACTGGGCCTGCTTGCCGATGGACCGGTACATGCAGTCCGAGTTCTCCAGCAGTTGCAGCACCGCGTCCTTGTTGCGCGCGGTCTCCCGCTCGATGACCTCGTCGGGCGGGTAGAAACCGCCGCCGCCCGACGAGCCCGGGTACATCTCGAAGGTGTACGAGAAGATCTTGTGCGTGCCCCAGAGGTAGTCGTCGATCGACCCGTCCGTGATGTACAGGTCGCTCGCCTGCTCCGGGGTGTACCCGTTGCTCGCGGCCATCGACCGGCCGACCGTGGCGAAGGCGTTGCGGTCGTCCGCGGTCATCCCGGTGGTCGTGTCCGCCGAGGTGTAGCCGAAGGGCCACAGCACCAGTTGGCTGTACGTGTGGAAGTCGATGCCGGCCTTGATCTGCTGGACGCCGCCGACGACCCGGCTGCGCACGAAGTTCGCGACCACCTTCACCTCGGGCGCCGACTCGGCCGCCGTACCCCGGTACGTCTCGGAGGATGCCGAGCCCGAGGAGCCACCGCAGCAGCCCCACCGGTAGGCCCAGTTGCGGTTCATGTCCGTACCGACCGCCGTGGAGCCGGAGTTGGGCTGGCGGTTCTTGCGCCATGACCGGTAGGAGCCGGTGGCGACGTCGTACTCGCCGCCGTCCGGGTTGAGGTCGGGCACGATCCAGATCTCGCGGTTGTTCACCATGCTGGTGACGCGGGAGTCGGTGCCGTAGCCGGCGCCCAGCTCGCGGATCAGGTACAGGGCCATCTCCACCGTCAGGTGCTCACGGGCGTGCTGATGGTGGGTGAACAGCACCTCGGGCTCGGCCTCGTCGGTGCCGACGTTGTCGCTGATCTTGATGGCGACGATGTTGCGGCCCTGGTAGGAGGTGCCGATGACCCGCTTGCTGATGATGTTCGGGTAGGCCGCGACGCGCTGGTCGATCTCCGCGTTCATCTCGGCGTAGTTGTGGTAGCGCGAGTCGGCCGACGGGAAGTCGTAGAGCCGGGTCTCGCCCTCCGCGACGCGGTTCGGGGCCGCGCCGAGCGGGGCGACCTCGTAGCCCTGCGCGCGCAGCTTCTTGATCTGGTCCGCGCGGCCGGAGACGACGACGGTCTCCTCGTCGGCCTCGTCGACGCTCACCCCGGACGCGGCGATCGCGGTGCGCATCCGCGACGTGCTGTGGTGGACGTGGATCTCGTACTGGCGGATGTCGTCGGCGGAGGACGCCGGTTTCGCGGCGCTGCCGGCCGCCGCGTTCGTGGCCGTCGCCGAGACCGGGGCGGCGAGGGCGAGGGCCATCAGGGCGGCCAGCGCGGCGGTTCGCCTGCCGCTGCGGCCGGGACTGCGGGTGCCTGCGCCGCGGCTGCCCGCGCCGCGTGTGCGGAGTCGCATGGGTTCTCCTCGGTTCTCCAGAAGTCCGGGATCGCCGGACACGTGGGGGATGGAGCGGGGACGGAACTGTGTGCGGGCTGTGCGTGCGGGGTGCCGCTCATCGTCGGTGCGTGACATGGTCAGGTCAAGAGTGCGCAAGGCGCCGAATGGCCGGAATCGTACGGAACGACCGCGCGCCGGAGTGGGGTTGCCGCGCCGATAACGGCCGCGCAGTGTACGCGTGACCGGCCCTCATGAGGCGGACCCTGGCAAAGTGCACCCGTGTGTGTGAGTGGCGCGTGCATATATGTACGCCCCAGGGAAGGCTGAGGGTCCGCGTACAAGAGGAGTCCGGCCCTCCGGCTCCTTCGAGGACCCCACCCCAAGAGGACTGGCTGATCATGGGCGGATCAGCGCCGGGCAGGGACGGCCACCTGCCGGTGGAGACGACCAGCTTCGTCGACCGGCGCGGCGAACTGGCGGAAGGGCGCGAGCTGTTGGCCGGCGCCCGGCTGGTGACCCTGACCGGCCCCGGCGGCGTCGGCAAGACCCGGCTGGCCGGGCGGATCGCGTCCCGCGTCGCCCGCGCCTTCCCCGACGGCGTGCGCTTCGTGCACCTCTCCGGCCTGCGCGATCCCGAACTCGTCCCGCTCGCCGTCGCGGACGCGCTCGGCCTGCACGACCACTCCGCCCGCCCGGCTCTCGACACCCTCGTGGAACGCCTCCAGGACCGGCGGCTGCTCCTCGTCGTCGACAACTGCGAGCATCTGCTGACCGCCTGCGCCGCCCTCGCGGGCGCGCTGCTGCACGGCACCACCGGTGTCCGGATCCTCGCCACCAGCCGCCACCGGCTCGGCCTCACCGAGGAACACCTCATGGACGTACGGCCGTTGCCCGTCCCCGACCCGGAGGGCGACCTCTCCGCCGCCGACGGCTACCCGGCCCTCGCCCTGTTCGCCGACCGGGCCGCGGCCGTCGTCCCCGGCTTCCGCCTCACCGCCGCGAACCGGTCGTCGGTGGCCCGCCTCTGCCGCCGTCTCGACGGCCTCCCGCTCGCCATCGAACTGGCCGCCGTCCGGATGCGCGTCCTCGACGTCGACCAGCTCCTGGCCCGCCTCGACGACCGCTACCGGCTCCTCACCGCGGGCAGCCCCACGGCCGCCCCCCGCCACCAGACCCTCCGTGCGGCGGTCGCCTGGTCCCACGAACTGTGCGAGGAGGCGGAACAGCGGGTGTGGGCCCGCCTGTCGGTCCTCCCGGCGGGCTTCGACCTGGAGACGGCGGAGGCGGTGTGCGGGGGCGTGGAGGCGGGCGTGGGCGCGGACACGGACGCGGACGGGGATGCGGACGCGGGGGAGGGATCCCCGCCCCTCCAGCCGTACGACGTCCTCGACGCCGTCGCCGGGCTCGTCGACAAGTCCGTTCTGTGCCGGGAGACCGGCCCCGACGGTGGCGCCAGGTACCGGCTCCTCGACACCCTCCGGGAGTACGGCCTGGAGCGCCTGCGCGAACAGCCCGGCGAGGAACACGCCACCCGCACCCGCCTCCGCGACTGGATGCAGCACCGGGCGGCCACCTGCGAGCGCGACTGGTTCGGCCCCGGCCAGCCCGGCATCGTCACCCGCCTCCGTGCCGACCAGGACACCCTGCGCGCCGCCCTGGACTTCAGCCTCACCACCCCCGGCGAGGCGCTCGCGGGCCTCCGCCTCGCCGGCACCCTGTGGTTCCACTGGCACGCCTGCGGAGCCCCCCGCGAGGGCCGCTACTGGCTCGACCGCGCCCTGGCCTCCAACCCGGAGCCCACCCCCGAACGCGCCCGCGCCCTGTGGGTGTCCGGCCTCCTCGCCGGCTGCCCCGAGGACCTCACCCGCGGCCGGTACCGCGCCGGACAGGCCCGCGACCTGGCCCACCGCCTCGGTGACGCGGCGGAGGCGGCCCACGCCGACTACGTCATCGGCGTCATCCGCCTCTTCAGCGACGACCTGGAGGGCGCCCTGGCCCACTTCCGCGCCGGTGTCGACCGCGGCCGGGTCCCCGGTCAGCACCTCAGCCTGGTCGGCCTCGACCGCGTCGAACTCGCCTGCGCCCTGGGCTTCCTGGGCCGCGCCGACGAGGCCATCGCCGTCTGCGAGGAGACCCGCGGGCTGTGCGCCGCCCACGGCGAGCAGTGGGTGCTGTCGTACGTGGAACGGATGCTGGCCCTCGCCCACACCGTGAAGGGCGACTGGGAACGGGCGGAGCGGCACGGCCGCGAGGCGCTCCGCCTCAAGCTCGCGGTGCACGACGTGGTCGGCATGGGCCTCACCCTCGACCTCCTCGCCCGCATCGCCGCCGAACGCGGGAGCCCCGACCGCGCGGCCCGTGACCGTGCGACGGCCGACCGCGGGGCCCGTGACCGGGTGACCGCCGACCGCGTCGCCCACGAGCGCGGCGGCCCTCCTCCTGGGCGGCGCGGCGATCGTCATGGCGACCAGGCGCCGCAGGTCCCTCTAGCGGCGCGGGGCTACGCCCCTTCCACCACCGTCAGCCACAGCTTCACGTAGCGGTCCACGTCGACGCCCAGGGCAACGTCCACCAGGGACTGTTCGCGGGGGCCGTGGTGGATCTCGGATTCGCCGGGGCGGGGGCGGCGGTCGACGATGGTCTGGCCCCGGGTGGCGCCCGGGGCCAGGCTCACCTCGACCGGGAGCAGTTCGGTGGTCAGGCCGCCCGGGTCGACGACCGCGCAGACCGCGCCCGCGTCGCCGAGGCCACCCGTGGGGGTGGGGTCGCCCGAGGTCGCCGGGTCGCGGTGGGCGAGGAGTTCGCCCGCCAGCCGCAGGCGGGGATCCGCGCTGGCGCGCAGCCGCTGGACGTCGCCGGCCGGGACCAGCACCTCCTTGAAGACGTCCAGCCCGTACATCGTCATCGGCACCCCGGCCGTCAGCAGGATCGCCGCCGCCTCCGGGTCGTGCCACACGTTGAACTCGGCGACCGCCGTCGCGTTGCCGGTCGCCACCGCGCCGCCCATGAACACGATCCGCTCGATGTTGCGCACCACCTCCGGGTGCGTACGCAGCAGCAGGGCGATGTTCGTCAGGGGCGCGGTGGGGATCAGGGTCACCGGCCTCGGCGAGGCGAGGATCTCGCGGCGCAGCAGCGTCACCGCGTCCACGTCGACGGGGCGGCGGGTGGGCGCGGGCAGCCCCAGGTCGCCCATCCCGTCCTGCCCGTGCACATGCCGTGCCGTGCGCACCGGCTCGATCAGCGGGCGCTCGGCACCCCGAGCGACCGGAATGTCACCGGCCCCGGCCTGCTCCAGCACGGTCAGGGTGTTGCGGACGACGCCGTCCACGTCGGTGTTCCCGGCCACGCAGGTGATCGCCCGCACGTCCAGCCCTGGATGCCGTACGGCGAAGAGCAGGGCCAGGGCGTCGTCGACCCCGGTGTCGCAGTCGATGATCACCGGAATGGGCTGACCGGTCACGGCGGCGCTCCTCTGCATGCGTGCGAGCTACGTCTACGTCTACGTCTACGTCTACGTCTGTGACCTTACGCAGCGGGCCACAGTTCGGCTCCACGATCCGCGGCTCGGGCGGCGATCCGCTCCAGCAGCTCCGCCACGGGCACCGCCCCCGGCCGCCTCCCGTCCCGCAGCCGTACGGCCGCCAGGCCCGCGTCGGCCTCCCGGTCCCCGATGACCGCCTGGTACGGCACCAGCCGCGCCGCCCGCACACGGGCGCCGAGGGTGCCGTCGCCGGGGCCGGACACCTCGGCCCGCAGCCCACGGGCCACCGCCCGCCGTACGACCTCGTGGGCCCGTTCCTCCTGCGCCTCCGCGATCGGCAGCACCACCAGCTGCACGGGGGCGAGCCAGGTGGGGAAGGCGCCGCCGTGCTCCTCCAGGAGGTGGGCGACGGCCCGTTCCACGCTGCCGATGACGCTGCGGTGGACCATCACCGGGCGGTGTTTCGCGCCGTCGGGGCCGATGTAGTGCAGGTCGAAGCGTTCGGGCTGGTGGAAGTCGATCTGCACGGTGGACAGGGTGGACTCGCGGCCCGCCGGGTCGGTGATCTGCACGTCGATCTTCGGGCCGTAGAAGGCGGCCTCGCCCTCGGCGGCCTCGTAGTCGATGCCGGAGCCGTCGATGCCGGAGCTGTCTAGGACCTCCCGCAGCAGTGCGGTCGCCCGGCGCCACAGCCGCGGGTCGGCGACGTACTTGCCGCCCTCGCCGGGCAGCGAGAGACGGTACCGGGAGGCGCGGATGCCGAGGTCGGCGTAGGCGCGCGCGATGAGGGCGAGGGCGGCTCGGGCCTCCTCCACGGCCTGCTCCAGGGTGCAGAAGATGTGCGCGTCGTTGAGGTGGATCGCCCGGACGCGGGTCAGCCCGCCGAGCACACCCGACAGCTCGACGCGGTACATGCCGCCCAACTCGGCGATGCGTAGGGGCAGTTCGCGGTAGCTGTGGGAGCGGGAGCGGTAGATGAGGGCGTGGTGGGGGCAGAGGCTGGGCCGTAGGACGACCTGCTCGGCGCCCAGGTCCATGGGCGGGAACATGTCCTCGCGGTAGTGGTCCCAGTGACCCGAGATCTCGTACAGGTCGCGCTTGCCGAGGACCGGCGAGTACACGTGCCGGTAGCCGGCGGCGCGCTCGGCCTCCCGGACGTACTCCTCCAGGGTGTGGCGCACGATCGCGCCGTCCGGGAGCCAGTAGGGCAGGCCCGCGCCCATCAGCGGG
The DNA here is from genome assembly GCF_002154575.1 of Streptomyces bobili. Classification (GTDB taxonomy): domain Bacteria; phylum Actinomycetota; class Actinomycetes; order Streptomycetales; family Streptomycetaceae; genus Streptomyces; species Streptomyces bobili. The sequence goes on from NZ_MUBA01000073.1 coordinate 30,312, forward strand.
TCGGTGTCGAAGAGATCCAGCTCGCGGCCGAGCTTGCGGTGATCGTGCATGGTCGTCGCTCCTGCGGTGAGGAGGCGAGCACCCGCACGACGAAGCCCCGGGGCACTCGCCCCGGGGCTTCGGACATGGCGTCCAGTGGTCAGCGCGCCGGGACACTCTCCGGCGTCGTCGTGAGAGACGGGTGTACGGCGCGCTTCATACGGCGACCGTAGCAACGGGCGGAGACGGCGGGCGAGCGAATAACCGGCGGGCGGGACGGCGGCGGGGCCGGCGGGACGGCGGCGGACGGGCGCCGACGGGGCGGCCATCAGCCTGGACGCATCGCCGCGCAGGTCGGCCGTTAGCCCGGACGGACCGCCTCGCTGGTCGGGCGGCGGTGGCGGTGGTGCCGTGGGAGGGAGCACCCCGCGGTGCCGGGACGCGGGGCCTCGTGCCCCGCCCCGCGGCACACCCGACGACCCGGTGCGCACCGGCCACTCCAGGAGGCACTCCGATGACCCGCCGTACCCTCCGCGCCTCCGCCCGCGCCTCCGCCCGCGTCTCCGCCCTCGTCGTCACCGGGCTGCTCGGCGTCACCTCCTGCGCCACCCTCGGTCTGGAACACCCGCCGACGGCACGGCCCGCCGCGCCCACCGTCGAGCAGTCCTCGGCCAAGCCCACCGCGCCGGCCGCCTCGCCCGTCCTCACCGACGCGCAGGCGCACGAGGCGCTCATCACCGGCACCGACCTCGGCGAACCGTGGACGCCGAGCCGCTCCATCGCCACCTGGCGGGACGGCATGCTCAAGGCCACCACCCCGACCGCCGACTGCCAGAAGCTCCTCGACGGCCTCTACAGCGACGAACTCCTCGGTGCCCCGCCCCGCGCGGTCGTCGCCCTCGACGACGCCGACACCGGCGCCCAGCTCCGATACCAGCTCACCGACCGGCGCCCCGCCGACGTCGACCGCACCCTCGGCTGGCTGAAGACGCTGCCCGAGAGGTGCGCCCGCTTCACCGCCAAGGCGCCGGACGGCACGGTCCTCGACGCGACCGTGGCCGAGCAGCCGCTGCCCGAGGTGGGCGACGCCCGCCAGGGCCTGCGCGTCATCCTCACCAACTGGAACACCGACGGCGACCCCGTCGCCCTCGCCCTCGACGTCGCCACCGTCCGCGCGGGCCAGGACACCTTCACCCTCACCAACGGCGGCCTCACCGACGTCCCCAACGAGGCCACCCAGGCGGCGGTCCAGCTGGGCGTCCAGCGGCTGACGGAGGTCCGCAAGCAGGGGCGCGTACAGGTGTAGGGGCGGCTAACCGGTTCGGTCCGGTCCGGGCGCGCTCAGTCCCCCTCCTCGGTCCCGTCGAAGCGCGTCGTGCCGTGGACGACGTCCTGGGACAGGTCCAGGACCGTACGGCCCTCCGCGAAGGCGTGGGCGCGCAGGAGGGCGAGGGCCTCCTCGGGGCTCACGCCGCGTCGGGCCATGACCATGCCGACCGCCTGGTGCACGCCGTCGTGGCCGGTGGCCAGGGGGCTCAGCCAGACGTCGTCGCCGTACCGGCCGGCCTCCTCGCCGCGGGGCAGGGCCATGAGGGCCACCGTCAGCACGTCCGCCACGATCCGCGCCGTACGGACCTCGTCGGCGGCCAGTTCGCCGGGGCGGTCCCGGTAGAGGTCGAGGGTGCCTACGCACACCGTCCGGTCGCCCAGGGGCAGCGCGTACACCGCGCCCACTCCGGCGGCGGCGGCCTGCTGGGCGAAGACCGGCCAGCGGGAGGCGTCCCGGCCCGCCGTGAGGTCGGAGGCGAACACCGGCGCGCCCGTCTCCGCCGCCCACAGGCACGGTCCGTCACCCAGCGTGGCCTGCACCTCCATGAGATGCGCGGCCCGCTCGCTGCTCGCGCTCACCGGTACGGGCATCCCCTCGCCGCGCAGCGACACGCTCGCGTCGATCACCGGCAGCAGCCGTACGGCCGCGGCGCACAGCCGTTCCGGTACGTCACCGGGTTCGGCACCGCGCATCTCCTGGGCGATCACCTCGGCGACCCGCTGCCGGTTCCGGTCGGGCACGGTGATCACCTCCGCCCGCGGGTACGGCTCCGGAGTCCTCGTCGCCCGCCGGGTACCGCTCGCAGGGGCGGGGGAAACCGGCGGGAGCGGGGCTGCCGGACCACCGGACCGCCTCACGGCAACCACCCACCGACTCGGCGCGGCCCGCTACAGCGGCGGCTGGGCCGGGGCCGGGCCCAGGGTCGTCGTGCCCGGCGCCGTACGGTGCCCGAGGCCCGTGCGGTACGCGTCCAGGGCGGCCTCCACCCGGCCCGTGCGGCGCAGCAGGTCACCGAGGAGACGGCACAGGTCGGCGAGGTCACCGGCGGCGCCCGCGCGTTCCAGCAGGCTCAGGGCGCGGACGTAGTGCTCCTCGGCGGAGTCGGTGTCGCGGGCGTCCTCGGCGATGATGCCGAGCAGCCGGTGCGCGCCCGCCGCGTGCACGGCGCCGCGCTCGGAGGAGAGGTCGCCGAGCACCTCGTGCAGCAGGGCGGCGGCCTCCTCGGACTTGCCGCGGCGGTGCAGGACGTCGGCCAGCTCGACGGCGACCTGACTGGTGTAGAGGGCGGCCCGCTGGGCCGACAGCATGGCCTGCGCCTGCTTCAACTCGTCCTCGGCGCGCTCCAGCTGGTTGTTCTGGGCGTAGACGTAGCCGCGCATCCAGTGGCAGTTGGCCAGCTCGGTGCGCAGCCGGAGCTGGCGGTACAGTTCGGCGGCCTTGGCGAGGGAGGCGTCGGCCTCGGCGAGCCGGCCCTCGGCGAGGAGGGTGCGCGCCACCGAGCGGTGCATCCGGGCGACGAGCGCGGGGTCACCGGCCTGCGGCGCGAGGGCGAGGGCGAACTCGGCGGCCTGGGCGGCGCGGGCCTGGGCACCCATGTCCATGTACGGGCCGATGACGGAGGCGTAGAGCAGCAGCAGCGCGTCGGGGTCGTGCAGGCCGCCCCGGTTCAGCTCGTCGAGGGTGGACTCGAGCAGGTAGACGGCGTACCGCAGCTCCCCGGCGAGGTAGTGGGCGACGGCCCGGCCGCGCAGGGCGGGGACGCGGGCCGGGAGCGGCGCGTGCGCGAGACATTCCTCCGCCCGCTCGAAGTGGAGCCGGGCCGTCTCCAGCTCACCGGCCTCGATCCCGCACTCCCCGAGTCCGAGCAGGGCGGTGGCCCGCTCCGCCACGAGGCCGTGCTCCTCGGCCTCCGCGAGCAGTTCCGCGTACTGCCGTGCCGCCTGCTCCGCCTCCCCGGTGGCCAGGGCCCGCTGGGCCTCGGTGAGGCGCAGCCGCAGATCGGTGACGAGCCGGGCGGAGCGGCCGGTGGCCAGCTCCTCGAAGTCCACGCCGAGGCGCTCGGCGATGTATCTGAGCGCCTCGTCGGAGGGCCGCACCCGGCCGGCCTCCAGGGTCGAGACATAGGCGGGGGTGTACGTCGGCTCGGCCAACTGCCGCTGCGTCAGCCCCTGTCCGACCCGCAGCCGCTGCACCCGGCGTCCGATGACCTCCGGTTCGTCCCGCTCACCCACGGCCCGAATCACCCCAACTCACCCTGACCCTCTTGCCGTTCGGAGCGCGCAGCCCCTAGGTTAAACGGCGTGTTAAGCATGCTTAATACACCGCTGACGTAACAGCCGCTGTCGTTGTCGCTTTTTGTCCGCGGTCTTTCGTCCGCCGCCGTTTGTCCACTGTCGCCGCCGACGTTGCGAGGTTGCCGTGCCAGGACGCACATCCGCACCCTACGGGCGCCCCTCCTGGAGGTACGCCAGAGCCGTCGCGGCGGCCGTCATAGCGGCGGCGGCCCTGATCGCCGCCGCCAACGCGGTCCCGGCCCGCGCCACGGACACCCCCCAACTGTCGACCGGCGTGGAGCGCGTCGGGAAGTGACGGCCGGGGACGACGGCCGGGGACGAGCGCGTCCGGAGTGGCGGTCGGCGCGATCCGCGAATGTGACGGAAACCATGACAAACAGCCGTCCCTGTTCCCACCCCGCCCGCCGTACGGTGGAACGCATGTCCCCCCTGGCCGGCATCAGCAGTGCCTACGCGCCCCGCTTCGCGGAGTTCGCCTTCGAGCCTGCCTTCACGGCCGCCGTGGACCAGCACGTCGCGGAGATAAGGGAGCGCCTCGCCGCCACCACGCCGGGCCTGATCCCCCGGCCGCCGCACCGCGAGGACCTCGCCGACTACGCCATCGGCTTCCTCGACGCACTCACCGAGATCGACTGGCGCGAGCCCGTCGGCCACGACTACGCGGTGTGCCGCCTCACCGCCATCACCTGGCTGGTCCGTCACCACGGCCTCCTCCAGGGCGGCTAGGCGACCGGTCGGCGAGGTGCGGCGGGGACCACCTGGTCGCACGTAGTGCGGTACGGCGTCTCCGGGGCGTAGGTGCGCCACTGGTCGCGGGTGAGGCCGCCGGCGGCTCGCGCGCACACCCTGTCCACCGCACGGGCCGGGTCGACGGCGTACCGCTGGAGCGGGACGTGCGGGGCGGCCACGTACAGGGTGGTGCTGTCGGCGCTGAAGGACACGGACTGGATGCCCTCGCCCGCCGTCGGCACCGGTCCGCCCAGCGGCTGCTGGGTCGCCACGTCCCACAGCTGGAGGGTGCCCGCGTCGCCGCCCACCGCGAGGGTGCGGCCGTCGGGGCTCACGGCCAGCGCGCCCACCGCCTCCGGGGTGTCGCCGACCGGTGACGGAAACACGTTGCGCAGCACGCCCGAGCGGCGGCGCAGCTCCCCGTCCCACAGCGCGACCCGGCCCGAGACGTCCCCGGCCGCCAGCAGCGTCCCGGAGCGGTCGAAGGCGAGGGCGCCGACCTGGTCGCCCCGGACCAGGGCGCGCCGTACCGGACGGCCCAGGGGGCGGGTCACCATGCCGTCGTCCGCGAGCAGCAGGCTGCCGTCCGGGTGGACCGCCAGATGGACGCCGGCCAGGCCGTGCAGGACGGTGGTGCGACGGCCCGAGGAGACGTCCCACTCCTCGTCGACGGTCTCGCCGGAGGCGTCCGTGCGGGCGGTGTAGAGGGTGCGGGCGTCGGGGGAGAGCGCCAGCGAGATCACCGCGCCGGCCTCGTCCGGGGTCGTCGCGTCCAGCGCCGCCGTCCGGCGGCCCGCGCGCACGTCCCACACCGTGATCCGCTGCGGCGCCGCCTGCCGGCCGGGCGCCGAGACGCCGTAGGCGAACGTCGAGCCGTCCGGGCCGAACGCCATCAGCGGGACGGTGTCGGCCGGGACGACCGGCAGGGCGCGGTCACGGGAGACGGGCGGCGGGGGGACGGGGAGAGTGCGGGAGGTGCCGGCGCCGTTCGTCGGCATGAGGCGGAACGTGTAGTGGGTGCCGGTGCGTTCGGCGGTGGCCAGGGTGCGGCCGTCGGGGCTGAGCAGGACGCGGTCCAGGGGGCGGTTCCGCCAGGCGCCGGTCGTCGGTGCCGTCACGTCGAGGGAGTGGACCGTGCCGCCCTCCAGGTAGCGCAGGACCGGGCGGCCGGGGTCCCAGGCGAGGCCGCCGTACAGGCGCTGGTTGTTCAGGGCGTGGTGGAAGACGGGCGTCTCGGGGGCGGCCAGGCGCCACACGCAGATCTCGCCGCGGTTCGCGGTGGCCAGAAAGGCGCCGTCGGGGCTGAAGGCCGCGTGCGAGGGGAGGGGCGCGGGCAGGTCCGCGACCGTGCGGCCGGTGACGGTGTCCCAGACCCGCACGCCCGACTCGGACAGAACGGCGAAACGGGTCGTGCCGCGCGGGCCGGGCACGAGCGCCGACGTCTCCCCGCACATTCCGCGCGCCCGGTCCCAGTCCCCGGCCAGGACCCGCCCCGCCTCACGCACCGTCGGCGCGCCGCCGACCGGGCAGGTCGCCACCGTGCGGCCACCGGGGAAGACGGCCACGTTCGCGGCGCCCGCCGTGCCCCGCGTCACGGACAGCGGACGGCCGTCGACGACCGACCGCAGCTCCACCCGGTCGTCGTCGGCAGCGTCCTCGACACGCCCGCCGCTGCCCATATCGCTGCCGGTTCCGGTTCCGGTTCCGGTTCCGCTGAGGAGGTACCCGTCGCCGCCCGGCGTGAAGACCAGGTCGTACGGGGCGGCGGTCCGGCGGGGCGGGCCGCCGGTCCAGGTGCCGGTCACGGTGTCCCACAGGCGCGGGCCCTCCGCCGTGGCCAGCGCGAGCAGCCGGCCGTCCGGGGAGACCGCGTCCACCGTGTGCGGGCCCGCGGGCAGCCGCCCCGAGCCGGTACGGCGGTGCGCGGCCACGTCCCAGGCCGTCCAGCGGCCGTCGGCCACACTGAGCAGGGTCCGGCCGGAGCCGATCAGAAAACGCCGGGGCCCGTCACCGGGGGCCGGGTCGGAGAACGCGTCGCGCTCCGGCTGGGTGAGCGCACCCAGCAGTGCGCGCCGCGACTCGGGCAGCGGGGAGATGCGCCAGGCGGCCACGCCGAGCCGCATCGCCGCCCGCGGGTCGGTGGTGCGCAGCGCGTCGGCGACGGCCGCGATCCGGCGGGCGGCGGTGTCGGTGCGCTGGCGCCGGGCCTCGCAGGCCTGATCCCAGGCGGCCACGCCGGTGAGCAGCGCGAGGGCCAGCACGGCGGAGAGCGCCGTCACCAGCGTTCGCGCCCGGCGCGCGGACCGCTCGGCCGCGTCCCGCTCCGCCGTACGGGACTGGAGCGAGGCCCGCAGGAAGTCGCGTTCCGGCGCGGTGAGCGCGCGGTCCCACGCCCGGTCGGGAAACAGTTCCTCCACGCGCGCGAGGCGGCTGCCCCGGTACAGGCTGCCCGGGTCGTGGTGGTGCTCGCGCCAGACGCGGGCGGCGTCCGTCAGCGCCCGGTGGTGGCGCAGCCGTTCCCGCTCCTCGTCCAGCCAGCCGCACAGCCGGGGCCAGCAGGTCAGCAGCGCCTCGTGGGCGAGCTGCACCCCTTCCTCGTCGACGGTGACCAGCCGCGCCTCCGCCAGCCGCTCCACCACCGCGGGCACACCGGGATCGGCCCATTCCGCCAACTCGGCCCGGCTGACCGGCCGTCGGGTGTCCGGCGCGGCTGCCGCCGGGCGTCCCGGCCGTGCCCCGTCCCACCGCGACAGCAGCCGGCGGGAGGGATCACGGAGGACCGGGGACGGCTCCCCGCCCACGGCCCCGGCCGGGAGCTGACCCACCGGGCCGGAACCGGCGGACGCGTCCTGGCCCCCAGTCCCAGCCCCAGTCACCGCCCCCGTACGGCCCGGTTCGACGAGGCGCAGTAACAGGTTGCGGGCCGTCTCCGCCCGAGCCGGGGAGAGCGCGTCGTAGACCTGGTCGGCAGTGGCCGCGATGGCGCCGCGAACCCCGCCCGCCGCCTCGTACCCGGCGAGGGTGAGCATCCGGCCCTTGCGGCGGCGCCAGGTCTCCAGCAGGGCGTGCGAGAGCATCGGCAGGGCGCCCGGCTGGTCGAGGACGTCCTCCACTATCCGTGCGGTCAGCTCCCGTTCGACGAGCAGCCCGGCCGCCTGCGCCGGACGGACCACCGCCTCGCGCAGCTCGTCCGCGGTCATCGGGCCGAGCAGCATCCCGGCGCCGGACAGGACGTCGGCGAGGGCGCGGTGCTCGGCGCAGCGGGCGTAGAAGTCGGCGCGGACGATGAGCAGGACCCGCAGCCGGTTCCCGGGATCGCGGGCGGCCAGCAGGAGGTCGATGAAACGGGCGCGTTCGGCCCGGTCCCGGCAGAGGGTGAAGACCTCCTCGAACTGGTCGACGACCACCCAGCCCACCGGCCCGGCCGCGGCGGACGGCGCCAGCAGCCGCCCGTACGTCTGCGCGGGCCGCTCGCCGGGGGTGAACACCCGCAGGACGGCCGTACCGCCGAGGCGGGTGATCTCCTCGCGGATCCTGGGGATCATCCCCGCCCGCAGCAGCGAGGACTTGCCGCTGCCGGACGCCCCGAACAGCACCGCGAGGCGGTGGTCGGACACCAGCCTGCACAGCTCCTCGATCATCCGGTCGCGGCCGAAGAAGAGGTGCCGGTCGCCGGGCTCGAAGCGGGCCAGCCCCCGGTACGGCGCTCCGTCGTCCCCGTCCCCGGACACCGCGACGGCCGTCTCGGCCTCCTTCCAGCGGGGCTCCCAGTCACCGGGGTCGCCGCCGCAGGCACGGACGTAGCCCTGGAGGACGGCGAGTGACGGCAGCCGTTCCCCGGCCGCCGCCTGCGACAGCGTGGTGGCCGAGAACCCGGCCTCGCGGGCCATCTCCCGGTACGACGGCCCGCCGGCCGCCCGCCGCAGGGCGCGCAGCTCGTGCGCCAGCCGCTGGACGGGTCCGGCCTCCGGGTCCAGGGGTCTCTCGGGTCGCCCCATGTGTCACCTGCTTCCGCGCTGCTCCATACGCCTTCGTACGGTGCCTCGATGACACGTGAGTGAAGCATGTCCTAACAAAGAAGAGAGCGGTTTCTGCATTGATTGGCCTGCTGGAGAGGGGTGCCAATCAACTCCCGCGCTGTGAACGTCGGTTGCACCGAGCCGCAGCGACGGCCCGGCCCGACCAGCCGGGCGACCCCGCACCCGCACGTGGAGCAACGACCTCATGCCCCAGGCAGTCAAGACAGGCACGCGCAAGACGATGTCCCGCCTCGGCAAGGCCGCCCTCGTGGCCGGCACCACCACCGCACTGGCCATCGGGCTCGCGGGCAGCGCGTTCGCCGCCGCCCCCGGCCCGCCGCCCTGGCAGGCCTATCAGCCGTAGGCCCGTGCTCCGACCGGGCGTGCCCGCTGACCTGACGCACCCGGCCAACGGCCCGGCCAAGCACCGCTGACGGCCCGACCGCGCACGGCGAACGGCCGCCGTCGGAAGGCTCTCCGCCCTCCGACGACGGCCGCTCTCACGTCCGCGCAGGTCCCCCACCCGTCACATGTCGCCGGAGCGCGGCGGCATGCCGGGGTCCTGCCGCCGCATCGGGTCGGTGTTGAGGTCGGTCCGCTCCCGCACCGGCTGGTTGGCCAGCGCGTCCGCACGGCCGGCCTGGTAGGCGGACATGCTGCCGCGGGCGTTCGACGACTCCCGCTCGGCGGTGGTCAGCCAGCGCTCCCAGCGCTGCCGCATCGGCCCGATCATGCCGCCGCCCAGACCGACGATCATGATGCCGGCGACGGTCGCGAGCGCCGCGTACAGCACCGGCTGGATGACGGTCATCGCGATGCCCGCCTGGCCGAGCGCGGCGAACACGCCGAGCACGAGGATGCAGGCCCACACACCGGTCGCGACGGCCCCGCCGTACGACACCGACGACAGGGCGCCGGCCACGATCGAGCGGACCGCGTTCGCGATGGCCATCGCCACGACGACCAGCACCACGGCGACGATGCCGCGCGGCAGCCAGGCGACGATGCCGTCGATCATCCTGCTGACCGGGTTGGCGCCGAAGACGCCCAGCGCGAGCTGGAGGGTGATCAGGATCAGGGCGTAGTAGACGATCTTGCAGACGATGCCCGTCATGTCGTACTTGGAGTCACGGAGATAGCGGTCGGTGCCCGCCTTCTCCGCGAGCCGCTCGGAGCCCACCTTCCGCAGGACGCGGTCCAGGATCCGGGTGATCATCTTCGACACGAACCAACCGATGGCGAGGATGATGAGGAAGCCGACGAGCTTCGGCACGAACTGCGCGATCTTCGACCAGGCATCGTCCAGGCCCTGGGTGAAGTCGATGGCAAGGGTGGTGGCGTGGGTGGTGGCCATACGTGGCACCTTCCTCGGCTGACGAGCGTCCCCCTCCGTCCTGGATAGCAGTCACCAGGGCGTCCGGCCTCGCGGGACCGCCGGACGGGTGACGCCCGCTCAGCTCTGGGTCTGCAGGTGGCGGAGCTGCTCGCGGACGTGGTCCAGAGCACCCTGCCGACGGCCCGGCACCCGGCCGCGCAGCTCCGCGAGCGCCGGCCCGAGAGCACGGGCCCGGTCCCGGTCCGTGATGCGCCCCCACTGGTGATGGGCCCGGTCCACGGCCGCCTCCACCGGCACCGCGTCGGCCGGCTGCCCCGCGGCCAGCCGCGCCGCCGCGACCGCCATCCAGGTACGGCAGCTGCGCTCCGCGTCGCCCGCGAACATCGCCAGATCCGCCCGCACCTCGGACCAGTGCAGGACCTCCGCCGACCCGGCCCCGTGCGCGAGGAGAGCGGCGTGCTCCCACCGGGCGGCGAGAACGTCGGCGGCGGGATGGTCACCGGCCTGGACGGCGGCGGTGATCAGGGCGTGAGGGTCGTCCTCCGGCCCGCCTGGGGTTACCACCTCCGGGGGAGCCTGCGGACGAGACCGATCGGGGGGTCCGGGGGCGAAGCCCTCGGGGACGGGAAGGGAA
>NZ_MUBA01000729.1 GCF_002154575.1 Streptomyces bobili
GCGGTGGAGGCGGCGGCGACGAGGAGGAGAAGCCGAAGGAGCGGACCGCCGCCACGGCCGTACAGGAGTTGGCGGCCCGCAGCGACGGCCGGCACATCTGCTACCGCGCCTACGTCGCCGACCGCGGCTGGCAGGACCCGGTGTGCGACGGCGCGGAGGCGGGCACGACCGGCAAGGACCTGCCGATCAAGAAGCTCAACATCGCCGTGTCGGGGACCAAGGGCACGGCGGGCAACGGCGCCCATGTGGTCGAGGGGTGGCTGACGGGCGACAAGTGGTCGTCGGCGGCCGACGGCATCGACATGTACATCGGGTCGTCGAAGGAGGCGGTCTCCCCGCTCCAGGGCTTCACCATCAAGGTCACCGACGGCTCGGTGTGCCAGAACACCCACGTGGCGAACAAGGGCTGGATGGGCCTGGGCTGCACCAAGCCCGGCGACTGGATGTACGGCGGCAGCCCGATGGAGGAGGCACAGAACCTGGAGGCGATCCGCCTCACCGTGTGAGGTTTCGCGGGGCGTGCCGCGAACGGGGCATGCCGGTCGTCCCCTTCGGGCAGCGGCCCTGCCCCTGCGCCTCCTGACGGGCCGCCGCCTCCCGGCTTAGCGTCGACAGGTGACTCTGTGGACTTCCCTGGAACCGGCTTCCGCGACGGTGGACCCTGGTGGCAGCACCCGTGTGCGGTTGCGGGTGCGCAACACCGGTGATGTCGTCGACGAGTACCGCTTCGAGCCGGTGGGGAGTGTGGCTCCCTGGACGACGGTGGAGCCGCCGACCTTGCGGCTCTTTCCTGGTACGACGGGGACGGTGGAGCTGACGTTCGCTCCGCCTCGTACGCCGGACGCGACGGCGGGTCCGAACCCGTACGCCGTGCGGATCACGCCGACCGAGCATCCGGACGCGGTGACGGTTCCGGAGGGGAATCTCACGGTCACGCCGTTCACGGAGGTGCGTGCCGAGCTGGTGCCGCCGACCGTGAAGGGACGGTTCCGGGGCCGGCCGCGCCTCGCGATCGACAACCTCGGCAACACGCGGCTGACGGCGTCCGTCGCGGGCGGCGACACCGGCGACCACCTGTCGTACGACATCCGGCCGGGCAACGTACAGATCGAGCCGGGGCGTGCGGCGTTCGTCGAGGCGACCCTGCGGCCACGGGAGATCATCTGGTTCGGGTCGAAGGAACAGCGGCCGTACGCCCTCACCGTGCAACGGTCGGGTGTGGTGCCGCTGTTCCTTCGACCCGA
>NZ_MUBA01000730.1 GCF_002154575.1 Streptomyces bobili
CAAGAACGCGCCACGGGCGCCCCCGGAAGGCGCCCGTGGCGCGTTCTTGACAGGGCACCGAGACCGTGGGGTACTGCGGATGCGAAGGCCGGGCGGACGTGACGGGGGTGAGTCTCCTGCCGGAGCTGCGCTACCCCACTGTGCCCGAACTGACCGCGTCCGCCAGGGCGTTGGCAGCACTGCGGCCCGGACTGTGCACGCTGCGGAAGGTGGGTCTCTCACGGGCCGGCCGACCGCTGCATCTGCTGTCGGTGGGGCATGCGCGGCGGGCCGTCCTGGTCGTCGCGGGCGCTCACGCCAACGAGCCCACCGGCGGCCCGACCCTGCTCGCCCTGACCGAACGGGTCCTGCTGGAAAGGGAGTTGAGGGACGGCACGTCCTGGCACTTCCTGCTCTGCGCGGATCCCGACGGGGCGAGTCTGCACGTGACGCCGGCGCCGCGCAGCCTGCTGGAGTACCACCGGGGCTTCTTCCGGCCCGCGGGCCCGGAGCAGCCGGAGTGGTCCCCGGCCGTCCTGCCTGCGGACCGGCTGCCGCCGGAGACGCGTGCGCTGACCGGGGTCATCGACGAGCTGAGGCCCTACCTCCAGGTGACGCTGCACGGCACCGAACTGGGGGGCAGCTGGGTGCAGTTGACCAGGGACATCCCGGGTCTGGCCGAGCCGTTCGCCAAGTCGGCGGCGCAACTGCACATCCCGGTGGAGACGGGCGCCTCCGACGCGGCGGGGTGGCCCGCCTCCGGGCCGGGGGTGCATGTGATGCCGGAACCGGGCGCGGGCGTGGCCTACCCGAGCATGCCGGACGACGCGCGCCACAGCACCTGGTACCACGCCCACCGCCACGGCGGCCTGACCGCGGTCGTGGAGGTGCCGATGTGGGCGAGCGACCTGGTGGACGACCCGGCGCCGCACCCCGGTCCCGCGCAGGCGATCCAGCGTCTGGCCGGCCGTCTGCTGCGGGACGCCCGGGAGGTGGAGCACGTGCTGGCTGAGGCCTCGCCCCGGCTGGAGGGCGTCGACGGGCCGCTGCTGAGGGCGGCCCGCTGGGCGCTGGAGCTGGTGCCGGGCCTGGCCGCCGACTGGACCCACACGCCCCCGGCCGACACCACCATGGCGTACGTCGGCAGTGTGGACGCCTTCGGCCGCCGTCTGCCGCTGCGGGCGGCGGCGATGCTGTGGCGGGTGCTGCGGGAGCGGGACGACCGGGCGGCGCCGCGTCTGGAGCGTCTCGTCGAGGCGTGGAGCGAGGAGTTCGCCGAGCGGTTCCGGGCCCGCTGGGTGCCCTTGGAGCACCAGGTCGAGCACCAGTCCCGCACGGTCGTCGCGGCGGCGCTGCACGCGCGCGAGGGGTCACCGCAGCAGCCCTAGAAGCTGCGGCGGCCGAAGAACCGGCGGCGGGCGGCTCCGGGCGCGCGCACGCCCCGCGCGCGTGTGCGCGTGTCTGCGTGTCTGCGCGGGCCCGGAGCCGGCCGGCCGGTCTCAGGCCCCGGGCAGCCCGGCCGGTTCGGGGAGTTCGGCCAGTTCGGGGAGCTGCTCGTCGTCGAGGGCAAAGACCGCGCCCGTGCGCGCGAGCATCACGCAGGTGTTGGAGAAGGTCTCCGTGTACTCGACCGGGCGGCCGTTCCACCGGCCGCTCGCGTGGGCGGTCACGGGCGCGTACAGGAGGGAACAGACGGCGTCCTCGTGCGCGACGGCGCCGATGTCGCCGTCGGCCGCCGTGAGGTCGGCGCAGGCCTCGGCGGCGCGGGAGTGGCCCTGGGGCGGGTCGCACAACAGGAGGGTGCCGCGGGTGTCGCTGGAGCGGGAGTCGCCGGTGGTGACGGTGAGCCGGAGTCCGTCGCCGGGGAGGAGGCTCCGGGGCGCCGAGGCCTGGGTGGGGGCGACGGCGGCGAGGAGGAGGGCGGCCGTGACGGGCAGGGCGCCCAGGAGGCGGTGTGTGGGGAAGTGCTTCATTCCCGGTGCATCGGCACGGTGGCCCCGGTTCCCCAGTCCGGCTCACCCGATCGTGCGGGTGCGGGGGCCGGCCGGGCGGCCAGGTCGAACGCGGCGAGGACGACTCTCGTCTGGTACTCGACCTGGCGGGCGACCGGGATCCAGCGGGCCCCGAAGCCGTCGTGGTAGTCGGCGCACCAGGCGTCGATGAGCGCGTCCAGTTCGGGAAGCACCCCGGCCGGATCCTGCCCGGCCCCGGCGACGAGCTGGTGGAGCAGGCCCGCGGTGCGTACGGCGATCCGGCGGCCGGCGATGCGCAGGGCGGCCAGGTGGGCGGTGTTCAGGGGTGGCAGCGGATGTGCGGGGTCGCCCGCGTCGGGGTCCCAGGCGTCGGCGAGGCCGGGGCAGACCAGGAGGTAGTCGTGGACGGGGGCGAGCAGGCGGGCCGTGTCGGGCGCGGCCGGGAGATGGGGCGCCGCGCGCGCGAGGAGGCGTTCGAGGAGCCGGGTCTCGTGGCGCAGGGTCCGGCTCACCGCGCGTAGCACGGCGTCGCGGTCGTCGGGCGGTGAGTCGTCCTCGACGGCGGCGACGCCCCACATGGGCGCCTCGACGACCGCGGTGACGGTGCCGTGCCGGTGCGGGTGGTACCAGGTCGACTCGACGGCGGCCTCGGTGATGGCGGCGGCGAGGTCGCGCGGGCGCGGTGGCGGGATCCGGTAGACGGCGGGTCCGAGGCCCGGCCAGTACAGGGTGTCGTAGGAGCCGAGTTCGCGCGGGATGCCGAGGCGGGCGGCGGCGTGGGCCACGCGCCGCGGGAGTCCGGGGAGGTCGCGGGTGAGTTCGACGAAGCCGCCGCCGACGTCGACGCCGTGCAGCGAACACTGGAAGAAAGGTTTCAGCTCGTCCTGGAGGCCGAGCAGCGCCCGTGTCTCCGGCAGCGCCGCGGCTCCCGCCCCGTCGGGCAGCCACTCGGGCTGTTCCCGGAAGCCTGGCCGGAAGAAGTGCCGGAAGTAGCGGCCGAGGCTGTACGGGCCGGACAGCCAGCCCTCGTTGCGGCGCAGGCCGTCGGGGTCGAGGCAGAGCAGCAGGTTCCAGGTGGCGTCGGCGTCCTCGGTGAGCCTGGGGTCGGCGAGGACGCGCTCGGCGAGCCGCAGGACGGTGGCGCCGCCGACGGGTTCGTTGGCGTGCGGTCCGGCGACGATCAGGGCCTGGCGGGTGCCGTGGCCCACGGAGAGCAGCCACAGGGGGGTGCCCGCGCGCGAGACGCCGACGCGGCGCAGCCGGGTGTCGTGGGGCCGGCGGGCGACGAGCGCGGCCGCGCGGGCCGCGAGTTCGTCCGCGGTCGGGTAGCGCAGGAGTGGCGGCAGGACACACCTCCGCGTCGGGGCCGGCGCCGTCGGTTCACCGGGAGTGCCGGGTGTACGCACAGTGAGTCATGGCGCGGGAGGTACGTCAACACCGCCCCGGCGGGCTCGGCTTGCCGGTGCGGGACTCAGTTCACGGAGAGACGGAACGCCATCAGTCCGAAGGCGACCTGGTCGCCCTCGCGGACCACGGCGGCGCCGATGACGCGTCGTCCGTTGACGGTGGTGCCGTTGGTCGAGCCGAGGTCGCGCAGGATCCACACACCGCCCTGGCGGCTGAGCTCGGCGTGCACGCGCGAGACGCTGTCGTGGGTCAGTCTGAGGCCGCTGGCCGGGTCGCGGCCGATGCGCAGGGCCCGCGCGGTGCCGGGGTGCGGGAGCAGCAGCTTGGGCAGCCGCTCGGCCTGCCAGGCCCTGCGCAGCCGTACGGTGAAGCCGGAGACGGCCTCGACGGTGCCGAAGAGGGCGCGCGAGAAGCGGTTCTCGCTGGGCAGGTCGGCGGTGAGGACCGCGAGTTCGTCGGAGCGGCGGGCGGCGAGCGCCAGTTCCATGCGCCGGATGAACGTGTCGTGGGAGAGACGGCCCATGGCGGCGCCGTCACGGAGCACCTTCAGCGCCCTGTCGCGCTCCACGTCGGACAGGCGCGCGGGGTACGTGTTGAACTCGAATGACGACGTCACGTTCGTGATTGTCGGGCAGTGAACGGCGGGTGTCCAGAAAACGGGAGAACGGCGGCCACGCGCGCGTGCCCGGATCGACGCGTGACGACACCGCTGCCGATGGGGGTGTTCGCGCGGCGGATCGATCTCGGGTGGAGCACGATGGGTCGCGTCGGGCTACCTCACGGTCGGCGGACCGTGAGCAGACGAAGGGGAACCGTCCGTGCAGTTCGAGGTGTGGGCACCGCAGGCCGAACGTGTGACGCTCCAGTGCGAGGGCGTCACGCGCGCGTTGGAGCGCGACGCCACGCGGCCGGGGTGGTGGAGCGGCGAGGCGGAGGCGCGGGACGGCACGCGGTACGGCTTCGCGGTGGACGACGGCCCGGTGCGGCCGGACCCGCGTTCGCGCCGTCAGCCGGACGGGCCGGACGGGCTGAGCGCGGTCGTCGACCACGGCCGGTACGCGTGGCGGGCCGCCTGGCCGGGGCGTCCGCTGCCGGGCGCGGTCCTGTACGAGCTGCATGTGGGCACGTACACCGCCGAGGGCACGCTGGACTCGGCGGCCGGCCGGCTCGGCCATCTCGTCGAACTGGGCGTGACCCATGTGGAGTTGATGCCGCTGTGTCCCTTCCCCGGCCGACACGGCTGGGGCTACGAGGGGGTGTCGCTATGGGCGGTGCACGAGCCGTACGGCGGGCCCGAGGCGCTGAAGCGGTTCGTCGACCGGGCGCACGAGCTGGGGCTGGGCGTGGTCCTGGACGTGGTGCACAACCACCTGGGCCCGTCGGGCAATTACCTGCCCGTGTTCGGCCCGTACTTCACCGACACCCACCACACTCCGTGGGGTTCCGCCGTCAATCTGGACGCGCCCGGCTCGGACGAGGTGCGGGCGTTCCTGCTGGGCAGCGCGCTGGCGTGGCTGCGCGACTACCGGATCGACGGACTGCGGCTGGACGCGGTGCACGCGCTGGCCGACACGCGCGCGTACCCGTTCCTGGAGGAGCTGTCGGAGTCGGTGGACGCGCTCGCCGCGGAGACGGGCCGGCCGCTGTTCCTGATCGCCGAGTCCGACCTGAACGACCCGCGGCTGATCACGCCCCGCCTGGAGCACGGCCTGGGTCTGCACGCGCAGTGGAACGACGACTTCCACCACGCCCTGCACACCGCCCTGACCGGCGAGTCCCAGGGCTACTACGGCGACTTCGCGCGCGACCCGTTCGCCGCGCTCGCCAAGACCCTCACCGGCGGCTTCTTCCACGACGGCACCTACTCCAGTTTCCGCGACCGGTGCCACGGGCGCCGGCTGGACCGTACCCGGCTGCCCGCGCACCGGCTGCTCGGCTACTCCCAGACCCACGACCAGGTCGGCAACCGCGCCCAGGGCGACCGGCTCTCGGCCTCCCTCTCCCCCGGCCTGCTGGCCTGCGCGGCGGCACTGACGCTGACCTCGCCGTTCACGCCGATGCTGTTCATGGGCGAGGAGTGGGCGGCGGGCACGCCCTGGCAGTTCTTCACCGACCACACCGACCCCGACCTCGCGGAGGCCGTACGGCGGGGCAGGCGGCGGGAGTTCGCGGCGCACGGCTGGGCGGAGGAGGACGTGCCCGACCCGCAGGACCCGGCGACGCGGGACCGCTCCTGCCTGGACTGGTCGGAGCCGGAGCGTGAGCCGCACGCGCGCGTGCTGGCCTGGTACCGCCGGCTGATCGCGCTGCGGCACGCCCAGGCGGACCTGACCGATCCGGACCTCGCCGACCTCAAGGTCGCCCATGACGCGCAGGCCCGCTGGCTGGCCTTCCGCCGCGGCGACGTCCGGGTGGCCGTGAACCTCGGCAAGGCGCCGGCGGCGATCCCCCTGGGCACGCGTCCCGCGCGCGTGCTGGCCGCGTGGGAACCGGTGGAGGCACCGGGCCCGGACGGGTTGCTGCACGTGCCCGGCGAGTCGTGCGTGGTGCTGGAGCAGGACTGAGAGCGACTCCGCAGGGCTGGGGCGGGCTGCTCCGCTAGTCTTCCGCCCCGTCCTCGCGGAGTTCCGTCACCCGTTCCAGCAGGATCGCCTCCCAGGCCCGTCGCAGCTGGGTGCGCAGCAGGGCCGGGGGCTCGGTGCCGTGGCCGGTGAGGCGCTCGTCGAGGCGTACGACGGTGTCGCAGCGGGCCAGCCACAGGCCGCGCAGGCAGGCGCGGGCGCCGTACCCGGTGAGGGTGGCGGCGCGGACGGCGGCGCCGGAGCCGACGGCGAGGGCGAGGCCCGCGATGTCCTCGGCGGGGTCGCCGACGACCGCGCCGGTCCAGTCGAGGACGCCGCGCACCCGGCCGTCGGCGCCGACCACGAGGTGCTCGCCCCGCAGGGTGTGGTGGACGAGGACGGCTGTGGCGGGCTGCGCGGCGAGCTGGGCCGCGCCGGGAGGGGTGAGCTGGTGCAGCCGGGCCGGGTCGAACTCGTCGGCGGCGCCGAGGCGTTCGGCGGCGGCCACCGCCATCCGGCGCAGTGCCTCCAGGGAGCGCGGGGCGACGCGCGGCACGCCGGTCGTCTCGGCCTGGCGGACCGGTACCTCGCGCAGTCCGCCGAGCAGTCCGGCCAGGTCGGCCTCGCCGACGGCGGACACGTCGTGGTCCTCGGCGGTTCCGCCGGGCACCAGGGTGTCGAGGGTGTAGGTGAGGCCGGGCGACCATTCGCCGTGCGCGACGGAGGCCGGCACGGCGACCGGGACGTGCGGCCGCACCAGGTCGCGCAGCCGCAGTTCGCGGCGCATGCGGACGGTCGCCTCGCGGTCGGAAGCCAGCCGCAGGACGTGGCGGGTGCCGACCCACCAGGTGCCGTGCCCGCTCCCCTGGGTGACGGGCCGCACCTCGGGGCCGCGACCGCTGTCGTCGCCGTTCTTGAGGAGCGTGCGCACCAGTCGGCGGACGGTGTCCGCGGTGGGTGTGGGTGCCTGGGTCATGGTCGCGCCGTAGCCGTTCGAGTGCCGTTCGGGTGGGTGCCGGTCGGGGTGGGTGCCGGTCGGGGGGTGCCGGGACTCCTGGTGGTTCTCAGTCGACGACGACCAGCTCGCGGGTGGTGTCGTTGAGGCGCCTGCCGCCGTTCTCGGTGACCGTGACGATGTCCTCGATGCGCACCCCGAAGCGGCCGGGCAGGTAGACGCCGGGTTCCACGGAGAAGCACATGCCGGGGACGAGCGGCTGCTCCTCGCCCTCGATCATGTACGGCGGCTCGTGCGTGGTGACGCCGATGCCGTGACCGGTGCGGTGGATGAAGTACTCGCCGTACCCGGCGTCGGCGATGACGGCGCGGGCGGCCCGGTCGACCTCCTGGCAGGCGACGCCGGGCCGTACGGCGCGGAAGCCGGCCTCCTGGGCCTCGCGGACGAGGTCGTGGACCCGGCGTTCCTCGTCGGTGGGTTCGCCGACGTGGACCGTGCGGGAGGTGTCGGAGCCGTAGCCGTCCTTGAGGCCGCCGAAGTCGAGGAC
>NZ_MUBA01000731.1 GCF_002154575.1 Streptomyces bobili
CCGCCGCTCCGCCCGCTCACGCCTCGTACTCCGTGAGGTCGATGGCGTGCACGCCCAGCGCGAAACCGTGCACCGGATGGGTGATCACCCGCTCCGGCACCATGCCCAGCTTGCGGATGACGTTCTCGGAGGCCTCGTCCCCCACCCGGCAGACGCTGATGACCCGGTCGAGGCCACGGTCCTGGAGCGCGAACTCCAACGTCGCCTGGGCGGCCTCCGAGGCGTACCCCTGACCCCAGAACGGTGAACCGAACCGCCAGCTGACCGCCACCTCGGAGGCCACCTCGGGCAGGTGTCCCGGCACGGACAGGCCGGTGAAACCGGCCAGCTCGCCCGAGGCCAGCAACTCGACCGCGAAGAGTCCGAAGCCCTCCTCGTCCCACTCCTCTTCCCACTGCTCGATGGCCTCCGCCGTCCCGTCCAGGTCGAGCACCGAGCCGTCGTCGACCCAGCGCATCACGTCGGGGTCGGCGTTGATCTCGGCCATGGGTACCAGGTCGTCGTCGTGCCAGCGACGGAGGATGAGGCGGGGGGTGCGGATCTCGGTCATGGGGCCATCCTGCCGAAGGCACGGCCCCTACCGGTAATCAGCCTCGCGTACCCGGTTTCAGCCGGCTGCCCTCTCGATCAGCGC
Organism: Streptomyces bobili; assembly: GCF_002154575.1. Lineage (GTDB taxonomy): Bacteria > Actinomycetota > Actinomycetes > Streptomycetales > Streptomycetaceae > Streptomyces > Streptomyces bobili. The sequence goes on from NZ_MUBA01000731.1 coordinate 635, forward strand.
GATGATCTGCGCCTCTGTGCCGGCGGTCAGCTCCGTCAGCGCGTAGGAGGTGGGCCACAGGGTGCCGTCGTCGAGGTTCGCCTGGTCACTGAAGCCGAGGGTGGCGTACCGGGACTTGAACTTCTGGGCGCTCTGGAAGAAGCAGACGACCTTGCCGTCTCGGGCGTAGGCGGGCATGCCGTACCACAGCCTCGGCGTGAGCTGCGGCGCGGCGGTACCGACGATCCCGTGGAGCCGCTCCGCGAGGACACGGTCCGCGTCCTCCATCTCGGCGATCTTCGCGCGGACGTCGCTCTCGCCGTCGGCCCTGGCCGTGCGCGGGCTGCGGCGCGCGGACGCCTTGAGTTCCTTGGCGTGGTCCTTCATCGCCTCGCGTTCCTCGGCGGTGAACCCGTCGAAGCTCTTCTCGGCCGTGCCGCTCTTCCGTGTGGGCTTCTGCGTGGACTTCTGTGCGGGCTTCTGCGTGCTGGTCATGGCAGGGTTCCTCTCTCGGTGCGTGCGCTTGGGGTGCGGGAATCGTCAGACAGGCACTAGCAGGTCCAGGCGCCGTCGCGCATCAGCTCGCGGCCCGTCAGCTCGTCCGCCTCGCGCCAGGCCTGGACACGGCGCGGGGTGACCCGGAACCAGCGGTACGGCGTGCCGGACGGGGACGGCGTACGCGGGTCGAAGCCGGTGCGGGCGGCGAACCGGTCGGCGCGCTCCCGCGGCAGCGCGTCGATCTCCAGGACCTCCACCTCGCCGTCGATCATCGACACGTCGCGGGTGGGCCCCAGTCCCAGCCGGACGGTGCCGCGGACGGCGAGGTTCCGGCCGGTCGGGCTGCCGGCCGGAGTGGAGACCAGCAAGGTCTCGCCGTCCCAGTCGAAGGACAGGGGCACCAGGTACGGCACCCCGTCCGCCGAGGCGGTCGCCACCCAGACATCGACGTCATGGGCGAGCCGGTGCTCGGTGTCACGGCGGCGCAGAGGGCGCGGGCGCGGGGCGGAAGGTGTCCCGGCGGCCTCGGTGTCGGTCGCCGTGGACGAGCCGGTCATGGTCATTCCAGTCACTCCTGCGGTCGGGGCCACGGTCGGCCCGGCTTCATCTGCCGGGCTCGTTCGCCGTGGTCACAGCCTCTCGCCGCGAGGGCGCGGTCCGCCTCCGTGCTCACCACGGAAACCACCACGGAGACGCGTACGGAAACCACCACGGAGACGTGTACGGACCCGCTGTGGAAACGACCACGGATAATGACGCCGTGTCCACTTCAGCGATCTCGGTCCGGGAAAGCGAGGTGCTCGCGCTGCTCGGGGAGCACCTCAGCAACGCGGAGATCTCCTCGCGCCTGTTCATCTCCGTCCGCACGGTCGAGTCACACGTCTCCGCACTGCTGCGCAAGCTGGACGTCGCGGACCGGCGGGCACTCGCCCGGCGCGCCGCCGAACTCGCCCGCGCCGAGCGGCCACACCCGGCCTGCGCGCTCCCCACGCCGCTGACGGCGTTCGTCGGCCGGGTCCGGGAGCGGGCGGAACTGGCCGAGGCGGTGAAGACGCGCCGGCAGGTGACCGCGGTCGGTCCGGGCGGCGTCGGCAAGACCCGGCT
>NZ_MUBA01000732.1 GCF_002154575.1 Streptomyces bobili
GAGGTGGGGGTGGAGGCGGCGGTGGTAGTCACGGTCTCCGGTTCGTGGGTCGTTCGGCTTCGTGCGGTACGCGCACGGTGCGTTCGGCTTCGTGCGGTCTCGCACCGTGCGTTGGGCTTCGTGCGGTCTCGCACACCGTGCGGCTTCGGGCGGCACGGTGCGTATGACAACCGGGCCACCCTACCGGCGGTCCCCGACCACCACCGTGCGAACGACGCCAGGTCGCCCCCGGGTGGGACTCAGCTCACATCGCCTCGTGCAGCGCCCTCAAGCGCGCGGCGATCAGCCCCACGTCCTCCAGGCTGCCTGCTGCCACCTCGATGACGAGCTTGTACGCATCGTCCTGGTCGACGTCGAGCATTTCCGTGCCGTTGAAGTCGAGGAAGACGACCGTGCACATCCACGCCATGCGCTTGTTGCCGTCCACCAGAGAACGGTTCGCGGCAAGCGACTGGAACAGCGCCGCGGCCTTCTCGAAGAGGTCCGTGTACGCCTCGATGCCGAACATCTGCGACTGGGGACGGTGAACGGCCGAGCTGAGCAGACCCAGGTCGCGTACGGCGACCCTGGTCCGCTCCCCACAAGCCAGCTCCGCCAGGTCCAGTGCCTCCTGGACGGTGAGGTACTTCATCTACTCCCCCAGCCGCCGCAGCAGGTCGGCATGGCCCGCCGCGTACTTGGCCCCCAGTCGGCGAACCGTGGCCCGATCCGCCTCCTGCTCCAGATACCGGTCGATCGCCTGAAGCACTATGGCGTGCATGCTGCGGCCTTCCTCCTCGGCCCGGAGCTTCAGCGCCTCTTGCTGGTCGTCGCGCAGACGAAGGTTCATAGCCATACCAGCACGGTACCGCCAATGGGGCCACATTGGTACCACTAGGAAACTATGCCCGCAGCCGCGTAGTCACCCAAGCTCCCACCAACGCCACCCCCGCCATCGGCAGGAACACGGCGGCGAAAGCGGCTGGATGCGAGCCGCCGGCGGCCTCGGTGGCCGCGTGCGACACGGTTCCGCCGCCGAGCGCCGCGAAGGCGGCACCGCCGGCCGCCAGCAGCAGCACGTTGGACAGGCCGTCGGATATCTGGAGGGCCGCAGAGTTGGAACCGGCCTCCTCGGGAGCGGACAGCTTGAGCAGCAGTACGCTCGTGGAGGAGATCACCAGGCCCATCCCGAAGCAGCCGAAAGCCCAGGCGACGGCCACCGTCCAGGCGGGCACCGCGTCGATCAGGACGCTCGGCGCGGCGGCGATGGCGGCGGACACGAGCACCATGCCCCCGGTCAGCAGCCGGTCCCGGTACGGCTCCACGCGGGGCCGGGACTGCACCCAGGAGCCCAGCGCCCAGGTCACCCCGCCGGCCGCGAGGGAGAACCCGGCGAGGGTCGGGCTGAGGCCGCGCTGGGTGACCAGCATCAGCGGCACGAAGGACTCGGCCGCGATGAACGACCCCGCGGCCACCCCCCGCAGCAGCACCACCGAGGGCAGGCCGCGGGCCGCCCTCCAGGTGCCGGGCGGAAGCAGGCCGAGGACGGCCGGCACCAGCAGGGCGGCTCCCGCGGCGGCGGGCAGGAGCGACAGCGGGCGCAGGTCCTGGGCGGCGTACTGGAGCAGCGCCGCGCCGAGGGAGATGCCCAGCGCGAGGCGGATGCGGCGCCGGTCGGAGGAGGCGTTCGCGGCGCCGTCGACCGGGCCCGCGGCCAGCCGCCGTATCTGCGGCAGTGCGAGGGCGAGCGGGAAGAGGACCAGTACGGGGATGCCGAGGAACACCCACCGCCAGCCGAGGTGCTCGGTCACCGCGCCCGACGCCAGCGGCCCCACCACCGACGGCACGACCCAGCTCGCCGCGAACGCCGCCATGATCGCGGGCCGCAGCCGCTCCGGATAGGCCCGCCCCACGACGACGTACAGCGCGACGATCACCAGCCCGCCGCCCAGCCCCTGTACGGCCCGCCCGAGGATGAACAGCCACATGGCCCCTGCGGTCCCCGACAGCACGAGCCCCGCGGCGAAGGTGGCGATCCCGCAGGTCAGCGGTCCGAGCGGGCCCCGCCGGTCGGACCACTGGCCGGCCAGCACCATGCCGAACAGGCTGGTCGTGAAGTACCCCGAGAAGGCGAAGGCGTACAGGGACAGCCCGTCCAGCTCCCGCGCCGCGACCGGCATCGCCGTCCCCACGGCGGTCGCCTCGAAGGCGATCAGCAGCACGACGGACACGATCCCGATGCTCAGGGCCCGGAAGTCCCGCCCCAGCACGCCCTCCTCCGGTCGGCGCGAGCTGGACTTCCCGGGTACGTCTGCGACACCGGTGTCGCGAGGTTCATGGACGGCCATGCCCGCCAGAGTAAGGCCCACAACCGAGTTTGACCCCTGTCGAGAGACGGGACCGGCCCTCGTCCGATGGTCCTACGCCGACCCGTTCATGAACGGCACATGGCAGTCCCATTGCAACCCCCACGCTTCCCTTGGCCCCGCGATTCCGGGGGCCTACGGTCATGACCAAGCGGTTCACAGGGAACCGTCCGTCACGGCCGTGTGCCCGAGTGGTTCAGGGGCTCGCCTGCAAAGCGAGTTACGTGGGTTCGAATCCCGCCACGGCCTCCACCCGTCGGCTCCGCCGACGCTGATCGGCAGATCTGGGCCGGCGATCCGCCACTTCTACGGCGTGTCACTGGCCCGGATCTGCCAATTGCTTGGCTTTCCGGGGTCCGCCTAGAGAGGTGGCGCCCTCCCGGACATCGCGGGGTCGATCTCGTTCACCCGTCATGGGCTACGCCCCTCCCGCCCCCGCGTCCCGCGGCCAGGGCGTGCCCAGGTCTCGGCGCATCGCTGCCTGGGCCGATTCCGTGGCTTTCAGGTAGTCGCTCACGTGGGTCCGGAAGTCCGGGGCGTCCGTGTGGGTGCCCCTTGCGACCAGGTCGCGTAGGTCGCGGACCTTCCAGAAGGCCTGGTTGACCGGTTCCATGACGTCCCAGGGGGCTATCAGCGCGAGTTCGTAGCGGAGCGGGTAGAGGTTACTGGTGGTGAAGGCCTCGTGCGCGGCCGCGCGGGCCTCCGACGCGGGGAGCGTCTCGCGGGCGGTCTCGTGCAGGCGGGTGTAGACCTCGGACAGCGCCGCCATGAACGCCGCGTAGGCCTGCCTTCGCGTGTCCCGGTCGAGTGCCTCGCGGTCGCGGCGCCAGCGGATGCGGTCCGCCAGCAAGGTCGATCCGATGCCGATCGCCGCGCCTGTCAATGTGTTCACCGGGGCCAGCCAGTCCATCCGGGGACCCTACGGTGTGCGGCCGCCCTACGCGTAGAGTCCGCCGCCCGCCTCGTCCTCGAACATGCCCGGCCAGTAGCGCCAGCCGTCGTCGGTGGGTGTTCTGGGCGTCGGGTCGCAGGCCACCGGGTCGAGGGCCGCGAGGGTGCGGGTCATGGTGGCGGCCAACTGGTCGTAGGCCTCGGTCAGTTCGTGGTCCGCGTCGAGGGTGTGCTCGCGGTGGACGAGCCAGAGGGTGAACGCGAGTGTCGAGATGTCGGCGTTCAGCGGGCGGAGCCGGGCCTCCGCCTCGCTCCAGGACAGCACGGCGCCGGTGGTGCCGTCGAGGACGAGACTGGTGTCCTCCACGAGGTGGCCGAGGCGGATCAGACGGTCGGCGCCTTCGGGGAGCCGGGTGTCCGGCTCGTCCGCCCAGTGCTCGGCGAGGGTCGGCAGCGGGACGTCCATGTCGAGGGAGAACCAGACGCAGTCCTCGGGCAGGCCCGTCTCCCGCAGGAAGCGACGGGTCGGCTCGTGGAAGAGGGCGGCCGGGAAGTCGACCTCCTCGAAGCGGACGATCGCGCCGATGTCGAACTCCTCGTCCAGCAGCCGGGGCGGCAGGTCCAGGGCGAGCCCGGAACGCGTGCCGGGGCCCGCGATCAACGCGAGCGGGCGGACCACCGCGGCCAGCCGCCAGAACGGCGGCACCTCGCCGTCGGCCCCCGACTCGTAGAGCGCGAGGAGCTGTCCGGACGCCTCGGCCACCGCCTCCGGCCCGAAGCGCCCGGCGTAGGCCGCGAACTGGCCTCTGAGCGCCGCGAGTTCGTCGGCCGCCGTGGCGAACCGCACGAGCTTCTCCAGGGAGGACGCGAGCGGCCGGCGGTCCATCAGGTCGGGGCGGTCGTGGAAGAAGTACGTCGTCGTGATCTCTCCGGTGACGCCGTCGAGCAGCACCGACTCGGTCACCGGGCCCGCCGGGCCGAGGAGTCCGCCGATGACGAGCTGGTCGCGCAGGTCGTCGGGGAGCCGGTGGCCGGGGTCGCCGGTGGAGTCGGCGACCGTGCGCAGGCCGTCCGCGCGCAGCGCCTCGAACGTCACCAGCGCGCCGACGTCGGGCAGTCCGGGGCCGCTCAGCCAGCGGCGGCTCGGCGCGTGAGTGACGTACGGATCCAGCTCGGCCTCGGAGAGGGTGATCACCGGCGTGCCGGTGGTGGTGCTGGTCGTGCTCATCGGTCCCCCGTGCGTGAAGATTCGCCGTCCCACTGCTCCGCACACTACGCGGCACCACTGACAACGGCCCTCGACAAGAAGGACGCCTGGCCACCCGCCCGCGTTCCCTCCCACGAGGATCTCCTCGACCGTCTCCCCCACGGTCAACTCCCCGGTGTCCGGGCGCAGTCCGGGACATGACATGGGGGCGCGCGGTCCGGCGACCGGCGAAGAGGGCGTGAAGACCGGCGGCCCTCACGCGCCCCGCGTCGCGTCCCTACTGGCCCGTGACCACGGCCGCCTGCGGCCTTATCGGCAGCCGGTTCACCGGGCGGCCGGTGGCGGCCCGTACGGCGGAGGCGATCGCCGCCGGGGAGGTCACGACCGGTACCGCGCTGGCCGCCTTCGCGCCGAACGGCGCGACCACGTCCCGCTCCTCGACCAGCTTGACGATCCGGATGTCCGGGGCGTCCAGGGCCGTGGGGAGGGCGTAGCCGGTGAGGTCGGGGTGGCGGAGCAGGCCGCGCGGGGTGCGCAGGTTCTCGGTGAGGGCGATGCCGACGCCCTGGGTGACGCCGGCCTCGATGCGGGCGGCGAGCTGGGCCGGGTTGAGGATCCGGCCGACGTCCTGGGCGACCGCCAGTTCCACGACCCGTACCGAGCCCAGTTCGATGTCGACGTCCACGACCGCGCGGATCGCGCAGAAGGCGAGGCCGACGAACGCGTCGCCCTGCCCGGCCCCGTCCAGCGGCTCGGTGGGGTGCGGGCGGCACTGCGCGGTGGCCCACAGTTCCTTGCCGTGCAGTTCCTCGGCGACGGTCGTCGACAGGACACCGTCGTACGAGGTGATCTTGCCGTCGGTGATCTGGAGGAGTTCGTGGGACATGCCGAACTTGTGGGCGAGGGGCTGGAGGAGCTGGGTGCGGACCATCTTGGCCGCGCGTTCCACCGCGCCGCCGGAGACCCAGGTGTGCCGGCCGCGGCAGCCGGGGCCGGCCGGCGGCTGGTCGGTGTCGACGGGCGCGACGTGCACCTCGTCGACGCCGAGGGTCTCCTGGACGATCTGCCGGGCGAGGGTGGTGAAGCCCTGACCGCTCTCGACGGCCGCGCACAGGACGGTCGCGATGCCGTCCTGGATCTTGACGGTGGCCGTGGAGACCTCGTCGGTGCCTTCCGCGCCGAGCATGTGGACCATGCCGAGGCCGTAGCCCACGCCCCGGCGCACCGCGCCGGGTTCGCCCGCGCCCTCGGGGCCGCCGGGCAGCAGCCAGTCCTCCTCGGGGGAGTCCTTCGGCAGGGCGGGCAGCGGGTACTCCTGGACGGCCTGGAGGAGTTCGGCGACGGGCGCCGGGCAGGTGACCGTCTGGCCGGTGGGCAGGACGTCGCCGGTGGCCAGGGCGTTGCGCAGGCGCAGTTCCGCCGGGTCCACGCCGAGTCTCTTCGCCAGCTTGTCCATCTGCGCCTCGTAGGCGGCGCAGACCTGCATGGCGCCTTCGCCGCGGACGTGGCCGGAGGGCGGGTTGTTGGTGCGGACGGCCCAGCCCTCGATGAAGGCGTTGGGGACGACGTAGGGGCCGCAGGCGAAGGAGACGGCGGCGGCGAGGGCCTCGGCGGAGGTGTCGGCGTAGGCGCCCGCGTCGAGGAGGATCTGCGCCTCCACCTTGACGAGCCTGCCCTCGGCGTCCGCGTGGTGGCGGTACCGCAGCAGGGTGGGGTGGCGGTGGGCGTGGCCGAGGAAGGACTCCTCGCGGGTCGCGGTGAGCTTGACGGGGCAGCCGGTGCGCAGGGCCAGCAGGCCGAGCGGGAGCTGGAAGCCCTGGTCCTCGCGGTCGGCGGTGGCGCCGGGCACTCCGGTGACGACGATCTTCACCTGATCGGGTGACAGGCCGAAGCAGGCCGCGGCGGTGTCCCGGTCGCTGTGCGGGTCGGTGGAGGCGAGGTACAGCTCGACGCCGCCGTCGGGCCTGGGCACGGCGAGGCCGGCCTCGGCGCCGATCGGGGCGGGGTCGGCGCGGCCGATGCGGTACTGGCCCTCGACGACGATCTCGCCGGCCGCGGCCGGGTCG
>NZ_MUBA01000733.1 GCF_002154575.1 Streptomyces bobili
CTCTCGCGCGCGCCGCCCGGCGAGCGGCCGTACGAGCGCCGCTCGTACGGCCCTCGCCGGGCGGCGCGCGCGAGAGGCGGCGCCCACGTTGTGGCTGCGCGGCGCCGACCTGCGGGACGCCGACGACTCTGTCGCCGACGCGGCCCGCCGCGCACTGGGCCGCGCCGCCCGGATCGTCGCCGCGTCCCGACCGGTCCCCGCCCTCGACGAGCAGACCCCGGAACGGCTCGCCCACCACGCCCGCGCCGCGGGCCGCCCGCTGCTGCTGGTCCTCGACGGCCCCGAGGAGATGCCGCCCGTCCTCGCCCACCGCCTCCCCGAGTGGACCGAGGGCACCGCGGACTGGCTGCGGGAGACGGGAACCCGGCTGGTGGTGGCCTGCCGGACCGAGTACTGGGAGCAGGCGGGCCCGCACTTCCCGGCCGGCATGCTGTACGGCCGCACGGGGCGGGATCTGCCGCCACGCGTCCCCCTCGGCGACCTCACCGAGGCCGAGGCGGACGAGGTGCGTGCCCGGCTCGGCATCCCGGACACCGCACTCGCGGGGCCCGACGCCAGGCATCCGCTCACCCTCCGGCTGTACGCGGAGGTCCGCGCCGCCCTCCCCGACACCGAGGCCGCCACCCCCGTCGGCCGCGACGAGGTCCTCGCCACCCACCTCGACCTGATGTGCCTGCGGATCGCGGTCCGGCTGGCCGCCGAGAACGGCGTGCGCGGCACCGCCGTACGACGGCTCGCCGCGAAGGTGTCCGGGCAGGTCCACGAGGCCGCCCGGCGCAGCCTCGGACCGGGGCAGGGCGAGCTGGACCGCGCGTCGTTCGAGGCGGTGTTCCCGTGGGGGCCCGCCCCCGCCCGGCTCGGTGGCGGCACCGGCTGGGCGTCCGCCGTCCTCGCCGAAGGCCTCCTGGTGCCGGCCGGCGGCGGCTATCGCTTCGCCCACGAGGAACTCGCCGACTGGATCCAGGGACTGCACCTCGACCTGGACGAAGCCCTGCGCGTCCTCGTCCACCGTTCCCGCACCCCCGACGGCTCCCACCCGCTGCCGGTCCCGCACCACCGCATCGGCCCCGTCGTCCAGGCGCTCCTGCACCTCGGCCGACAGCAGGGACACCGACAACTCGCCGCCAGACTCGACGAGTTGACCGACGCCCTGGCGGCAGACCCGGACTCCTGGTGGGCCGCCGGACTCCTCGCCGAGACCCTGCCCCGCCTGCCGGACGCGACCCCGTACGCCGGTGTCCTGCGGCTGCTGGCCGACCTGGTCGTGAGCCGCTGCGACCGGCCCGGCCGCACCGTCGCGTTCGGCCCCGGCTTCTGGAACGCCCTGCCGCTCCCCGCCGGCCTCCGCCTCGACCTGCTGCGCCGACTGGTCCTCGCGGACCCCGCGCCGGACGCCGAGGACGTGCCCCGCCACCTCGACACGGTCGCCCGGCTGCTCGCCGCCGACGCCACCGCCGTACAACCGCTGCTCGCGCGCTGGTTCGACGACGAGCGGCCGTTGCCCGCGATGCCGCACGCCACCGTGGCGACGGCCGCGCAGGCACTGCTGCACACCCACCGGCACCGGGGGCTGGACGACCTGACCGAGGTCCTCGTGGAGCGTGCGCACCCGCGCGCGGACGAACTCCTCGCCGTGCTGGCCGAGGAGGAGCCCTCCGCGCTGTGCAGGGCCGTCGACCGATGGGCGCACGACGAGCGGCCGGAGCGGCGTGCCGCGGCGATGACGTACGGACCGCGCGCCGCGCCCGGGGCGTCCACCCGCGCCGACCGCGAGCTGCTGCGGTACGCCGCTCTCGCGATCCTCGCCCGGCCCGCCGACCGGACGCTGCAGGGCGGGGCGCTCGCCCTTCTCGTACGCGACCCCGAGACCCGGGAGCGACACCTCCCGGAGGCGCTGGAGCGGTTCACGGCAGGCGACCCGAAGCTGCCGCCGGTCGCCCTGCTCACCGCCCTGACCACCCACCCGGAACCGGTCCTCGGCGCCTGCCGTGCCCGGCTGGACCGCCTCGGCACGGACACCGGACCACTGTCGCGCGCCCTCGTCGACGCCGCGACTCCCGCCCTGGCCCGCCGGGTGGCCCAGCTCGTGCGCGAGGCCATGGAGCGGCGCCCGGAAGCCGCCGGGGACCTCGCCGCCCACGTCGATGAGCGTCTCGACGACGGCACAGTCGGCACGGCGGTGCTGTTTCCGCTGGTCACCGGCTTGCTGGAAGGGGGCCCCGAGCCGCTGCGCGCCGCCCTGGCCGCTGTCCTGGCCGGGCCTGGCGCCCTCCGCCGGGAGCTGCTGGACTTCCTGCTGGCCCACGAACGCGACCCCGCCGTCCTGGACGCCGTACTGCACTCGGCCGGCCGGCTCAGCGGCCCGGACCTGCGCGTTCTCGTCCACCGCACCGGCCTCCTGCTCGGCCGCACCCCGGACGGCGCCGCCCGCTTCGACCGCGGCCTGGCCGACCTGGCCCGCCACGTCCCCGGGTTCGCCGCGCAGATCGCGGGCTGGCTCAACGGGGAGCTGGGGGAGTCGGGGGCGTCGGG
>NZ_MUBA01000734.1 GCF_002154575.1 Streptomyces bobili
GGGTGTGGGTGTGGGTGGGGTGCGGGTGGTGCCGGCTCACGCGGCGTGGCGGGTGCCATGTCACGTGCCATGTCACGTGCCATCAGTATCTACGCCGGGTTCCTGGCGTACGGACGGCCCCCGGTGTGCGGCCGGCGGTGCGTTCGGCGGGTCAGAGTACGAACCCGGCCGGGAACGGGTCCGTGGGGTCGAGCAGGTACTGGGCCGTGCCGGTGATCCAGGCGCGGCCCGTGAAGCTGGGCAGCACCGCCGCAACCCCCGCGACCTCCGTCGTGCCGAGAAGCCGGCCGGTGAAGCGGGTGCCGATGAAGGACTCGTTCACGAACTCGGTGTCCAGGGGCAGTTCACCGCGCGCGTGCAGCTGCGCCATGCGGGCGCTCGTCCCCGTTCCGCAGGGGGAGCGGTCGAACCAGCCCGGGTGGATGGCCATCGCGTGCCGCGAGTGGCGGGCGGTGGCGTCGGGCGCGTACAGGTGGACGTGGTGGCAGCCGCGGATGGACGGGTCCTGCGGATGCACCGGCTCCGCCTCGGAGTTGATCGCCTCCATGAGGGACAGCCCGGCCCGCAGGATGTCGTCCTTGCGCGCCCGGTCGAAGGGCAGCCCGAACTCCTCCAGCGGCAGGATGGCGTAGAAGTTCCCGCCGTACGCCAGGTCGTACGTCACCGTTCGACCGTCCGGCAGGGTGATCTCGCGGTCGAGCGTCACGGCGAAGGACGGGACGTTGTGCAGGGTCACCGCCGTGGCCGCGCCGTCGCGGACCGCGACCTCGGCGACGACCAGCCCGGCCGGGGTGTCGAGCCGGATGGTGGTGACCGGTTCGACGACCTCGACCATGCCGGTCTCCACCAGTACCGTCGCCACCCCGATCGTGCCGTGCCCGCACATCGGCAGATAGCCGGAGACCTCGATGTACACCACTCCCCAGTCGCAGTCCGACCGGGTCGGCGGCTGCAGGATCGCGCCGCTCATCGCGGAGTGACCACGCGGCTCGTTCATCAGCAACTGCCGTACCTCGTCACGGTGTTCACGGAAGTACAGCCGCCGCTCGTTCATCGTCGCGCCGGGGATCGTGCCGATCCCGCCGGTGATCACCCGGGTGGGCATGCCCTCGGTGTGCGAGTCGACGGCGTGCAGGACGAGTGCGCTGCGCATGAAGTCCCTTTCGGAGCGCTGGAGTTTGCCCTGGAGTTATGGTCGGCCGGGGGCCATATCCGGCCGGGTTACGCCAGGCCGGCGGCGACGGCCTTCTCGGTGGCCGCGCGGACGGCCGCCTCCTGCTCGGGCGGCAGCGGCACGCGCGGCGGACGGCAGGGTCCGCCGTACCGGCCGACGATGTCCATCGACAGCTTGATGGCCTGCACGAACTCGACGCGGGAGTCCCAGCGCAGCAGCGGGTGCAACCGCCGGTACAGCGGCAGCGCGGTGGTGAGGTCCCCCGCGACGGCGGCCCGGTAGAGGTCCACCGAGGCGCGGGGCAGCGCGTTGGGATAGCCGGCCACCCAGCCCTTGGCACCCGCCACCGCCAGCTCCAGCAGGACGTCGTCGGCACCGATCAACAGGTCGAGGTCCGGGGCGAGTTCGGCGATCCGGTAGGCGCGGCGGACGTCGCCCGAGAACTCCTTGACGCCATGGATGAGCCCCTCGCCGTGCAGCCGGGCCAGCAGTTCGGGCACGAGATCGACCTTGGTGTCGATGGGGTTGTTGTACGCCACCACCGGCAGGCCCGCCTTCGCGACCTCCGCGTAGTGCGCCACGACCGCGCGCTCGTCGGCGCGGTACGCGTTGGGCGGCAGCAGCATCACCGCGCCGCAGCCCGCCTCGCGCGCCTGCTCGGCCCAGCGGCGGGCCTCCGCCGATCCGTACGCGGTGACCCCCGGCATCACCCGCTCCCCGCCGATCGCCGCCACCGCGGTCCGTACGACCGCGGTGGCGGCGATCGG
>NZ_MUBA01000735.1 GCF_002154575.1 Streptomyces bobili
CCTCACCAACTCCGGCCTGCCCGCCGAGATGCTCGACAGCCGGGACGCGGTGGCGGCCCTGCTGGCCGCACGCGCGCGGGCCGCCCCGCGCCCGGACGCCGACTTCGTACGCCGGACCGAGCGGGCGGCGGCGGACGGCTGGTCCCTGGACGACCAGCTGATCGAGCCGGGCCTGGTGGCGGTCTCCGCGCCCGTACGGGACCCGCGTACGGGACGCCTCGCGTGCGTCGCCAGCGTGGTCAGCCACACGAGCCGCCACACGGCGGCCGACCTGCGCGACACCCTCCTCCCCCGGCTGCGTACGGCCGTCGCGGAGATGGAGCAGGACCTGCGCCAGGCACAGCCCGCCGCCCCCGGTCCGGCGTACGAAGTCGGCGTCCGGGCGGACCTCCGGGGCGGGGGGTACCGCGGGGAAGGTGCGGTCCTGCGGGTCCGTCGCCCGGCGCGCGCGCCAGTGGGTCCAGTCGGCGTCGGTCCACTGGGTCGCGAACAGCGGGCCGGGCGCGGTGCGTTCGGCGGGGAGCAGGTCGCCGATGCGGAAGCTGAGGGACATCGCACGGCGGCGGGTCGCCTGGTGGATGAAGCGGATGCCGTCGCGGTCGGCGACCGTCAGCGACACCGACTCGTCGAGTTCGTCGGCGAGGGCGTCGGCGCGCCGGCCGAGGAGGGCGGGCAGGCGCAGTGCGGCCAGGTAGGCGTTGCCGAGTTCCATCACGTGCGGGGTCAGGACCGCGTCCCGGCCGTCCAGGCGGACGTATTCCATGCGTGCCAGGGTCGCCACGATCCGGTCGACCGTGGAACGGGCCAGGCCGGTGGCGCGTTCCAGGGCGCTCGCGCTCATCGTGCCGCCCGCCGCGGTCAGTTCCTCCAGGACGGCGACCCCGCGGATCAACGGCGTGACGGCCTCCTCCGGTACCTGGCTGTCCGGGGCGGTCGGGGTCGTCCTGGCGGGCATCGTCTCTCCGGTACGGCGGTCGCGGCTGGTCGCCTACGGTAGCCGCGCCCGAGTCCGGCGGCGTACGGCCACCGTGGCGCCGGGCGGCTGCTTGCGGCTACCTCCGGGTGACCCGCACCCGGTACGTCCCCTCCAGGTCCGCCGCCACCACGGAGATCCGCACCCCGCGCGCCGTGTCCCTGAACGTCTCGCCCGGCACGAGCGGCGCGTCCGACAGTTCGGCGTGGACGTTGGGGCTGCGCGTGCAGCCGCCGCTGTCGCGCTGGGAGTCGTGGACGGTGACCGGGCCCATGCCGGTGTCGATGTTCGCGTCGACCCTGTAGACGAGGACGCCGGGGCGGCACACGGCCTCGTCGTTGCCGCCACGGGTGCGCAGTTCGACGGCGTACCCGGCGCGGCCGTTGAGAGGGACGAAGACCAGCTTGGGGCCGCCCTGCTCGGCGAGGGGGGTGAGGGCGTGCTCGCTGGTGCCGGGCGCGGAGGCGCAGCCGATCTGGTCGGCGTCCAGCCAGCCCAGCTTCCATTTGTGCCAGCCGAGGAAGTCGTTGTTGGCGCCCCAGTCCTCGCTCATGATGTCCCAGTGGCCGACCGCGCCGCCGCCCTCCTGGGTGTAGAGGTCGGGCAGGCCGAAGACGTGGCCGTTCTCGTGCGGCAGGACGCGGTAGCCGGTGCGGTCGTAGGAGCCGGAGCCGTCGTCCTGGCGGGAGTAGACGAAGGACGCGTTCGCGACGGGGACGCCGTCGGCGACCGGGGCCTCGTGGTTGCCGGCGAACGTCACCGACAGGACCGTGTCCAGCGCGGAGGGGCCGGCGTTCGGGGTGACCAGCACGTTCAGGAGGTCGTACGTCCGGAAGTCGACGTTCGGGTCGGCGGCGGCGACGATGTCCTGGACCAGCTCGCGGTAGCCGGGGTCGAAGGGGGCGCCGCGCTCTATGCCGTACGCCCGGAACGGCTTGGGCATGCGCAGCCAGCCGGGGACGGGGGTCTCGGCGCGGTAGTCGAGGCGGCCGTAGGACGCGGTGTGGAACCAGTCCCGGGTCTGGGGGAAGAATTCGCGGAACCGGTCCTGCGCCTTGCCGCGGCCGGGCGCGTCCGAGAAGTCGATCATCAGGGTGAGGGCGCGGACGGTGCCCGTGGCGCGGGCGTAGCCGCCGGCCGTCGGGAGGCCCTCGGACATCTGGACGGCGGAGCCGGCGGTGATCAGGCAGGGGGCGAGGGCGGCCGAGCGGGCCAGCGAGATCGGTCCCGCGCCGGCCGGGGTCGGACGCGGTGCGAGGTGACCGGTGCCGGCCGAGGTGCTGACCGCGAAGGTCAGCGCGGTCACACAGACGAGGCCGGCCGTGCGGCGCCGGCGTATGCGTCGGCGGAGCGGCTCCGGAGGCGCGGCCTGCCGGCCTGCTCCGGGTCGCTCAGGCTGCGGCTGCATGCAGGAACCCTTCGCGCCAGGCAGCCACCGGTCACCGGCTGCACCCTGTTGATCACCCTCCTCGGGGGCGGGCGGGGGCGCGCGCTGGAGCGGCCGATCGTGGGTTACCGGGAGGTAGAGGCGAGGTCCGGAGGCCTGTGACCCAGGTCACGTGAAAAGAATCGGCCGCCGGGAAATAACCGGGGACCGTCTCCCCGTTTAGCCATGTGTCCGACCGAAACGGGGATCACTTCCCCGGATCGCGAACGACAGCGACGCCAGCAGCACCACCAGCACCATCCGTCACGTCATCGACCAAGAGGAGTACGCCGTGCAGACCGCAACCGCCCCCGCACAGCGCAAGGTGCCCAGGCCGCGCGCCGACGCCCTGCGCAACCGGGAGCGGATCGTCACCGCCGCCCGCGAGATGTTCGTCGAACTGGGCCCCGACGTGCCGCTCGACGACATCGCCCGCCGGGCCGGAGTCGGCAATGCCACGGTGTACCGCAACTTCCCCGACCGGGAGGCCCTCGTCCGCGAGGTCGTCTGCTCCGTCATGGACCGCACGGCCGAGGCGGCTGCCGAGGCGCTCGCCGAGACGGGCGACGCCTTCGGCGCGCTGGAGCGTTTCGTGCATGTTGCCGCCGACGAACGCGTCAGCGCGCTGTGCCCGATGATCGCCAGCACGTTCGACCAGAACCACCCGGATCTCGTGGCTGCCCGGATGCGGGGCGAACAACTCGTCGAGGAGGTCATGGAGCGCGCCCGGCAGGCCGGACAGCTCCGCGACGACGTCGGCTACGGCGACCTGATGGTCGCCGTGGCCCAGCTCAGCCGGCCTCCGGCGGGCACCGCCTGCCTCAGCGCCGACCGCTTCCTCCACCGTCATCTCCAGTTGTTCCTGGACGGACTGCGGGCCCCGGCCCGGTCGGTCCTGCCGGGTGCTGCCGTGACCATGGAGGACCTGCGCCAGGCCTGAGCCACCGCAAGCCACGTTGACCCCGGCATGCCACGTAGATCCCGGCATGCCACGTAGACCACCGCAAGCCATGTAGGCCACCAACCGCCGATCCGTCGATCTCCCTCGCCGATCTCTTCCAACGGCCGTCACCGTCGACGGATCGTCATCTCGCTCCGCCCGTTTTCTTTCACCAAGTCATGACATTTCCGTCACGAAGTTCCGAAGTGGGTACCTCCATGTCTGACACAGCCACCAAGGCTCCCGGCATCCGCCAGGCGGATCCGGCCCGCTGGAAGGCGCTGGCGTTCATCGCGCTCGCCCAGCTGATGGTCGTCCTCGACGCGACCATCGTGAACATCGCCCTGCCCTCCGCCCAGCAGGACCTGGGGATCTCGGACGGCAACCGCCAGTGGGTCGTCACGGCGTATGCCCTGGCCTTCGGCGGACTCCTCCTCTTCGGTGGCCGTATCGCCGACCTGTGGGGCCGCAAGCGCACCTTCGTCCTCGGCCTGGGAGGCTTCGCCGCGGCCTCCGCGCTCGGTGGCGCCGCCACCAACGAGGCGATGATGTTCGGCTCGCGCGCCCTCCAGGGCGTCTTCGGCGCGCTGCTCGCGCCCGCCGCGCTCTCCCTGCTCGCCGTGATGTTCACGGACGCCAAGGAGCGCGCCAAGGCGTTCGGCATCTACGGTGCGATCGCCGGCGGTGGCGGCGCGGTCGGCCTCATCCTCGGCGGATTCCTCACCGAGTACCTGAACTGGCGCTGGACGTTCTTCGTGAACATCCCGTTCGCGATCGTCGCGGCTGCCGGTGCCTACTTCGTCATCCGTGAGCCCGAGGGCGGCCGCAACCGCTCCCCGCTCGACATCCCGGGCGTCATCCTGTCGACCCTGGGCCTGGTGTCCCTGGTCTACGGCTTCACCCGCGCCGAGTCCGAGGGCTGGAGCGACGCCGTCACCATCGGCATGTTCGTCGCGTCCGCGGTGCTGCTGACGGCCTTCGTGGTCGTCGAGGCGAGGGTCAAGTCCCCGCTGCTTCCGCTGCGCGTGATCACCGACCGCAACCGCGGCGGCATCTACCTCTCGCTCGGCCTCGCGATCATCGCGATGTTCGGCCTGTTCCTCTTCCTGACCTACTACCTGCAGATCGTGAAGGGCTACACGCCGGTCAAGACCGGGTTCGCGTTCCTTCCGATGATCGTGGGCATGATCACGGGCTCGACCCAGATCGGCACCCGCCTCATGACCCGGGTCGCCCCCCGGCTGCTGATGGGCCCCGGCTTCCTGGTCGCCGCGCTCGGCATGCTGCTGCTGACCCAGCTGGAGATCGACACCTCGTACGCGGCCGTGCTGCTGCCGGGGATGCTGCTGCTCGGCCTCGGTATGGGTACGGCGTTCATGCCGGCCATGTCCCTGGCCACCCAGGGCGTCGAGCCGCGCGACTCCGGTGTCGCCTCCGCGATGGTCAACACCTCGCAGCAGGTGGGCGGCGCGATCGGTACGGCACTGCTGAACACGATCGCCGCGTCGGCCACGACCTCGTACATCGCCGACCACATCGGCAACGCCGGCACCCGCTCCCAGCAGCAGCTGGTCCAGCTGGAGGGCATGGTGAAGGGCTACACCAGCGCGATCTGGTTCGCCGTCGGCATCCTGGTCGTCGCCGCCACGATCGCCCTGACCTTCGTGAACGCCGGCAAGCCGGACATGAGCGCGGGCGCGGGCGCGGACGAGGACGCCGAGGACTCCGTCAGGGTTCCGGTGGTCGCCCACTGACGTGACGTGCTGTCCGGGCTGTAGCGGCTAGCGCAGCCAGGGCAGGTCGGCACCCGCTTCGTTCGGCTGAAGTCCCTCGGCGACGATCTCCATGATCTCGCCGAGGGACTTCTGCTGTTCCGGGGTGAGCCGGTCGAAGAGTGCGTTGCGGACGGCGGCCACATGGCCCGGCGCCGCGTTCCTCAGGACGTCGAGGCCGTCGTCGGTCAGCACCGCGAACTGGCCGCGCTTGTCGGAGGGGCAGTCCTCGCGGCGCACCCAGCCGTTCCTCTCCAGGCGCGCGACGGCGTGCGAGAGGCGGGAGCGGGTGATCTTGGCGTCCCTCGCCAGCTCCGTCATGCGCAGCCGGCGGTGGGGGGACTCGGCGAGCTTGACGAGGAGGCCGTAGTAGACGTGCGGCATGCCGGCGTCGCGTTGCAGCTGCCGGTCCATGTGGTCCTCGAGGAGGGTGGTGGCATGCAGGTACGAGCGCCAGATGCGCTGCTCCTCTGCGGTGAGCCACTGCGGCTCGTGAGCGGGTGAGGCTGCCTTCGTCATGTACTCCACTGTAAGGGCTCCATCCTTGAAATTTAAACAAGTGCGGCATACAGTGATGTGGAGTTGAGATTTAGAGTTCAAGTAAGTGCTGAGTCGAACGCCGTTCAGCCGAGCCGCCGAGGGAGTCGCCGCCATGTCAGCCGCCACCCAGGAGCGTGCCGTTCCGCAGGAGCGCATGCCCGCCCTGTATCTGAGCCACGGTGCCCCGCCCCTCGCGGACGACGCCGTCTGGCCCGGTCAGCTCGCCGCCTGGTCCGCCGACCTGCCCCGTCCCAAGGCGATCCTCATGGTCTCCGCCCACTGGGAGGAGGCCCCCCTCGCCCTCGGCGCGGTCGAGCCGGTCCCCCTGGTCTACGACTTCTGGGGCTTCCCCGAGCACTACTACCGGGTGCGCTACGACGCTCCGGGCGCACCGGCGCTCGCCGACAGCGTGCGCAAGCTGCTGCGCGCCCCCGGGATCCCCGTACAGGACATCCCCGACCGCGGCCTCGACCACGGGGCGTACGTCCCCCTCGTCGAGATGTTCCCGGCCGCCGACATCCCGGTCCTCCAGATCTCCATGCCGACGCTCGACCCCGTGAAACTCATGGAGATCGGCCGCAAGCTCGCGCCCCTGCGCGACGAGGGCGTGCTCATCGTCGGCTCCGGGTTCTTCACCCACAACCTGGCCGCGCTACGGCACACCGGCGGGGGAGTGCCCACCTGGTCCTCGGAGTTCGACGACTGGGGGCGGCACGCGCTGGAGAACCGGGACTGGGACGCCCTGCTGGACTTCCTGCACAAGGCTCCGGCCGGCCGGTACGCCCATCCGCGCACCGAGCACTTCGCCCCGCTGTTCGTCACCATGGGCGCCGCGGAGGTGTCCGGCGAGCTGGACGCGCAGAAGTCGGTGATCGACGGGTTCTGGCTGGGAATGGCGAAGCGGTCGGTGCAGTTCGGCTGACCCGTCGGCTCCGCCGGCTACAGGTCCCTCTCGAACCAGGCGACGTCCCAGTAGCGGCCGAACTTGCGGCCCACCTCGCGGTACGTGCCCACGTGCCGGAAGCCGAAGCGTTCGTGCAGCCGCACGGACGCTTCGTTGGGCTGGGCGATGCCCGCGTACGCGCGGTGCAGGTCCTCGCCGGACAGGGCCTCGAAGAGCGCCTCGTAGAGAAGCGTGCCGACTCCGCGCCCGCCGGCGTCCGGGCGGAGGTAGACCGTCACCTCGACGGAGGTCGCGTAGGCCTGTTTCGCACGGAAGGGGCTGGATGTGGCGTACCCCAGAATTTCCTGTGAGTCCGTGTCCGTGGCAACCATCAGCCGGTACGGGCCGTCTTCAGGGTGGGAGAGCAGCCAAGGGCGGCGCTCCTCCGGAGTGAAAATCGCGGTATCGAATGTGATCGGCGTCTCACGTACGTAGTGGTTGTAGAGGTCGGTGAGGGCCTCCAGATCCCCCTCGTTTCCCGGCCTGACCTGCACTTCTGTACGTTCCGACAGCATTCGTCCTCCTCCTGGGGCCCGACAGGGTACTGCATGATCAGAAAAATCGGGGGACGGGTTGGGAATTCTGTCCTGATTCCAGTCGTTGTTTCCATCGGATGCAGGGCACACGAGGAGAGTCCCGAGAGAGTCCCGGGAGGACCCGAGTCGGTGCACCGGTGTCCAAGGACCACCCGCTGACCCCACCATCGCAAGGGAGCACGCATGGCAACCCGTGCCGTCGCCCGTCGTCAGTCCGCCTCCGGCGAGACCGGCGCGGCAAGCAGCGCTCGCGTCCACGGCGGAGAGATCGCCGACCGCGATCTGGTCGGCATGTACCTCGACGAGATCGCGCGCACGCCTCTGCTCGACGCCGCCAAGGAAGTCGAGCTGTCGCAGATCATCGAGGCGGGTGTGTTCGCGCGGCAGATCCTCGACGGAACCGAGGAGTCCGAGGCCGACGCCTCCCGTGAGGAGCTCGAGGCGCTCGTCGCCGAGGCGGAGCGCGCCAAGGACGTCTTCATCCGTTCCAACCTGCGGCTGGTCGTCGCGGTCGCCCGCCGGTACCCGCGCAGCGGCCTGCCCCTGCTGGACCTGGTCCAGGAGGGCAACGCCGGCCTGGTCCGAGCGGTCGAGAAGTTCGACTACCGCAAGGGCTTCAAGTTCTCCACGTACGCCACCTGGTGGATCCGCCAGGCCATCACCCGCTCCATAGCGGACCAGTCGCGCACGATCCGGCTGCCCGTCCACCTCGTGGAGGAACTGGGCCGCATCCGCCGCGTGCAGCGGGAGTTCAACCGCGAGCACGGCCGCGACCCGGAGCCCCTGGAGATCGCGACCGAGCTGGGTTCCAAGCCGGAGCGTGTCATCGACGTGCTCGACTGGGCGCGCGACCCGGTCTCGCTGAACATGCCGGTCGACGACCAGGGCGAGACCCAGTTCGGCGACCTGCTGGAGGACACCTCGGCGGTCTCGCCGGAGCAGTCCGTCCTCACGCTGCTGCGCAGCGAAGAACTGGACGGCCTCATAGACCGCCTCGACCCGCGCACGGCCTCCATCATCAAGATGCGGTACGGCATCGACGACGGCCGCGAGCGCACGCTGACCGAGGTCGGCAAGGAGCACGGTCTGACGCGTGAGCGGATCCGTCAGATCGAGAAGCACGCCCTGATGGAGCTGAAGAAGCTGGCCCGGGACACCGGGTTCGAGGCGGCGGCGTAGGACGGGCCCGCACCCGCAGGGGTTCGTGTCCGGGGCGAGAGGCGTCCCGGACACGAACCCCTGCGG
>NZ_MUBA01000736.1:0-261 GCF_002154575.1 Streptomyces bobili
ACCGTCAGCGAACTGCTCGCCACCCCCGGCTCCGAACTGGCCGCCGCGCTCTTCCCGGTGGGCGGCGAGCCGACCGGCGACGACCGGACCGTCCTCGACGTCACCTTCCAGGGCGAGGCCGCGACCCAGCCGGTCATCTCCCAGCTGTCGCGCACCTACAACATCGACATCTCGATCCTGGGCGCGGCCATCGACACCGTCGGCGGCCTTCAGGTCGGCCGGATGCGCATCGAACTGCCCGGCCGCTACGAGGACAACGTG
>NZ_MUBA01000736.1:282-749 GCF_002154575.1 Streptomyces bobili
TCGTCGGCGGTCTTCCGCTCGGCATCCTCCTCGTCCTCACCGACCGGGGCGGCCTGCTGCAGAACGTCGTCGCCAACAAGGTGATCGGGCAGGTCGTGAACATCGCCCGCTCCATGCCGTTCATCATCCTCATGGTCGCGCTGATGACCTTCACCCGCTGGGTC
The DNA here is from genome assembly GCF_002154575.1 of Streptomyces bobili. Classification (GTDB taxonomy): domain Bacteria; phylum Actinomycetota; class Actinomycetes; order Streptomycetales; family Streptomycetaceae; genus Streptomyces; species Streptomyces bobili. The sequence goes on from NZ_MUBA01000736.1 coordinate 447, forward strand.
ACCGGAACCACCATCGGCCGCGAGGCCGCGATCGTGCCGCTCGCCGTCGGGGCGATCCCCTTCTTCGCGCGTCTCGTGGAGATGTCCGTCCGCGAGGTGGACGGCGGGCTCGTCGAAGCCGTGCAGTCCATGGGCGGCAGCACCTGGAAGATCGTCCGCAGCGTGCTCGTCCCCGAGGCGCTGCCGTCCCTGATCTCCGGCGCCACCACCACCGTCGTCGCCCTGATCGGCTACTCCGCCATGGCGGGCACCGTCGGCGCGGGCGGCCTGGGCGACATCGCGATCCGCTACGGCTACCAGCGC
>NZ_MUBA01000737.1 GCF_002154575.1 Streptomyces bobili
GGCGGGATGAGGCTGGTGCCGGATCGAGCCGAGGGGGTGGGGCTGGAGTCCCTGACTTCGGAGTTTCGGCGGATCACGACCGGCCGATTCCCGCCGTAACGCGAGGGGCCCCGGCGGATGTTGGTGAATCTGTGACGAAAAACCAGCCCGCCGAAGGCCCTCAGCGTGCTGTCTACCAGGTCCGGCTCCCGGTGTCGAAGGGCACCCTCGACTTCGTCGGGGATCTGATACGCCGCGAACGCAATCGGCTGGGCACCCGCTGGCGCAAGGTCGCTCCCGGCACCCAGGCGTTGATCGCGCTCGCTGTTCTCCGCCATGACCAGCGGCTTTCCGATATGGCCGGCGATAACGCCGTCTCCGCCTCCACCGTGCGCCGCTGGGTGCAGGAGGCCCTGCGCCTGCTGGCCGCCCGCGCACCGCGTCTGGACCGAGCCCTGAAGAAGATCGCCAAGCGGGGCGGGGTCGTGGTCCTCCTGGACGGCACCCTGGTCCGCACCCGGCGCCGTACCGGGACGGAGAACCGGAAGAACTACAGCGGGAAGCACAAGACCCATGGCCTGCTGTTTCTCGCGCTGACCGACGACAAGGGCAACCTGATCTGGATCTCCTCGGCCCGTCCCGGCCGATCCAGCGAGATCACCACCGCCCGCCACGACAAGGTCACCGCACACCTCCGCGAGGCCGGTCTCGGCGCCCTGGCCGACCTCGGCTTC
>NZ_MUBA01000738.1 GCF_002154575.1 Streptomyces bobili
CTCACCGAGTTCGACGGCCTCTGCGGCTTCCGCCCCCCGGCCCGCGCCGCCGACCTCCTCGACGCCCTCGGCGTCGACTCCCTCAAGCCGTACGTCGATCTGCTGCACGCCCAGCCCGAGGAAGCGGCCCTGCGCGAGGTCCTGACGGCGATCCTCACCGCGGACCCCGACGAGATGGCCCACACGGTCGCCGCCGCCACCGCCGCCTGCGACCGCCTCGGCGGAGAACACGCCCCCTACGCCGGCCTCGCCCACCACTACCCGGGCGACCCCGGCGTCATCGCGGCCATGCTCCTCAACCACGTCCGACTCCAGCCCGGCGAAGCACTCTTCCTCGGCGCCGGCATCCCGCACGCCTACCTCAGCGGCCTCGGCGTCGAGATCATGGCCAACTCCGACAACGTCCTGCGCTGCGGCCTCACCCCCAAGCACGTCGACGTCCCCGAACTCCTGCGCGTCGTCCGCTTCCGATCCGGCGACCCCGGCATCCTGCGCCCCGAGGCAGCCCCGGACGGCGAGGAGGTCTACGAGACCCCCATCGACGAGTTCCGCCTCTCCCGCCACGTCCTTCCCGAAGGCGCCGCCGCCCACGACCTCACCCTGACGACCCCGCAGATCCTGCTCTGCACGGCC
>NZ_MUBA01000074.1 GCF_002154575.1 Streptomyces bobili
ATCGGCGCGGTCGCGGTGGTCGCGGCGATCGGTGTGGGTGCGGCCTTCCTGCTCGGCGGGAGCGGGAGCGGCGGCCTGGAGGACGACGGGGCGCACACGCTGACGACGCCGGCGACGGTGGTCAGTGAGTACAAGCGGGTCGGCGACGGCGCTCAGGTCAGCGACTCCGACACCACGAAGGACATGGAGAAGAGCGGCGTCAAGGGCGGCACGACCGTCGCCGGGCAGTGGTCGACCGCCGACTTCAGCAACTACGACCCCAAGGACCCCTCCACGCTGCCCAGCCAGTCCGAGCTGCTGGCCGCCAAGGGCATGACGATGGTGGGCGGTTACGGCAAGATCGCCGATCCGCAGGCGACCCTGGACCTGTTCTTCGCCTCCATCCAGAAGAAGATCAAGGACAGCTCGACCAGTAACACCGGCGGCATGCAGAACGCGGAGCTGGTCGGTGACCCGGAGGAGGTCGAGATCGACGGCGCGGTCGCCCAGTGCCAGTCGACGAAGAGCACCAACGCGCTCACCAAGAAGGAGTCGACCGACTGGTTCTGCGCCTGGGCCGACTACAGCACGGTCGCCATGGTCTCGCCGGGCGACAACACCGGCACGGGTGTCGGCAAGGACACCGCGGTCGACCTCACCACGAAGCTGCGGGAGCAGATCCGCGTCAAGGCCTGACCCACCCCGCGTACGACGGAAGGGCCCCGGTCTCCCGACCGGGGCCCTTCGTCGTGCGCGGTGGCTGTTACGCCGTCTTCTGCTCCCCCGGCCCCCGGCCGTTGCGGGCGTCGCGGGGGATCAGGGTCGGGTTGACGTTGGAGCGGACGACGTCGGCGGTGATGACCACGCGGGCCACGTCCTTGCGGGACGGGACCTCGTACATCACCGACATGAGGACTTCCTCCATGATGGCGCGCAGGCCGCGCGCGCCGGTCTGGCGGAGGATGGCCTGGTCGGCGATGGCCTCCAGGGCCTCACGCTCGAAGTCCAGCTCCACACCGTCGAGTTCGAAGAGGCGCTGGTACTGCTTCACCAGCGCGTTGCGCGGCTCGATCAGGATCTGGAGCAGGGCCTCGCGGTCCAGGTTGTGGACCGAGGTGATCACGGGGAGACGGCCGATGAACTCGGGGATCATGCCGAACTTGACCAGGTCCTCGGGCATGACGTCCTCGAACTGGTCCTTGGCCGCCAGCTCCCGCTTCGAGTGGATCGTCGCGCCGAAGCCGATGCCCTTGGCGCCGGCCCGCGACTCGATGATCTTCTCCAGGCCCGAGAAGGCACCGCCCACGATGAACAGGACGTTCGTCGTATCGATCTGGATGAACTCCTGGTGCGGGTGCTTGCGTCCGCCCTGCGGCGGGACCGAGGCCGTGGTGCCCTCGAGGATCTTCAGCAGGGCCTGCTGGACGCCCTCGCCCGAGACGTCGCGGGTGATCGAGGGATTTTCACTCTTCCTCGCGACCTTGTCGATCTCATCGATGTAGATGATCCCGGTCTCGGCCTTCTTGACGTCGTAGTCGGCGGCCTGGATCAGCTTCAGCAGGATGTTCTCGACGTCCTCGCCGACATACCCCGCCTCGGTGAGCGCGGTGGCGTCGGCGATCGCGAACGGGACGTTCAGCATGCGTGCCAGGGTCTGCGCGAGGAGGGTCTTGCCGGAACCCGTGGGGCCCAGCAGGAGGATGTTGGACTTCGCCAACTCGATGGCGTCCTCACGGTTTTGACCACCGCCGTGCTCACCGGCCTGGACCCGCTTGTAGTGGTTGTACACCGCGACCGACAGGGCCTTCTTGGCCGGCTCCTGGCCGACCACATAACCCTCGAGGAACTCGTAGATCTCGCGCGGCTTCGGGAGTTCCTCCCAGCGGACCTCGCTCGTCTCCGCGAGTTCTTCCTCGATGATCTCGTTGCAGAGGTCGATGCACTCGTCGCAGATGTACACACCGGGCCCTGCGATGAGCTTCTTGACCTGCTTCTGGCTCTTGCCGCAGAACGAGCACTTGAGCAGATCGCCGCCGTCACCGATGCGTGCCACGGTGTGCTTCCCCTTCGCCTGGGAGACGACTGGAACATCTTTCGAGTCCAGCGTCTCCTGGTGCTGCCTTATGTCGACGGTACCTTGCCGGGCCCCCCGTCCGGGCCCCCCTTGGCACGGTTCACTTCCACGTGGACCGTGTCACACCATGCCAAGGGGCGGCAGACGATACTCCCCCACCCGCGTCAGTGCAGGTCGGCGTTGTTCATCTTGCGGGTCGAGATGATCTGGTCGATCAGGCCGTACGCCAGCGCGTCCTCGGCCGTGAGGATCTTGTCGCGCTCGATGTCCTCGCGGATCTTCTCGATCGGCGTGGTGGAGTGCTTGGCCAGCATGTCCTCCAGCTGACCGCGCATCCGCAGGATCTCGTTCGCGGCGATCTCCAGGTCGGAGACCTGACCGCGGCCGGTCTCGCTGTACGGCTGGTGGATCAGCACACGGGCGTTCGGCAGCGCCATGCGCTTGCCGGGCGTACCGGCGGCGAGCAGGATCGCGGCGGCGGAGGCCGCCTGGCCCATGCAGACCGTCTGGACGTCGGGCTTCACGAACTGCATCGTGTCGTAGATCGCCGTCAGCGCCGTGAAGGAGCCGCCGGGGCTGTTGATGTAGACCGAGATGTCCCGGTCGGGGTCCATCGACTCCAGGCACAGCAGCTGCGCCATGACGTCGTTGGCGGAGGCGTCGTCGATCTGCACGCCGAGGAAGATCACCCGCTCCTCGAAGAGCTTCGCGTACGGGTCGTACTCGCGGATGCCCTGGGAGGTGCGCTCGACGAAGCGCGGGATGACGTAGCGGGATTCGGCGCGGGGGCCGGTGTATTCGGCCTCGGTGCGGGCGTAGAGGCCGCTGCCGGGGAAGTCGTTCACGGTGTCTCCTGGAGAGAAGGCTGGGGCGGTGGGTGGAGGGGGCTGAGAGGGACGATGACGGCCTGGGGGGCACCGGATGTCCGGCGGGACCCCCTGGGCCGCGACGAGCCCGTGCTAGGCCGCCCCGGTACCGCCGCCGCCCGGCATGCCGGCGGCCGTGGGGATGACGTCGTCGATGAGGCCGTACTCCTTGGCCTCGAAGGCGTCGAACCAGCGGTCGCGGTCCGAGTCCCGGGTGACCTGCTCGACCGACTGGCCGGTGTGCTGCGAGGTCAGCTCGGCCATGCGCCTCTTGGTGTGCAGCAGCCGCTCGGCGTGGATCTTGATGTCCGAGGCCGAGCCGGCCAGGCCGGCGGAGGGCTGGTGGATCAGGATCTCGGCGTTCGGCAGCGCGAAGCGCTTGCCGGGCGTGCCGGCGCTGAGCAGGAACTGGCCCATCGAGGCCGCGAGGCCCATCGCGATGGTCACCACGTCGTTCTTGATGAACTGCATGGTGTCGTAGATCGCCATGCCGGCCGTGATCGAGCCGCCGGGGCTGTTGATGTAGAGGAAGATGTCCTTGTCCGGGTCGGCGGCAAGGAGCAGCAGCTGCGCGGTGATCTTGTTGGCGATGTCGTCGTCGACCGCCTGGCCGAGGAAGATGATCCGCTCGCCGAGCAGCCGGTTGTAGACCTGGTCGCCGAGGCCACCACCGATGGAAGGGTCGCCGGCGGCGGAGGGCATCAGATTCGTCACGTATCCACCTGCTCGTCTTATCGACGGCGTCCGGGCCGTCTCACGTGTACTGCCGGGGGCAACGGGGACTCCCCTGCCCTCGTATTCATGGACCCTAACGCGCGGGTCCC
>NZ_MUBA01000739.1:0-227 GCF_002154575.1 Streptomyces bobili
GTCCGAGGCCGGGCCACCCTCCGTCAGCCCGCCCACCGGCGGCCGACGCTGCGGCGTCGACAACTGCGCCGGCACCATCGGCGTCACCTACGCCGGCGGACCCGCCCTCACCCGCGGCTACTGCCCCCAGTGCGGCCGGGAGTACTCCTTCGAACCGCGCCTGAACCCCGGCGACCGCGTCGGCGGTCACTACCGGGTGCTCGGCTACGTGGCGGTGGGCGGCCTCG
>NZ_MUBA01000739.1:248-666 GCF_002154575.1 Streptomyces bobili
ACCAGGAGCCCGGCGAGGCCGAACCCACCGGGTACATCGTGATGGAGTACGTGGGCGGCCGCTCGCTCGACTGGATCCGGCGCGCCTCCGACGAGGAGTTGGCGCACCTGTTCGGCGGCGCCTTCGGCATCGGCCATGTGATCACCTACGGCTGCAAGATCCTCGGCGCCCTGGAGTACCTGCACGCCCAGGGGCTGCTGTACTGCGACATGAAGCCCGACAATGTCATCCACTACGGGCGCGACATCAAGGTCATCGACCTCGGAGCCATCCGGCGGACCGACGACCGTACCTCCAGCCTCGTCTACACCTCGGGTTACGCGCCGCCGAAGCCGGAACGCGACGAGCGCGGCTTCCACCTCGACACCGACCTCTACACCGTCGGCAAGACCCTGGAGACCCTCGCCGCCCGCGCCGA
>NZ_MUBA01000740.1 GCF_002154575.1 Streptomyces bobili
CGCCGATCCCCTGGGGGATGGGGGGATCAGAGGACGTGGTCGAGCCAGGTGAAGACCTCGTCCTGCATGCGGTCGGTGAAGACATGGCCGAGTTCGGGCCAGGTCCTCAGGTGCAACCGCTCCTCGGCGTGGCGGGAGCGCCAGACGGCGCGCAGCTTCTCGTGGGCCACGCGGACGCCGTCGGCGGGGAACAGCGGATCGAGGCCGCCGTCGAAGAACAGCATCGGCCTGGGTGCGGCGATGCTCGCCACGTCGGGGAAGTCGAGGTGGCGGGACAGTCCGGGATGGAGCATGCAGTAGGAGGACTGCCCGCGCAGGGTGTTGTTGCCGGGCACCATCATTTCCCTGAGGCCGGTCATCCAGCAGACGGCGGCCGTGGCGGCGAGGTCGTCGGTGAGTGCCGCCGCCTGCCAGGCACGGAAGGCGCCCATGGAGAAGCCGACGGCGGCGATCCGCCGCCGGTCCACGCGCTCCAGCCGGGCGAGGAAGCCGGCCGCGCGGGCGTCCTCGCGGGCCATGAGCCCGGCCAGGGAGGAGCCGAGATGGTAGAAGTTGCTCGCCAGGGCCTGTTGCTGGTCGTGGGCGAGGGGGCCGCGGTCGCCCCAGCCGAGGGCGTCGGCGACGAGGACGACATAGCCGCGCCGGGCCAGTTCGTCGCCGACGAACCGGCCGCTGAAGTACCTCTCCGTCCAGGCCCTCGCGGAGGCGAGCCGGGCTCCCTCGTACCAGGGCCGGACCAGTTTCTCCTTGCCGATGTCGAACTTCGCGCCGTGGTCGTGCAGGAGGAGCACGGCCGGGAAGGGTCCGGGGCCGTGCGGGGTGAGCAGGGCGGCGCGGACGCGTTCGTGGCGGGTGAGGGAGAGCGTCACCAACTCGCCGGTGTAGCCGTCCCCGTCGGTCCGCCGCTGGAACTCGGGGGCGTACGGGGTCGTGTCCTCCCGGTCGACGAGAAGGGTCTCCTCGACCTTGGCACGAGCCGCCCGGCGCCAGGTGTCGAAGTCGCGGATCGGGGAGTTTCCCCAGGCGAGCGGGAAGGTGAGGGCGTCCTTGAGGGCGGGGTGGAAGCCGGGCAGCGGACCGTCGGCGACGGCCGCCCGCGCCGCACCTGCCTGACCGGCGAGCAGGGCCGCCCCCGTCCCGGCCACGAACGCCCGCCGGCCCGCCGGCTCACCGCCGGTCATAGGGCCGCCAGTCCCCGAGATAGGTGCGCCGGGTGTGGACGGCCGCCTCCGCCGGCGTCAGCTGCGGCCGGTTGTCCGGCTCGGAGATCACGGCGCCGGGGCCCGCGTTGCCGTACTCACGGAAACGCATGGTCTGCCAGGGGTAGGCCTCCCGCATGTTGGTGTAGGGGGCGGCCGGGTCGATGCCGGGTCCGATCCAGGAGTCGCGCACGACGAGCGAGGGCCAGGCGGTCGTCTCGTACGACGGCACCCACGGCCGGGCCAGTTTGTACGCCGCGTCCTCGGCGCCGGAGGTGAACCGGCCGCGGACGGCGAGGAAGCCGTAGGGGTTGGCGCGGGCGGTGGCCGGGGCGAAGACCATGCCCTTGGGGGTGAAGGCGACGTCGCGCCGGAGGGTGTGGAAGCGGCAGTCGTCGAAGACGGCGCGCGCCCGCCCGAAGACGAAGTCGACGTCTCCTTCGATGTGGCAGCGGTTGTAGTACTGCCGGTCGAAGGCGTCCAGGGCGGTGGTGTCCGCGAACAGGGTGTCCTGGTGGGCGAGGAAGCGCACGCCGTCGAAGCGGGAGCGGTCCCCGGTGACGTAGGCGGCGACCGCCTGGGTGCCGGTGATGTCGGGGTGGTCGGCGCGCAGCCAGTCGTTGGCGAGGGTGAGGCCCCGGACGGTGAGGCCGGGGGCGGCGGAGCTGAACGTGGCCGAGCCGGCGGTGCCGTACGTGGTGCCGTCGGGCTTCTTCGTGCCGTTGGCGTTGTCGTACACCAGGACGGTGGCGCGCGGGTCGTGGGAGGCGCCGCGCAGGGTGAGGCCTTCCTTCTCGGCGGGGACGGTGACGACCTCGCGGTAGGTGCCGGGGTGCACGACGATCGTCCAGCCGGGCCCGGTGACCGCGTCCACCGCGGCCTGGACGGAGTCGCCGGGGCGGACGTGCAGGACACGTCGGCCTCCCGTGCCGGGGCCGGCCGCGAGGGCGGGGGTGCCGGTGGCGGCGAGGCCCGCGGTGAGGCCTGCCAGCAGGGTGCGCCTGCGCATGTCAGCAGTTCTCCTTCCACGGCGTCCAGTCGCCGAGGTACGCCGTCCGGGTCGCCGACTCGGCCTGCTCCGGGGTGAGTTGGGGCCGGTTCTCCGGGACGGTGACGACCGCGCCGGGCCCGGAGTTGCGGTACTCGGCGAACCGCTGGTTCTGCCAGGGGAAGGAGGCCGACATGTTGGTGTAGGGCGCGACCGCGTCGATGCCGGTGTCGAGGTGGGTGTCGCGGACGGTGAGCATGGGGCGGGCGGTGGTGTCCGAGCTGGGCACCCAGGGGCGGGCCAGCTTGTAGTGGGCGTCCGGGGCCTCGCTCGTGACGCGGCTCCCGGTCACCAGGTAGCCGCGCGGGTTGGCGCCGGCCGTGGAGGGGGCGAAGACGAAGCCGTAGGGGGCGGCGGCCAGGTCGGTGCGGTTCAGGGTGCGGAAGTGGCAGCGCTCGAAGACGGCGGTGCCCCGGCCGAAGACGAAGTCGACGTCACCCTCTGCGTAGCAGTGGGAGAAGTAGTGCCGGGCGAAGGTGCCGAGCGCCATGGAGTCGGCGTAGAGGGTGTCCTGGTGGCCGAGGAAACGGCAGTGGTGGAAGGCGGAGCGGTCGCCCTGGACCTTGATCGCGACGGCCTGGGTGCCGGAGACGCCGGGGTGGTCGGCGCGCAGCCAGTCGTTGGCGAAGGTGATCCAGCGGGCGGTGAAGCCGTCGGCCTGCACGGTGGTGGTGGCCGAGCCGGTGGTGCCGTAGGTGCCGCCGCCGGGCTTGGGGGTGCCGGCCGCGTTGTCGAACACGATCACGACGTCGCGGGGGTTCTCGGAGGCGCCGATCCAGGTCGCCCCGGTGCGGGTGACGTCGACGGCGACCGTCTCCCGGTAGGTGCCGGGGGCGAGGACGAGGGTGCGGCCGGTGCCGGTGGCGGCGGCCACGGCGTCCC
>NZ_MUBA01000741.1 GCF_002154575.1 Streptomyces bobili
GCGTACTCCCAGGCGTCGAGGAACACCTGGCCGGGGACGGGCGGGGCCGTCCTGTGGCCGCCGAAGAGGCGAATCTCGTCGGAGTCGGGCCAGGCGTTGAAGTCGCCGGTGACGAGGGGCGGGAACGGGGCGTCGCCGCGGTGCGCTGCCGCCAGGTCACCGCTCTAGCCGAGTTCATCGCCCGGCACCGCGGCGACACCCCGTTCCCGCCCCTCGTCACCGGCGACTTCAACGCCTGGCCCGACTCCGACGAGATTCGCCTCTTCGGCGGCCACAGGACGGCCCCGCCCGTCCCCGGCCAGGTGTTCCTCGACGCCTGGGAGTACGCCGACCCGACGGCCCCGTCAGCCACCTGGGACGCCGCCAACCCGTACGTGGCGAAGGGCGGCATGCCCAGCGCCCGTATCGACTACCTCCACATCGGCATGGGCGGACCGGTCCGTGTGCGGGGGGTGCGGCGGGCGGGGGACGTCCCGGTGGACGGCGTATGGCCGTCGGACCACGCGGCGGTGGTGGCGGACCTCAGCGTTTCTTGATGACGGTCAGAAGGGCGGCGAAGGCGGTGGCCGGTCCCACCAGCTCCGGATGCGGGTGGCGAACCCCCTCCGCGGACGCCGATTGGCAGATACAGGCCGGCGATCTGCCGCTCCCACGGCGTGTCGCTGTCCCGGATCTGCCAATTGCTCGGCTGGACGGTCATCGCCGTCAGCATCGGAGCCGCTGCCTTCCCGAGGGCGCGGAAATCCGCTTGTGCGCCCTCGCCGCGCAGGTCAACGTCGTCCGATGACCACGGAGATTCCCCACGTCGACCACGAACTCGTCCAGGCCGCGGCGGACCTTGCCCGCACGCGCTGCCGGGGCGACAACCACACCATGGCAGCCGCGGCCCGCACCGGGGACGGTCGGATCGTCACCGCCGTGAACGCCTACCACTTCACCGGAGGGCCCTGCGCCGAGCTGGTTCTCATCGGTACGGCAGCCGCCCAGGGCTTCTATGAACTGGACACCGTCGTGGCCGTGGGCGACCGCGACCGTGGAGTCGTTCCGCCGTGCGGCCGGTGCCGTCAGGTGCTCCTCGACTACTTTCCCGCGCTCAAGGTCATCGTCGGTGAGGGCGACCGCGTCCGCACGGTCCGCATCACCGAACTGCTCCCCGAAAGCTACGTCTGGGCCGACCATCAACTCGACACGGAGTAGCGAGGGTGGCCCGACGCGGCGCTAGGGCGACGTTCCATAGCGAGTGGCGATCACCGCGGCACGGTTGCGGATGGCCGTACGCAGCTCTTGCGGGGTCAGGACCTCCGCGTGCGTGGCGTGCTGCCACACGGCCCATTCGGCGTGCCGCCGATCCTGGAAGATCAGGGTCAGCCGCAGCCGGCCGTCCGCTTCGGTCTCCTCGGCGCGGACGGCCAGCGCGGTGTCCACCAGGGGTTCGCGCCGGGCCGGGTCCACCCGGACCAGCACGGTGATCTGCTCGTCGCCTCCGTTGCGGAACCGCGTGTTGCGTTCCTGCCAGGCCCGGTCCAGGTCGACCGTGCCCGGTCGCCGCGCGGCCTCGTCGAGGGCCTCGGCGGCCAGCACGCGGGACAGCCGGTAGGTGCGGTCCGCCCCGCCCCTCGTGGCCAGCAGGTAGCCCTGTTCGCGCACGGTGACCAGGCCGATCGGGTCCACCGTGCGCCACCTGGGGGCCTGGTCCACAGCCGCGTACCGGATGCGCAGCCGGTGCCCGGCGAACACCGCGCGCCGGACCTCGGCCCCTATGGCCGCGGACACCTCGTCCGCGGCCACACGGCGCGCGAGGAGGTCGGTCTCCGGGTCGATGAGCAGTCGCTGCGCCGCGCCGGCCGCGGTGTCGCGAAGGCCGTCGGGCAGCGCGTCGACCAGTTTGAGCATGGCCGAGGCGAGCGCCGAGCCGAGGCCGAACTGCTGGGCGCCGCGCCGTGATCCGGCGACCACCAGGGCGAGCGCCTCGTCATGGTTCAGTCCGGTGAGCGCGGTCTGGAATCCGGGCAGCAACGCGAAACCGCCGTGCCGGCCGCGTTCGGCGTAGACCGGCACACCGGCCGCGGACAGCGCCTCCATGTCGCGCAGCACCGTGCGGGTGGACACCTCCAGCTCACGGGCCAGCGTGTCCGCGGTCATCCGACCGCGCCGGCGCAGGAGGAGCACCAGGGAAACCAACCGGTCGGCGCGCACGGGAAAACCCTAGCCAAATACATGACTTGAGGTGTCATGTTTTGTTGGCAGGCTCCGTCGTACGACGTCAAGCGCGGCGGCCACCGAGCTGGTGGACGTACGTGGTGTCCGTGAATCGAATGGAGCTGGTCCTGCGATGGAACGCAATGCGGTCAACCCGGTGTCGTGGTCGGTGGAGATGGGCTTCAACCAGGGTGAGGTCGTCTCCGGTCACTCGCGCACCCTGTACATCTCGGGGCAGACCGCGATGAGTGGCGAAGGCAAGCCCGAGCACGACGGCGACATGGCGGCGCAGTTGGCGCTGAGCACCGCCAACGTCGAGGCCGTGCTCGCCGAGGCCGGAATGTCCCTCGCCAACCTCGTCCGGCTCAACGTCTACACGACCGACGTCGACCTGCTCTTCCAGCACTACGGCGTGCTGGCGGGAAAGCTCGGCGCCGCCGGGGTCGCGCCGACCACCACGATGCTCGGGGTGACGCGTCTGGCGATCCCCGGCCAGATGGTCGAGCTGGAGGGCACCGCCGTCGCGTGAGGTGATCGCGTCTGCTCCGCTGCTCGTGCCGGTCGGACCGGCACGAGCAGCGGAGCGACGGATGCCGACCGGTCGGTGTCGACACGGGCTCGCCGGCCGGGTACAGATGAGGACGGCACCCGCATCGAGCGAGCCGCCCAGCCCCAGAAGCC
>NZ_MUBA01000742.1 GCF_002154575.1 Streptomyces bobili
GTCCGGGTGGCGGAATGGCAGACGCGCTAGCTTGAGGTGCTAGTGCCCTTTATCGGGCGTGGGGGTTCAAGTCCCCCCTCGGACACAGAAAGAGTGAGGGCCCTGACCGTCAGGTCGGGGCCCTCACTCGTTGATGTGGGGCATCTCTCCCCGGCCTGAAGATCACCAGGTCACGGTCCCGCCGCGGTCCTCCGGCGGGCCCCGGACGGCCGTCCCGGGTGGCTGACAGATGGGGGCGAGCCTAGCGTCGTACTAAAATTTCCGGCTTGTTACGGGCTGGAGCCGGACAACCCCAGGCAGACCTGCGGGCCCGCCAGCGCCCCGGAGGTTTCCGGGCATGAGACGCGAGGACCCGATGGCAGCCACAGACGAGAGCAGCGCTCTCGGCCTGCTCGACGAAGAGATCCGCGAACAGCTCGGCGACACGGCACGTTTCTCGGGCGGTCCCGCCGCCTCCCCGCGCACCCTCGTCGACATCCTCGACGCGTCCGTGCGCTCGCACCCGGACGAGCCGGCCCTGGACGACGGCTCCGCCGCGCTGACCTACCGGCAGCTGGCCGTCGAGGTCGACCGGCTGCGGCTTCGGCTGGCGGGCGCCGGGGTGGGCCTCGGCGACCGGGTGGGCGTCCGGGTGCCGTCCGGGACCAACGACCTGTACGTCGCGATCCTCGCCGTCCTGGCCGCCGGGGCCGCCTACGTGCCCGTCGACGCGGAGGACCCCGAGGAGCGGGCCGAGCTGGTGTTCGGGGAGGCCGGGGTCAGGGCCGTCGTGGGGGCCGGGCACGAGCTGACCGTCCACGGCCGCTCCGAGGTGCCCGCCGCGCGGCCCGGTGCCGGGCACGACGCGTGGATCATCTTCACCTCCGGCTCCACCGGGAAGCCCAAGGGTGTCGCCGTCAGCCATCGCAGCGCCGCCGCCTTCGTGGACGCCGAGGCCGCCCTGTTCCTCACCGAGGAGCCGATCGGGCCCGGCGACCGGGTGATGGCGGGGCTGTCCGTCGCCTTCGACGCCTCCTGCGAGGAGATGTGGCTGGCCTGGCGGTACGGGGCCTGTCTGGTGCCGGTGCCGCGTGCGCAGGTCAGGAGCGGTGCCGACCTCGGGCCCTGGCTGGTGGAGCAGGAGATCACCGTCGTCTCGACCGTGCCCACGCTGGCAGCGCTCTGGGAGCCGGAAACCCTCAACGACGTCCGCCTGCTGATCTTCGGCGGCGAGGCCTGCCCGCCCGAGCTGGTGCAGCGGCTGGTGACCGAGGGGCGGGAGGTCTGGAACACGTACGGGCCGACCGAGGCGACCGTGGTGGCCTGTGCCTCGCTGATGAGCGGGGCGGAGCCGATCCGGATCGGGCTGCCGCTGCGGGGCTGGGAGCTGGCCGTCGTGGACGAGGCCGGCGAGCCCGTACCGATGGGCGGCACCGGCCAGTTGGTGATCGGCGGGGTCGGCCTCGCCCGGTACCTCGACGCCGAGAAGGACGCGGAGAAGTACGCGCCGCTGGAGTCGCTTGGCTGGGAGCGGGCGTACCGCAGCGGTGACCTCGTGAAGGCGGAGCCCGAGGGGCTGGTCTTCCTCGGGCGGGCCGACGAGCAGATCAAGCTCGGCGGGCGGCGGATCGAGCTGGGCGAGGTCGACGCGGCGCTCCAGGCGCTGCCCGGCGTCGCGGGCGCGGCTGCCGCCGTGCGCACCGCGCGCAGCGGCAACCAGCTCCTCGTCGGCTATGTCGTCACCCAGGAGGGCTGGGACCAGGCCGCGGCCGTGGAGAAGCTGCGCGCCGCGCTGCCCGCCGCGCTGGTGCCGCTCCTGGCGCCGGTGGCCGACCTGCCGACCCGGACGTCGGGCAAGGTCGACCGGGCCGCGCTCCCCTGGCCCCTGGAGGGCCTGGAGACGGGCGGCCCCGCGGAGCGGCTCTACGGCACCGAGGCCTGGCTCGCCGAACAGTGGACGGCGGTCCTCGGCATCCCGGTCGGCGGCGCCCGTGACGACTTCTTCGCGATCGGCGGCAGCAGCCTGGCCGCCGCCCAGCTCACCACGCGGCTGCGCACCCGGTACCCGAGCGCCGCCGTCCTGGACATCTACCAGCAGCCGACGCTGCGCAAGCTGGCCCGGCACCTGGAGAAGTCCGCGCAGGACGACGGTTCCCGGCGCACGGTCGCGCCGGTGCCGCGGCGCGCACAGGTGATCCAGGTCCTGCTGCTCCTGCCCCTGTTCACGCTGTTGGGGCTGCGCTGGACGCTGGTCCTGGCCGCCGCGGGCAACGTGCTGCCCGCGTACGGCTGGCTGCCGACCGCGCCCTGGTGGCTGGTGATCGCGGGCGCCCTGCTGTTCTTCAGCCCGCCGGGCCGGCTCGCGCTCGGCGCGGGCGGGGCGCGGCTGCTGCTGCGGGGTGTGACGGCGGGCCGCCATCCGCGCGGCGGCAGTGTGCATCTGCGGCTGTGGGCCGCCGAGCGGCTCGTCGAGTTCAGCGGGGCCGCCTCGCTGACCGGCTCCTGGCTGGAGCGGTACGCGCGCGCCCTGGGCGCCAAGGTCGGCCCGGACGTGGACCTGCACGCGCTGCCGCCGGTCACCGGTCTGCTCCGGCTGGGCCGGGGCGCGGCCGTGGAGTCCGAGGTGGACCTCTCCGGCTGGTGGCTGGACGGCGACCGGCTGGAGGTCGGGCCGGTCAGGATCGGTGCGCATGCCGTCGTCGGCACGCGCAGCATCCTGTTCCCGGGGTCCCGGGTCGGCAAGCGGGCCGAGGTGGCGCCGGGTTCGGCCGTCACCGGTCAGATCCCGACCGGTCAGCGCTGGGCGGGGGCGCCCGCGGTCAAGCTCGGCAAGGCCAAGCGCAACTGGCCCAAGGAGCGGCCGGCCCGGGGCCGGGCCTGGCGGGCGCTGTACGGGGCCGCCGGCGCCGGGCTGACGCTGCTGCCGGTGCTGGCCGCCGGGGCCGCGCTGCTCGTGGTGTACGCCCTGGTCTCACCGGACGCCCCGCTGCGGGGTGCGGCACTGGCGCTGGTCCCGGCCACGCTCGCCTACGGGCTGACGTACGCGCTGCTGCTTCTGGTCGCCGTGCGGCTGCTGAGTCTGGGGCTGCGGGAGGGTACGCATCCGACGCACAGCCGGATCGGCTGGCAGGCCTGGACGGTCACGCAGTTGATGGACCGCTCGCGCGAGACGCTCTTCCCGCTGTACGCCGGGCTGGCCACGCCGGTCTGGCTGCGGCTGCTGGGGATGCGGATCGGCAAGGGCGCCGAGGTGTCGACCGTCCTGGCGCTGCCCAGCCTGACCACGGTCGGTGAGGGCGCCTTCCTGGCCGACGACACGCTGACCGCGCCGTACGAGCTGGGTGGCGGCTGGATGCGGATCGGGCGGGCGGAGATCGGGCGACGGGCATTCCTCGGGAACTCGGGGATGACCGCGCCTGGGCGGAGCGTGCCGGACGGCGGGCTGGTCGGGGTGCTGTCGGCGACGCCGAAGAAGGCGAAGAAGGGCAGCTCGTATCTGGGGCTGCCGCCGATGAAGCTGCCGCGTGCGGCGGCCGGCGGTGACCAGAGCCGGACGTACGACCCGCCGGCGCGGCTGCTGTGGGCGCGCGGGCTGGTGGAGCTGTGCCGGATCGTGCCGGTGTTCTGCTCGGCCGGTATCGCGGTGCTGACCGTGGCGGCGCTGTGCGCGCTGGGCGGGTGGGCGCCGCTGCTGTCCGGGTTCGTGCTGCTG
>NZ_MUBA01000743.1 GCF_002154575.1 Streptomyces bobili
TGGCCGTGGACCGTGAGCAGGGGGACGGGCTGTGAGCATCGACGGGGTGCCGGTGAGCGGTGGCGGAGTGCCGGTGGGCGGCGGCTGGGTGCCGGTGCAGGGCGGCGGGGTTCCCGATCTGAAGGCGCAGGGCCTGGCTCTGGTCGCCAAGGGTCTGACCGAGGCGCTGGGTGAACTGAAGGAGCTGGGCATGGTCGGCATGGCCGGTGCCGGGCGTGGTTTCGGTGACCTCGCGCTGAACGGGCTGGACCTCGGGCACGAGGGGCTGACCGGGACGTTCGGCTCTTTCTGCGAGCGCNNGCGGGCACCCTCCACGAGACCGAGGAGTACGTCGAGGGCACCTTCAAGGTCGTCACCAACGCGGCCATCGGCAATCCGTACGCCTCCGAGGACGAGGTCACGCAGATGGGCTGGGGCGACATCGCCACCTCCGGCGTGTACGGCGGTGACGTCGACTACAGCAAGGCGTCCTTCGAGCAGGCGCTGGCGAACAGCGGGCAGGGCTGGAAGGACGCGGGCCGTGACGTGATGACCTCGCACACCGTCGGCCCTGTCGGTCTCAACCCGCAGAACCTGC
>NZ_MUBA01000744.1 GCF_002154575.1 Streptomyces bobili
CCCCACAGCCCGCGCAGCCATCCGCACCGCGGCGACGAACCTCTCGTTCTCCACCGCCGCCCCACCCGGAAACGCGAACCGCCGCCGCGTGTACCCGTACGCCACCCCGCTCCGCGGATCGGCGAACCCCTGGCTCCCCGCCGCCCCGCTGTGCCCGAAGGCGCCGACGCCCAGCGTCGGATACCAGGTGTCCGCGGTCGCCTGGAAGCCCAGCCCGTACGACTTGTGCGCCCGCGCCACCAGGTCGTACCCCACGGAGTGGAACTGCCCGAACTCGGCCGCCGTGTCGTCCTTCAGCAGCGGCACCTTCCCCCCGACCTCGCTGATCGCCGCCGCGTACATTCCGGCCAGCCCGCGCGCGGAGGCGACGCCACCGACGGACGCCGGCCCCTTGGCCCGGACGAGCGGATCGTTGGGCAGCGTTTCGAGATCGGTGGGTTCGGCGGCGTGCCGGTTGAAGGCGACGGCGGTAAGGGTGTGCGGCCCGCTCGGCAGCGAGTCGAGCAGCGCCCGCTGCTCGTCCGTCGGCGCCATGGCCTGTGTCGACCGGAACCGCGCCTCGTGCGCCCCCGGCAGCCCCAGGAAGAAGTCGAGCCCGTACGGCGCTCGTACGCGCTCCTCGTACACCTCCTGGAGTGTACGGCCGGTGGCCCGCCGTACGACCTCGCCGCTGAGCGCGCCGATGACCAGCGCGTGGTAGCCGAACGCGGTGCCCGGACGCCAGAACGGCCGCTGGTCGGCGAGGCGTTCGGCGATCTGCCGGTCGTCCGCCAGCTCCTGGCGGGAGAATCCGGAATCGGTGCCGACCACACCGGCCCGGTGCGCGAGCAGGTCGCGCAGGGTCAGCGAGCCCTTGCCCTCGGAGGCGAACTCGGGCCAGTAGTAGGTGACTTTGCGGTCCAGCTCCAGCGTGCCCTCCTGGACGAGGAGCGCGGCCACCAGATGCGCGGCACCCTTGGTGGACGAGAACACGCCATAGAGGGAGTCGGCGTCCACGCCGTCCCCGGCCCACAGGTCGACGACCCGCCGGCCGTGCACGTACGCACACAACTGGCCTTCGTAGTCGGGCCGTTCGGTCGCGACGAACGCCGCGAACTCGTTCCGCACCGGCTCGAAGCCCGCCGCGACGCTGCCATGGATCTCTAGGGTCATCCGCTCTCCTCAACAAGACCGCTACTCGCGTGTGCCATGGTCAACCATGCCGGTCCGGGCTTGCCGCGATCGTGAGTGCTTTCCGTGGATCGGTACGGCGAGGTCTACCCGTTCGACTCAACGGCGGCGGGACGATGTTGGTGTCACCGATAGCCCGGATGGCCTACGGATGCCGCCGGGACAGGAGTTCGGGCACCAGGCCGCACGGCTTTTCCGGCCGTCCCGCGCCCGGCTCGCAGCGGCGGGGATGACATGCTCGCGCCCCGATAGGATCCGGCCATGCATGATCTCGGGGCGGGTTTCGGATATCTCCTTCAGGGCCAACGCTGGGTGGCCCGGCACGGAAAGCAGTACGGGTTCGGGCTCGTGCCCGGCCTGATCACGCTGGTCCTCTACCTGGGCGCGCTCGTGTCGCTCGCCGTGTGGGGCGCGGACTTCGTGGGCTGGGCGACGCCGTTCGCCGACGACTGGTCGAGCCCCTGGCAAGGACTGTTCCGCGGGTTTCTCACCGCCGTGCTGTTCGCCCTTTCCCTCCTCGTCGCCGTGGTGACCTTCACCGCGGTCACGCTGCTCATCGGGCAGCCGTTCTACGAGGCCCTCTCCGAGACGGTCGACCGCGATGTCTCCCCCGACGGCTCGGCCCCGGTCTCCGGGCTGCCGCTCTGGCACGAGCTGTGGATCTCGGCCCGCGACAGCCTGCGGGTCGTGCTGCGCGCGCTGATGTGGGGCGTGCTGCTTTTCGCCCTCGGTTTCATCCCGTTCCTCGGCCAGACGGTCGTGCCGGTGATCGGCCTTTTCGTCACCGGTTTCTTCCTGACCGAGGAACTGACGTCCGTCGCCCTCCAGCGCCGTACCGTCGACGCACGCTCCCGGCTCGCCCTGCTCCGAGCCCGCCGGACCCTCGTCTGGGGCTTCGGCACGCCCCTCGCGGTCGCCTTCCTGGTTCCCTTCGTCGCCGTGTTCCTGATGCCGGGCGCGGTCGCCGGAGCGACGCTCATGGCGCGGGACCTGCTGGGCGAGGAGACCGAGGACGAGAACGACCGCGAGGAGCCGGACGCTATCCCGCGGCCCCACTGACCGCCACGGCCACGGCCACGATGGCCCGCACCTGCGCGATGATGTCGAGCCGGTTGCGTACGAACTCCGGGTCCGTCACCGTCCCGGTGGCGGGGTCGGTGTTCCCGGCGCCGAACTGGAGCACGGGCGTGTGGACATGGCCGCCCGGCAGCGCCCCGCGCAGCCCGAGCCGGTCGCGCAGCAGGGTCGCCCGGTAGGCGATCTCGTTGGAGAGGTAGTCGCCGCCGCCCCCGGCCCGCGCGGCCGACCCGGCGGTGGGCCCGTCCGGCCGTACGACGGGAGCGGTGCCTCCCGCCGGGATCTCGGTCACGCTCGTGTTGTCGTACACGGGGAAACGGCCGGTGTCCGCCGCCACGATCTCCCGGTACGGCAGGGTCGTCGTCGTCCACTGGGGCTGCGAGGCCGGATCGGCGACCGGCACGGTCTCCGTCCTGCTCACGTTCTCGTTGTCCGGGAAACCGCCCCGCCAGGCCCCGTTCGTCCGCTCGACGTCGAACCGGCCCACGCGCCCCTGGCTGACGGTCGTGAACAGGTCCACCCGGCGCAGGTACGGCCGCAGCGTCCGCTCGACCGTGCCCTCGGCGAAGTCCCGCCAGCGCACCGGAAACACGGCCGTCTCGATGCGGGCCGGGCCCTGGGCGGTCTCGATCACCGTGCCGTCGAGCGCCAGCGCGCTCGCCCCGGACGGGTTGGAGATCCGCACGTCACGGTCCAGCGTGAACGGATCGAAACCGGTGACGAGAACCCGCTTGAGCCCCTTGGCGCCCCGCGGAAGGCGAATGTCGGTCTGCCCGCGCGAGGTCCGTTCCAAGTCGTCGATCAGAGCCGCCCGTTGGGCCTCGCTCAGGCCGAACCCGGAGTCCCACTCCCGCACCTGCCGTGACATCGCCAACCGCGCCCAGTACAGCGGCCGGTCGTCGTCCCGGCTCAGCTCCCCGCCGGCCGGCCCCCGCCCCTGCGCCCGGTCCACCGCCCGCCGCCACAACGCCGATCCCTCGGCCACGACGACCCGGCGGGCCTGCGCGTAGGAGTGCGCGGTACCGAGCCGCCTCGCCAACTCAGGGGCCACGGTGTCGAATCCGGACGCCGCGAGAATCTCCCGCGGCACCGCCCGGTCGAGCCGCAGCTCCTCGACGGTGAGGGCCGCGACCGAGGACGTATCGGCAGCGGAGGCGGAGGCGGAGGCGGCGGCGGCGGGTGAGGCTGAGGTGGCAGCGGTGGCCGAAGCGGGCACCGTGAGACAGGCCGTCAGGGTGAGGCCGAGGCTGAGGAGACCTGCACGAACTCGTGGGCAGCGCGGGGCCATTGAGGTCCTTCCGTCGCGGTGGGGCGCGTGGCGCGGGACGCCGGAAGTATCGCGTGGCAGGTGTGGTTCACGCCATGGGGCACCCGTCGGTGCGCCGTCAGAGCCCGTCAGTCGACGTTCTCGCCCAGCAGCCGCAGGAAGTCGCGGAAGGCACCCGGCATGTCCACCGACTCCGGGTCCAGAAGCCACTGGTACTGGAGGCCGTCCATCACCGCCACCAGCAGCGGAGCCGTCCGCTCCGGGGTGAGGCCGTTGGGGAGGCGGTCGCCGTACTCGGTGCGCAGGGCCGCCGTGATGTCGGCCCGCACCTGCCGGTACCGGTCGGTGAAGTAGCTCCGTGCGGGATGCCCCTCGGTGACGCTCTCGCCGAGGAGTGCGGAGAAGGTCTGGATGATGCCGGGCCGCATCGCGTTGTACTCGACCAGCGAGCACAGCAGGTCGATCCGCCACCGGTTGTTCGGCATCGCGTCCCACTGGTCGCGTTCCTTCAGCACGGTGACCAGCAGCGCGTCCTTGGTGGGGAAATGGTGCAGCAGACCCTGCTGGGTCAGTCCGACCCTTTCGGCGACCGCGGCCAGGCTCGCACCCCGGTAACCGCGTTCGGCGATCACCTCCAGGGCGGCCCGCACGATCTCGGCGC
>NZ_MUBA01000745.1 GCF_002154575.1 Streptomyces bobili
CCGGGGGCGCCTCGGTGCGGAGGCGCCCCCGGAGCGGTCAGGAGTACCAGGTGGGTTCGGGCAGTTCGCCCTCGAGGACCCAGCGGCCGACCTCGCGCCGCTTGTAGGCGACCGGGTCGTGCAGGGTGTGGGTGCGCACGTTGCGCCAGAAGCGGTCCAGTCCCTCGGAGGTGGCGGTGGAGCGGGCTCCGGTCACCTCGAAGATCCGGCTGGAGACCTCCAGGGCGACGTCGGTGGCACGGGCCTTGACCGCGGCCACCCGTACCTCGAAGTCGCCGCGGGTCTGGGCGGTGACCGCGTCGGGGTCGTCGTGCAGCTTCTGTCCCTCGGCGGCGACGGCGTCGGCGAGTGCCTCGACGGCCCAGAGCTTGGCGGTGAGGTCGCCGTAGAGGTCGATGACGTAGGGCTCGTCGACCGCCCGCTCGTGGCCGCCGTGCAGCCAGGAGCGGGCCTTGGTGCGGGTGTAGGTGGCGGCCGTCTCCAGGGCGCCGCCGGCGATACCGAGGTAGAAGTTGACGAACACCAGCTGGATGGTGGGGACGTTGAGGGTGTTGTAGGTGCGCGGCTGGAACACCTTGTCGACGTAGCCGGCGGCCGAGGACCACGGGGTGCGTACCCCGTCGATGGTGACGCTGCCGCTCTCGGTGAGGCGCTGGCCGATGTTGTCCCAGTCGTCGTGGAAGGTCAGGCCCTCGCTGTCGGAGGGCACGATGGCGAAGACGTGCTGGTCGGTGCCGTCCAGGACGCCTTCCAGGACGGTGACGTCGGAGACCCGGCTGCCGGTGGAGAAGGACTTGCCGCCGGTGAAGACGAGGTCGTCGCCGTCCTCGGTGACGGTGACGTCCTTGTCGCGCGGGTTGACGGCCCCGCCGAAGAACCAGCGGTTGCGCGCGGCCTCGGCCTCCACGTGCTCCCACTGTTCGCGGGTGCCGACCAGGCGGGCGGCCCAGTTCCACAGGTAGTGGTAGCCGAGGAGCTGGCCGATGGAGCCGTCGGCCTTGGCGATCTCGCGGACGACGCGGTAGGCGGTGGGCCACTGCTCGCCTCCGCCGCCGTGCTCGACGGGGCCGAGGAGGGTGACCAGGCCGGCGTCCTTGAGGAGCTGGACCTCGGCGTGCGGGGCGGCGCCGGCCCGGTCGCGTTCGGCGGCGTCGGTGGCGAGGACGGCGGCCACCTCGGCGGCGCGGGCTCAGGCGTGGGCGGGCGCGGACTCGGCCTCGGTGTCCGGGAGTCGGGCCTCCAGTTCGCGCACGAGGGGCAGTACACGCTTGCCGAAGTACTCGACCTCCTCGTGGTAGTGGAGGAAGCCGAGGAGCAGCAGGTCGACGCCGAGCCGGCGGTAGGCGACGATGCGTTCGGCGACCTGCTCGGGGGTGCCGATCAGTCCGGTGCGGAAGCCGTCGTTGTACTGGATCAGGTCCTCGAAGGAGGAGTCCTGCCACATGCCCTTGCCGTCGGCGGTGGACTGACCGGCCTGCTTGACGGCGGCGCCGAACCCCTCGACGGCCTCGCTGTCGGCCTTGGCGACGATCTCGCGGAGGGTGTCGCGGGCCTCGGCCTCCGTGTCGCGGGCGATGAGGAAGCCGTTGAGGCCGAACTTCGGTGCCGTACGGCCCACTTCGGCGGCCGAGCGGCGGACGTCGGCGATCTGCTCGGTCACCCCGTCGAAGTCCTTGCCGTTGGAGAAGTACCAGTCGGAGACCCGGCCGGCCATGGCGCGGGCGGCGGAGGAGTTGCCGCCCTGGAAGATCTCCGGGTGGGGGCGCTCGGGTGTGTTGAGGGGCTTGGGCTTGAGGGAGAAGTCGCGCAGCCGGTAGAAGTCACCGGCGAGTTCGGTGTGGTCCTCGGTCCAGATCTGGCGCAGGGCGCGGATGAACTCCTCGGAGCGGCGGTAGCGTTCGTCGTGTTCCAGCCAGGGCTCGCCGAGGGCGGTGAACTCGCCCTTGAACCAGCCCGAGACGACGTTGACGGCGAAGCGGCCGCCCGAGAGGTGGTCGGCGGTGGCGCCGAGCTTGGCGAGGACACCGGGGTGCCACAGCCCCGGGTGGACGGCGGCGATGACCTTCAGCCGCTGGGTGGCGAGCAGCAGGGCAAGGCTGAAGCTGGTCGACTCGTGCTGGTACTCGGCGCCGTAGCTGGCCATGTAGCGGACCTGGCTGAGGGCGTAGTCGAAGCCGTTGTTCTCGGCGAGGACGGCGAGTTCGCGGTTGTAGTCGTATCCCCAGTCGGTGCGCTGTTCGATCTTGCTGGTGACGAGTCCTCCGCTGACATTGGGAACCCAGTAGGCGAATTTCACGGGCGCTGCGGGCATGCGGAACTCCTGGTGCGCGGATGCGTTTTCGGGCACGCCGAATTCAACCGGGGCGAAAAAGCGCGGTGAATTCAGGCGGTGCTGCAAAGGCACGGCGCGGACCTGCGCTCGTGGCAGGTGGCGCGGTGGGAGAGAGGGGCGGCGGCGGTGCGGGGAATCAGGCCGCGGCGCAACAGGAGGCGCTGGAGACGCGCGCGAGGTCGACATGGCGTCGCCGCGTGAGGTCCAGTCGCATCTTCATGCCGTCGATCGTGGCAGCCGCCGGTCTCGGCAGTCAAGGAGAACCCGACCGGTCTCGTATCGCGGACCATTGAATTTCACGAAGGCGTGACAGGGAAACCCTTGAACCGGCCGGGAATGCGCCCGCATTCTTCGGGGGTGCGGACAGAACAGCTGGAATACATCGCGGCGGTCACCCGGCTCGGTTCGCTGCGCCGGGCCGCCGAGGAACTGCGGCTCTCCCAGCCGGCGTTGAGCGAGACGGTGCGCAATCTGGAGCGTGAGCTGGGGGTGGACCTGCTGGAGCGCAAGCGGTCGGGGGCGACGATGAGCGCCTCGGGCCGTGAGCTGCTGCCTCACATCGTCGGGGTGCTGGACGCGGTGGACCGGCTGCGCGCGGCGGCGGGTGAGCAGCACCGGATCAGCCGCATGGTGCGGGTGGGCACGGTGAACGCGGCGACCGTGCCGCTGCTCATCCCGGTCGTGCGGGAGTTCCGTGCGGCGCATCCGGTGACCCAGGTGGAGGTGGTGGCCGCCCAGCAGACGGACATCCACCGGACACTGCTGGAGGGCGGGTTCGACCTGGGGCTGGTCAACCACCTGGAGGGCGACGACATGCCCGCCGACTTCGAGTCCACCGAACTGCTGCGCGGGCGGCCGGTGGTGTGCGTACACCCCGACAGCCCGCTGGCCTCGAAGGGGTCGGTGACGGTGGAGGACCTGCTCCGGGTTCCGCTGATCGGGATGCGGTCCGGCTACGTGATGCACCGCTATGTGCACCGGCTCCTCGACGGGCACGGCCCCGTCTTCGCGTACTCCACCGACGGCGCGGAGATGGGCAAGCTGATGGTCGCCGAAGGGCTGGGGGCGACGGTCCTGCCGGACTTCAGCGTGGCCGGGGACCCGCTGGAGCGGTGCGGCGCGATCACCCACCGGCCGATCGACGGCGACGCGACGCGCGTGTTGCTGATGCTGCGCCGGCGGCGCGCCGACTCGGTGCCGCAGGCGGCGCGGGATCTGCACGAGGTGTTCGTGCGGACGGCGCGGGCGCTGGCCACGGCCGACGACCGACCGCCGGCCCCCGGAGGCTGACGCGGCGTCAGTCCTCCTCGCCCGCCGGGACGACGACGAGGAAGGCGTCCGACTTCAGGTCCATCACGACGGTCGCCGGCTCCCCCTCGGCCCGCCGCCGAGCCGCGTACTCCTCCGCGGGCAACGACCCGCGCGGAGCTCCCGCGGCGAAACGCTCCAACACCTTCGCTCCCATGACGGCAGACACCTCCTGATGCGATACGAGCAGATCCGATCCGTCTCCTACGCCTGCCCACTGCCGACGCAAGCATGTGCATCACGCATCCACCTGGGTGACACCCGGTCGGACGCGGCCGAGCCGTCCGGGCCACCAGGCACGTGCGCCGAGGTCCCGCACCAGGGCGGGTACCAGCAGCGAGCGCACCACCAGCGTGTCGAGCAGGACCCCGAAAGCGACGATGAAGGCGATCTGCGCCAGGAAGGCCAGCGGGATCACCGCGAGTGCGGCGAAGGTGGCGGCGAGCACCACCCCGGCCGAGGTGATGACGCCGCCGGTACTGACCAGGCCGCGCAGCACTCCCTCGCGGACTCCGTGCCGCAGGGACTCCTCGCGCACCCTGGACATGAGGAAGATGTTGTAGTCGACGCCGAGCGCCACGAGGAAGACGAAGCCGTACAGCGGAACGGACGGATCCGTGGCAGTGAAGCCGAGGACATGCCGGAAGACGAGGCCGGAGACGCCCAGGGTGGCGAGGAAGTTCAGCCCCACGGTGGCCACCAGGAGGACGGGCGTCAGCAGGGAGCGCAGCAGCAGGGTCAGGATGACGAAGATGATGGCCAGGACCACCGGCACGATCAGGGTGCGGTCGCGTTCGGCGGTGCGCAGGGTGTCGTACTGCTGGGCCGTGTAGCCGCCCACGAGGGCGTTCGCGCCGGGTACGTCGTGCAGCGCGGCTCGCAGCCGCGCCACCGTGTCCTTGGCCGCGTCGCTGTCGGCGGCCGCGCGCAGGGTGACGTGGACACGCGCCCGCCCGTCGACCACGAGAGCCTCCCCGCCCGGGGCTCCCGAGGCGTTCATCGGGACGGCCGAGGCCACCCCTTCGGTCCCGCGGGACGTCGCGACCACCTTCGTCACCCGGTCGGCGTCGGCGATGACCACCACGGGGTTGCCCGCGCCGCCGGGAAAGTGTCTGGCGAGCGTCTGCTGGGCGGCCACGGACGGGGCGTCGTCGACGAAGGTCTCGTCGAGCGGGACACCGCGGGAGGTGAGGGTGGGCGCGAACACCGCGCAGACGAGCAGTCCGGCCAGCGACACCGCCCACACCTTGCGGGGCGCCCGGTCGACCAGCTTCGCGACCCGGTGCCACACCCGCCCTCCGGCGCCGGGCTCCCCGGACGGCCGGGGCTCGGCGGGCCAGTAGGCGGCGCGGCCGAGGAGAACCAGGACGGCGGGGAGGAAGGTCAGCGTGCTCACTACGGCGGCGGCGATGCCGATGGCCCCGACGGGGCCCAGGGCCCGGTTGTTGGTGAGGTCGCTGAGCAGCAGGGCGAGCAGTCCCAGGGCGACGGTCGCGGCACTGGCCGTCACGGTGCCCCAGGACTGCCGCAGCGCGGCCCCCATGGCCGCGAACCGGTCCGTGCGGGTGGCCAGTTCCTCCCGGTATCGGGCGGTCAGGAGCAGTGCGTAGTCGGTGGCCGCACCGATCACCAGGATGGAGAGGATGCCCTGCACCTGTCCGTCCACGCGCACCACGTCGTGGTCGGCCAGCGCGTACACGACGGCGCAGGCCAGTCCGAGAGCGAGCACCGCGCCGACGATGATCACCAGGGGAAGCAGCACGCTGCGGTAGACGAGCAGCAGGATCAGGAGGACCGCGACCAGCGCGACGGCGAGCAGCAGTCCGTCGATGCCGGCGAAGGCGTCGGAGAGGTCGGCCTGGGTCGCGGCCGGTCCGGCCAGCCGGACGTCGGTACCCGGCACCCGTTCGGCCGCCGCACGGATCCGCTCCAGGGCCGGTGCCAGCTCCTCGCCCAGGTCCGGGCGCAGTGGCACCACGCCCTGCAGGGCCCGGCCGTCCACCGAGAGCAGTGCGGGCGAGACCCGGCCCACCACTTCCGGCGCGCCGGCGAGGGGGGCGAGGGACCGCGTCGCGGCCTCGCGCCGGTCCGCCATCGCGGCGTCCCCGGTCGATGTCCACACGACGATCGCGGGCAGCGTCTCGTCCTGGCGGAAGGCCCGCTGGGCGGTGATGACCTCGGTCGATTCGGCGCTGCGCGGCAGGAAGGCGGCCTGGTCGTTGGTCGCGACCTCGCCCAGGCGTCCCGCGAAGGGACCGAGGACGCCACCGAGGACGAGCCATGCGGCGACGAGGAGGACCGGGACGAGCCGTCGGGCGCGTCGAAGGGTGCTGGTGGACAACGTTCTCCCGGTACACGACAGCAGATATCTCAATGACAAACAATCTCAATGATCGAGTTATATTCGCCGAACAGATCCTACCGGTGCCTGTTCTTCTGCCCTCACAGGGTCGGCGGACGCACCGGATCGTGTCCGGTCTCAGCCCTCGCCGGGGGTGATTCCCGACAGTTCCTCGTTCATCGCCGCCAGGAAGCGCAGCACCACCGACAGCTCGTCCTCGGTGAAACGGGACCGAGCCGCCTGGGTGGCCTCGGCCAGCGGGCGGAAGTAGGTGCGCGCGGCGGACCGGGCATCGGAGACGTAGTGCAGGTGGACGACTCTGCGGTCGGAGCTCTCGCGGACCCGTCGGACGTGGCCTGCGCGCTCCAGCCGGTCGACGCAGGCGGTGACGGCGCCGGAGGTGAGCCCCAGGTGCTCGCGCAGCCGCTTCGGAGTCATGGGCTCCTCGGCGTCGAGGATGGCCGCCAGCGCCTGGACGTCCGTGGCGTGCAGCCCGTGGTCGCCCGCGAACCCGTGCACCAGCCGGTTGATCTCGCCGTTCATCCGCCGCAGCCGGACGGCGAAGGCGTACAGGTCGGACGGTGGCGAGGCGTCGGCGTCGCGCCCGCCCTCGTCCAGCTTCCCGTCGTTCCCTGTGGCCACGCGGTCAGCGTAGTCGCTGCTCACGATCACCCGATCGTGCGCCCACACACCGTCGCCGCTTCCGCCGTCCGTCCCGGTGTGGAAGCCATAGTCGGGGGACCGTCGACACGGAGGACCAGAACTCATGACCGCACACGGCCTGTGCCAGGAGTCGCTGCGCTGCCTGGTCACCGGCGCCACCGGGTACATCGGCGGCCGGCTCGTCCCGGAACTGCTGGCAGCCGGCCACCGGGTGCGCTGCCTGGCCCGCTCCCCGGAGCGGCTGCGCGACCATCCGTGGGCAGGGGAGGCGGAGGTGGTCCGCGGGGACGTCACGGACGGCGCTTCGGTCGAGGAGGCCATGCGGGGCGTCGATGTCGCCTACTACCTGGTGCACGCGCTGGGCACGGGACGCGACTTCGAGGAGACCGACCGGAGGGCGGCGCGAATCTTCGGGGAGCGGGCCCGTGCCGCCGGAGTACGACGCATCGTCTATCTCGGAGGGCTCACCCCGTCCGGTGTCCCCGAGCGGGAACTGTCGCCGCACCTGCGCTCGCGTGCCGAGGTG
This sequence comes from Streptomyces bobili, assembly GCF_002154575.1. GTDB lineage: Bacteria > Actinomycetota > Actinomycetes > Streptomycetales > Streptomycetaceae > Streptomyces > Streptomyces bobili. Next base: position 7,171 of record NZ_MUBA01000745.1, read on the forward strand.
GGCAGCATCCTCCTGGACTCCGGCGTACCGGCCACGGTGCTGCGCGCGGCCGTGGTCATCGGCTCCGGCTCGGCCTCCTTCGAGATGCTGCGCTACCTCACCGAACGCCTGCCCGTCATGGTCACTCCGAGCTGGGTGCACACCCGGATCCAGCCCGTCGCCGTCCGGGACGTGCTGCGCGCCCTGGTCGGCAGCGCCCGCATGCCCGCGGACGTCAGCCGGACCTTCGACGTCGGCGGGCCGGAGGTGCTCACGTACCGCGACATGATGCTCCGTTACGCCGCCGTGGCGGGTCTGCCGCGTCGCCTCATCCTGCCGGTGCCCGTGCTCACGCCCCGCCTGTCCAGCCACTGGGTGGGCCTCGTGACGCCCGTGCCCGCCTCCATCGCGCGGCCGCTCGCCGAGTCGCTGCGGCACGAGGTGGTGTGCCGGGAGCACGACATCGCCCGGTACGTACCGGACCCGCCCGGCCATCCGCTGGGCTTCGACGAGGCGGTACGGCTCGCGCTGCGGCGTGTCCGCGACGCGCGGGTCCTCACCCGCTGGTCGTCCGCCTCGCTTCCCGGCGCGCCCAGCGATCCGCTGCCGACGGATCCCGACTGGGCGGGCGGCAGTCTGTACACCGACTGCCGGGAACGGACCGTGGACGCCTCCCGGGAAGCCCTGTGGCGGGTGATCGAGGGCATCGGCGGCGACAACGGCTGGTACTCCTTCCCGCTGGCGTGGGCGGTACGCGGATGGCTGGACCGGCTGGCCGGCGGGGTGGGGCTGCGCCGGGGACGGCGGGACGCGGCACGGCTGCGGGTCGGCGACTCGCTCGACTTCTGGCGGGTCGAGGAGATCGAACCCGGGCGTCTGCTCCGGCTGCGCGCCGAGATGCGGCTGCCGGGACTGGCCTGGCTGGAGATGTTCGCGGAGACGGACGAGGCGGGCCGTACCCGCTACCGCCAGCGCGCCGTGTTCCATCCGCACGGGCTGCTCGGCCAGGCGTACTGGTGGAGCGTCGCCCCGTTCCACGCGGTCGTGTTCGGCGGCATGGCCCGCAACATCTCCCGTACCGCGGCGGCCGAGGCACGGACGGCGAGGGCCGATGCCTGACCGCGCGTCCGCCGGGAGCCTCGCCGAAGCCGAACCCGGTGTTCCCCCCACCCCGTCCGGAGTCGCTTCATGAACGTCTCGGTCGTCCTGTTCACGTCCGATCTGCGGCTGCACGACCATCCGCCGCTGCGGGCCGCCTCGGCAGGGGGCCGCGCGGTGGTCCCGCTGTTCGTGCGTGACCGGGCCGTGGACGCCGCTGGGTTCGCCGCGCCGAACCGGCTGGCCTTCCTCGCGGACTGTCTGCGCGACCTGGACGCGGGGCTGCGCGCGCGGGGCGGGCGGCTCGTGGTCCGTTCCGGTGACGTGGTCGAGGAGGTGTGCCGGGTGGCCGGCGAGGCGGGCGCCGACGAGGTCCATCTGGCGGCCGACGTCAGCCGGTACGCGCAGCGCCGCGAGGAGCGGCTGCGGCACGCCCTGGAGGCGGCGGGCGTACGCCTGCGTGTGCACGACGCCGTGACCTCCGCCGTCGCCCCCGGCGCGGTGGCGCCGGCCGGATCGGACCACTTCGCCGTGTTCACGCCGTACTTCCGGCGCTGGACGCGGGAACGGCAGCGTGACGTTCTCGGCGCGTCCCGCGTCGTACGGGTCCCGGACGGTGTCGGCTCGGAGCGGCTCCCCGTCAACGAGGGCGTGTCGCAGGGCCTGGCGGCGGGCGGCGAGCGGGAAGGCCGGGCACGGCTCGCGGCCTGGCTGCGCAGCGGGATCTCCGCCTACGAGGACCGGCACGACGACCTGGCCGGTGACGCGACCTCCCGCCTCTCCCCCCACCTGCACTTCGGCACCCTCTCCCCCGTCGAACTGGTGCGTCGGTCCCGCAGGGCGGGGGGCGCGGGAGCCGAGGCGTTCGTACGGCAGCTCGCCTGGCGTGACTTCCACCGCCAGGTGCTGGCGGCCCGCCCGCATGCCGCCGACGCCGACTACCGGCCCCGGCACGACCGCTGGCGTACCGAGCGGACCGCACGCGGGGACATCGAGGCGTGGCGGGAGGGCCGTACCGGCTACCCGGTCGTCGACGCGGCGATGCGCCAGCTGCGCCACGAGGGCTGGATGCACAACCGGGGCCGGCTGCTGACGGCGAGCTTCCTCACCAAGACGCTGTACGTCGACTGGCGGATCGGCGCACGGCACTTCCTGGACCTGCTGGTCGACGGGGATGTGGCGAACAACCAGCTCAACTGGCAGTGGGTCGCGGGCACCGGCACGGACACCCGCCCGAACCGGGTCCTCAACCCGCTCACGCAGGCGAGGCGGTTCGATCCGGACGGCGCGTACGTACGGCGCTGGGTGCCGGAGTTGGCGGGGATCCAGGGGCCTGCGGTGCATCAGCCGTGGAAACTGCGCGGGGCGGACCGGGCGGCGGTCGGCTACCCGGAGCCGGTGATCGAGCTGGCGGAAGGGCTGGCCCGGTTCCGGGAGGCGCGCGGGCTCGGCTGAGGTGGGGTCAGTTCTGGTGCACCGGCAGCAGTGCGGGGCGTTTCGCCGTACGGCCGTCTCCGGAGGAGCGGCCGCGCAGCCGCCGTAGGGCCCAGGGGCCGAGGAAGGCGGCGGCCCAGCGGAGTTCGGCGGCACCGGCCCGCCATCCGCCGGCGGCGGGCCGGTCCGGGGCGGGCAGCGGGTGGGTCCAGGTGGCGTCGCTGCCGGGCAGGTCCAGGGCTTGCGCCACGGCGGCGGCGATGCGGGCGTGGCCGAGCGG
>NZ_MUBA01000746.1 GCF_002154575.1 Streptomyces bobili
CCGCCGGCGGGCGCCGCCGAATGGGGGTCCGGCCTGTGTCCGGGCGCCCGCCGGCGGACCACTACAAGCCGCGGCGCCCGCAGGCGGGCCTCAACAGGGCGGGGCGTCGGCCGGCGGACCACACAGCGCGGGGCGCCGGCCGACGGACCTCTACAGGGCGCGCGCCGCCTCCAGCACCTCCGTCAGCGACCGCACGGTCACCGCGCACCCCGCTGCCCGCAGGTCCTGCTCCACGGTCGGATTACGTGCGAGGCCGACGAACCGCAGGCCCGCCTGCTGAGCGGCGGTCAGCTCCGCCACCGTCGACCCGATCAGCACGCCGGCGTCCGCCCCGACCCCCAGGGTCCGCAGCGCCCGCAGCAGACCGCCGGGGTCGGGCATGAGCGGCGCCGGATGCGGGCCGCGTCCCTGGACCCCGTCCAACAGCAGCCGGTACGGCGCCACATAGCGGCGCACGGCCTCCTCGCACACGTCCGTCACCACGGCCACCCGACGCCCCGACTCCTGCAACGCGCGTACCAGGGCGACACTGTTGTGGGTGGTCGGCGCGTGGGGGACGGCCGCCAGTTCCAGTTCGTCCAGGCGGGCCCTGAGCAGCGGCCCGAACTCGTCGTGGGCGTAGACGCGCAGCACGTCCAGCGGATGCGTGAGCGCCTCCCGTGCCGCCGGAACCTCTGACGCGTCCCGTGTGACCCGCGTGTTCTCCGCGCCCCGTGGCTCGCGCCGAGCCGCGGCGAGCGCCAGCAGGTTCCGTGCGGCCTCGCGTGCCGCCGACGCCGTGAACAGCCGGGTCACCGGACCGTCGAAGCCGAGCAGTACGGCGTCGGCACCGGCGAGGAGACGGGCAGGCGAGGCCGCCGTCGCCGGGGCGGCAGGCGGCGACGCGGGCGGCGGCGCCCACTCCGGCGCCAGCCGCACCGTGCAGCGCACCGCGAGACCCGGCACCGGCCACCTGCCCAGCTGGGTGTCCAGCGCGCGCTGCGCCCCGGCCGCGCGACGCGGCGAGTGATGCCGGGTGATCCGTGGCGCGGCCTCCAGCAGATGGGCGAGGAGCCGGTCCGCGACCCGCGTGGTCTCCGCCCGCACGAAGGCCACCGGGTCCGCCACCCACCAGGTCAGCTCGGCGGTCCCGACGAACTCGCCCTTGCCCGAACTGGGCAGCGAAACGGGCAGGCCGGCGTGGTGCGGGGTGAGGTCCACCTCGTAGTACGTCATCGGCCGCGCCGGCCGTCCGGCGTGCGGTCCGGCGTGCGGTCCGGCCGGGTCGAGGAGGGTGAGCGGGCCCGCGGACCACAGGTGCACGACGGCGGACCGGCCCGGCACGGGTATGCCCGGCCGCTCGGAGCCCCTGGCGATGAAGGGCCCGCGCACCAGATCCCGCTCCTCCTCGGCGCGCGGCGCGGGCAGCGGGCAGTACCAGGCGAGCGGCGGGGCGTCGGGGGCGGAGCCGTACAGCGGGCGGAAGCGGTGCGGCCCGGCGGCGGCGGAACTGTCGGCGAAGGCCTCGTAGAGGGCGGGCGGCACGAGCACCAGCACGGGGGCGGACGCCTGCGGCAGAACGGCTTCCCGACCGGCTTCCTGACCGTCCGGGACGCCGTCCCGGAATGTCACCCGCAGCCGCGGGGCCGCCTCCGCGCGGTCGGTCAGGGGGCCGGGAAGCCAGCGCAGGGCCGCCGCCAGGACCGGCAGCAGGAAGACGCCGGGGTCGACGCGGACGCGGTAGCCGTCGGGCCGTACCAGCACCTCGTACTGCTGCGGAGTCAGACCGCCGCGGGAGAGGACCTGGTGGACGGCGTACTCGAGACTGATCCGCGCCTCGGGCCGGGTGCCGAGGTCGGCGTCGGTCTCGAAGAGGAGGGTGGGCCGCGCCGTGCCGTCGTGGCAGTCACTCCGCTCCTGACCGTCCTGACCGTCCTGCTCGGCCTGCTCGTCCTGACCGTCCTGCTCGTCCTGCTCGTCCTGCCCGTCCTGCCCGGCCTGCTCGTCCTGACCGGTCTGCCGTACGGGGTCCTCGGCGCCCGCGCCCAGCCGCCGTACCGTTTCCTCGCTGACCGTCGCGAACGCCGCCCCCGCGCTCCCGGTGCCGGTCCGCGCGCGGAACTCGCCCGCGACGAGACCGGCCCGTGCGTCGATGAGGCGGCCCATCCGTTCCAGCAGGTCACGGGTGCGGCCACGCGCGGTGCGCGGGAGGGTGCGCTGGAGCAGCTCGCCGACTCCGGGACGGAAGGCGTACGAGCCGGGCGGACCCGGAATCGCGGTGAGCATGCCGCTGAGGATCACCTCGGCGAGATGCTGCGGGCGCGGGTCGCGCTCCACCGCGCGCTGCACCAGGCGCATCACCGGAACCGAAGGGTCGGCCAGCGCCAGATGTCCCGCGAGGCGGAAGGCCTCGGGGGAGGCCGTGGCCCGGAACCGCAGCACCAGGTCCTTGGCGGGCAGGTCCGCCGGTTCGGTGGCCCGGTCCTGTTCGGGCGGCGCCGGGGACAGCCAGGCCGCCGCGCCCGGGGTGTGCGCGCCGCCGGGGCCGGCCACCAGCGCGGCCCAGTGGGCGAGCCAGCCGGCGCCCGGTTCCAGGACCGGCACGGGGAACGCGGCGGGGTGCGGCCGGGCGGCGTCGGGATCGTAGGGGGCGAAGGTGAGGGCGGCGGGCGGGGCCGCGGCGCCGGGCGAGGCCAGGACGCCCGGCTCGGCCGGGAACGCCGTCGTCGGCCACAGGTGTTCCGGCAGCGGCTGTACGACGGCCAGTGGCATCCGGGACGCCCAGTGCCGCAGGGTGGCGTACCAGCGGGCGCCCGCCGGGCCGGGGCGCCATTGCGGGCCCATGCAGTCGCTGACGACCAGGGTGAGGGTGCGCCCGTCGGCCGGGTCGGGAACGTGCCCTGCCCGGCCGTCGGGACCGGCGGGGTGGAGCGTGACCGTGCGGAAGATGCCCGACTGGGCCAGCACGGTGTGCAGTTCGCGCACGAGGGGACGCCAGACCGGCATGGTCGGGCCGGTGTCGTGCACGAGGGCGAGGCGCAGCCAGCGCTCGCGCGCCGGGCGCAGCACGGGCAGCCAGACGTCCGGGTGCGCGCCGAACCGGGCGATGCGGTCGGCCGTCGCCCGCTCGTCCAGGAGTCGGGCGCGGGCCGCCGGCACCGTGCGCTTCAGGGGGCGCAGGGCGCGCTGGAGGGCGAG
>NZ_MUBA01000747.1 GCF_002154575.1 Streptomyces bobili
CGCAGTTCGGCACCGTGAGCGCCGACGCCGTCGCCGCTCACGGTGCCGAACTGCGCCGCATCGAACGGGACCTGCACGACGGCACACAGGCCCACCTCGTCGCCCTGTCCATGCGGATCGGGCTCGCCCGGCGGGCGTACCAGGGCGACCCGGAGGCGGCACGCAAACTGCTCTCCGACGCGCAGGATCAGGCCGAGGACGCGCTGCTGGAGCTGCGGCACGTGGTGCGCGGCATCCATCCGCCGATCCTCACCGACCGGGGGCTCGTCGGAGCCGCACGGGCGCTCGCCGCGAGCAGCGGACTGCGGGTCGCCGTACAGGCCGAAGGTCTCGACGGCGGGCCGCGGCCGCCGGCCGCGGTGGAGGCCGCCGCCTACTTCGTCGTCGCGGAGTCCCTGACCAACGCCGCCAAGTACAGCGGCTCCGGCCGGGCCGAGGTGCGCCTCGGCCGCACCCGCTCGGGACTCGGCGTGCAGATCCGCGACGAGGGCCGCGGAGGCGCCGACGAAAGCGCCGGAACGGGCCTCCTTGGCATGCGCCGACGGGTCGCCGCGCTCGACGGAACCATGCGCGTGACCAGCCCCGTCGGCGGTCCGACGGTCGTCGAGGTGGACCTGCCCTGCGTGTGGTGACCCGGCCGGAGTCCCCCTCACGACGGACAGGCGCGGCGGACCGTACTGCCGGGCGAGTACGGCGGATGTGCGGCAACGGCACGACGACACGGTGACCCGGCGTCCGCGACCCTGGAGCGATACCCGCGTTCCGCCGGGGGAAGGGACCCGCGTGCCATGGCCGTATGCCGCCGGTGCCCCGGCCGGGGCACC
>NZ_MUBA01000748.1 GCF_002154575.1 Streptomyces bobili
TCCCCCTCCACGGCGGCCGGCGCCACCGCCGCCGCCTCCGCCCCGGCCGCGAAGGAGCCCTCCGGCCCACGGCCGCTCTACCTCGGCACGTACACCTCGATGGAGGGCGGCGGCGAGGGCATCGGCGTCGCCGCGTACGACCCCGTGTCGGGCCGGATCACGGGCTCCGGCACGATCACCGGCGTCCCGGACCCGTCGTATCTCGCCGTGCACCCGGACGGCCGGACGCTGTACGCCGTGCAGGAGCGCGAGCGCGGGGCCGTGACCGCCGTACGCACTTCGGACCGCGAGGTGCTGGGGAGCCGGGCGACGGGCGGGGCGCACACCTGTCAGCTGTCGGTGCATCCGGGCGGGCGGTGGCTGCTGAGCGCCGACTACGGCTCGGGCACGGTCGCCGTGCACCCGATCGACGCCTCGGGGGCGCTCGGCGAGCGCGCCGCGCTGGTCACCCACAGCCGTCCGGCGCCCGGACCGGGTCAGGAGGGCCCGCACGCGCACCAGATCGTCACCACACCGGACGGCGGTCACGTGCTCGCCGTGGACCTCGGCACCGACACCGTGTACTCGTACCGCCTGGACCAGCGGGCGGGCACGCTGACCGAGGTCGCGCGGGCGCACACCCGGCCGGGCGCGGGCCCGCGTCACCTCACGTTCCACCCCGGCGGCCGGTACGCGTACCTGGCCTGCGAGGTCGACGACACGGTCTCGGTCTGCTCCTACGACCCCTCGTCCGGCCGCCTGACGATCGGTCGGCCGCAGTCCACGGGAGCGAAGGCGGACACCAATTATCCGGCGCAGTTCGCGGTCACGCCGGACGGCGCGTACGCCTTCCTCGCCAACCGGGGCGACGACACGATCGCGCGCTACGCCGTCGAGGCGGACGGGGCGCGCCTGCGGCTGCTCGGCACGGTGCCGTCCGGCGGGGAGTTCCCCCGGCAGCTCGCCCTCTCCCCCGACGGCGGCCTGCTGTTCACCGCGAACCAGCGCTCCGGCACCGTCGGTGTCTTCCACGTGGACGGCCGCGACGGCGGCCTGCGGCGGGCGGGCGAGCCGTTCGTGTCACCCGTCGCGGTCTGTGCGCTGCCGTTGTAGGACCCGCGGGCAGGACGCGGCGGCGGCCTGCGTGAGCAGGACGTGCATGCGTTCGGTGAGCTGCCCGACGTCGTCGGCCGGAGCGTGGAAGGGCAGGCGTACGTCGCCGTGGGCGCGGGCTCGTTCGATGCGCAGCGTCAGTCCGTGCCGGTCGACGGCGAGCGGTTTGACCCGGACGGCGCCGTGCAGGCTCTCCGTGCGGATGAGCCGGGTGAGCCGTTCGACGGCGTCGGGGTGCGCGTCGGCGAGGTGGGTGAGCAGCTGGGCCTCGGCCAGTGCGAGGGGGTCGGGCTCGGCGGCGGCGAATTCGTCGAGGGCGACGACGACCGCCCCGGAGGGCTCCTTCAGCACGACGCGGGTGGCGCGGAAGGCGAGGTGGCCGTCCTCTGGGACGAACCAGCCGGCCAGCCAGAGCCGCGCGCGGATGCGGCCCCGGACGGGGACGGGTGCGACGTCGGCGAACTCCAGTACGGCGGACGGCTCCCCGCGCGGCGCGAAGATCGCGGCCGTCTGCAGCGCGCTGTCCTCCGGCACGTGCAGGAACACCTGCCCGTCGTCGCCGACGGTGTGCGCGCCGACGAACTCCTCGCGCCCGCCGTCCGCGGTCACCGCGCAGGACCACGACGCGGCGAGCACGGACCGGGCCCGCTCCGCCACGCCGGGCGCGGCCGTCCAGCTGTCGCTGTCACCCATCCCTGGACCTCCTTAGGTAAGCCTTGCCTAACTTATCGGAGATCGGGGCGCACGCCAACCAGGAGCCGCCTACGAGGAGTCCTCGACGAGGAGTCGCCGGCCGGCCAGGGACCCGAGAACCCGTGCGGCACCCGTCAGCGGGCGATGACCCCGAGCAGCGCCCGCTGACGGGTGCCGCACGGGTTCTCGGGTCCCTGGCCGGCCGGCGACTCCTCGTCGAGGACTCCTCGTAGGCGGCTCCTGGTTGGCGTGCGCCCCGATCTCCGATAAGTTAGGCAAGGC
>NZ_MUBA01000075.1 GCF_002154575.1 Streptomyces bobili
GCGACGGGGCCGAGCCCGTCGACCGCAGGGACAGGACCGGCCGTACCGACGCACCCGCCCCCGTGCACTGGCACGGGCGCGGCCCGTGCCGGCCGTCCGACGTCCGCAGCGCCATACGCCGCGCCGTCGCCGGGCGAGGCAGGACCACCGGCGGTCCCTACGACGAGGAGGCGCTCTCCGACGCCCTGCTCGTCGCCTCCGAACTCACCACCAACGCCATCCTGCACGGGGGCGGCATCACCGACTTCGACGTGGACGTGGACGGGCCGGCCGTACGGGTCTCCGTGAGCGACCGCAGCGACCGGCTGCCCGTCGTCAGCGACCCGCTGGACGAGCAGGGCAGGCGCCGGACCGGCGGCCGGGGCTGGCCCATCGTCTGCCGGCTGGCCCGTGACGTCCGGGTGTCCGGGCTGCCGTCCGGCGGCAAACGGATCACCGCCGTGGTCCCCGTGTCCTGACCGGCCGTCACGGCCGCACCAGCCGTCCGAACAGCTTTCCGGCCACCGGAGTTTGTTCCTCCGGACGCAGGGCAGACGGAGGTTCGTGCTTCGGACCGGAGGCGCGCCGACGGGAGCGGTATGACCGCTCCGGGGCGCTCCCTGCGCCCCGGACGGCAGCGACCCTCCCGTGGTCATTCCTCGACACGACCGCTCAGGAGCGATTCCGCATGCTCATCGACATGTCGACAAGCCGTCCTGCCACGTCCGCCCCGAACACCCCGCTCACCCCGCACACCAGCGGTCACCCGCGCCGGACCCACGACGACGCTCCCGACACCGCACGCCTCTTCACCCGGCTGACCACGATGGAGGAAGGAGCCGAGAGGGACGCCGTACGCGACGAGATCGTCACCGCCTGGCTGCCCATGGCCCACAGGATCGCCGGCCGCTTCCGCGACCGGGGCGAGGCCATCGAGGACCTCCGCCAGGTCGCGGCACTCGGCCTGGTGAAGGCCGTCGACCGCTTCGACCCGGAACGCGGGGCCTTCGAGAGCTACGCCGTCCCCACCATCACCGGTGAGATCAAGCGCCACTTCCGGGACCGGATGTGGGCCCTGCGGGTGCCCCGCCGGGTACAGGAACTGCGCAACAAGGTACGTCTGGCCCGACGCGAACTGGCCCAGACCCCCGGCGCCCCCGAGCCGTCGACCGCCGACCTCGCCGCCCACACCGGCCTCACCGAGGACGAGGTCGCCGCGGGGCTCGAGGCCCTGGAGAGCTTCAGCACCCTCTCGCTGGACGCCGAACTCCCCGCCGGTGACGACGGCTACAGCCTCGCGGACACCCTCGGCGAGGCCGACGTCTCCTACGACATCGTGGTCGACCGCGAGTCGGCCAAGGAGAGCCTTCGCCGGCTGCCGGAACGCGAGCGGGCCATCCTCTACATGCGCTTCTTCGAGGACATGACGCAGAGCCGCATCGCCGACCGGCTCGGCATCTCCCAGATGCACGTCTCCCGGCTCATCAGCCGCAGCTGCGCCCAGGTGCGCCAGGAGGCCATGGGCCGACCCGGCGACGGCCGCTGAGCCGGCGGCCACCGCGAACCGTACGCACCCCACCCTTTCGGGCAAGGAGCCTGTTGATGCTGATGCCTCACCCCGCCGTCCTGCGCACCCTCGTCGACGAGTACGAGGCCACGAAGGCGAGTGGATCCGCCGAGGACGACACGCGGGCGCAGGATCTCGCGTACACGCTGTGCGTCTCCACCGGGACCCGCGAGGTCGACCGGGCCCTGGAGGTGGCCCGCGGCTGGCTCGCCGCGGCCACCGCCGACGACACCACCACCCGCCGCACCGCCGACCGGCCCCGCGTGTCCACCGCCGACCGCCCTCACGTGTCCACCCACGACCGGTCCCGCGTGTCCACGGACGACCGGCCCCACGTGTCCACCGACGACGGTCCCCGCGTGTACGCCTGACCGGCCGGCCCACGGGCGCCCCGCCGCGGCAGATCCGCGGCGGGGCGCCCGGGTGTGCGGTGCCGAGGCCGGGGCATCCGGGTTCGGCGGGACTATCACAGGAGGTTGGAATGAACGCGAGTGCCCTGGTGCGCGACGGCCGGATCGAGGCCGAGCGCGCGGCGCGGGGTTCGGTCACGCGGGGGGCCGCGAGGGCCGGACTGGCCGCGCGCGGAGTGATCTACCTGCTCGTCGGGGCGCTGGCCCTCCAGATCGCCTTCGGCGACGGCGAGAAGCGGCAGGCCGACCGGCAGGGCGCCCTCGCCGAGATCGCCGACAGACCCTACGGCTCCGTCCTGCTGTGGGCCCTCGGTGTCGGGCTGGTCGGCATGGCCCTGTGGCGGCTGTCCGAGGTGGTCTTCGGCTCGGTCGGACCTGACGGCCGTAAGCCGAGGAAGCGCCTCCTGGCACTCGCCCGCTGCGTCTTCTACTGCTTCGTCGCCTACTCCGTACTGGCCTTCGCCGCGGGAACGGGCGACGGGGGCGGGTCGAGCGACAAGCAGTCCCGTGACGTCACCGCCCGGGTGCTGGAGCTGCCCGCGGGGCGGTGGATCGTCGGCGCGGTCGGCGCCGGGATCGTCGCCGGCGGAATCTGGATCGGCGGCCGGGCCCTGCTGCGCACCTACCGCGAGAACCTGCGTCTCGGGCAGATGTCCCCTCGGACACGTCGTCTGGTGGACGTCACCGGCGTGGCCGGCGGCGCCGCGCGCGGCCTGGTGTTCGCGGCGGCGGGCGCCTTCGCCGTCCGCGCGGCCGTCGACTACGAGTCCGACCGGGCCAAGGGACTCGACGACACCCTGCGATCCTTCGCCGAGACGTCCGCCGGGCCGGGGCTCCTGGCCTGCGTCGCGGCCGGTCTGGTGCTGTTCGGGGTGTTCTCCTTCGCGATGGCCCGCTGGCGGAAGGTCTGAACACGGCGTCGGCGGGGAACCCGGGGGAGATGAACGAATCCGAGTTCCCGCCGGACGGACGGCCCGTGGACATGTACCTCGACCTCCTGCGCGTCCGCATGGACAGCGAGGACTTCGCGATGCTGCTCAAGGTCGTCGCGCCCGCCCTGCGTGCCCTCGACGAACAATCCGCCGAGACTCTCGACTTCGCCCTCGATCCGCAGGAGACCGAGGAGCTGCCCCAGGAGATCCGTGACGAGGCCGCCCTGGTCATCGCCACGGCCGTCACCGGCCGCCTCGACAACCAGCTCGTCGAGATCCAGGTCGACGGCACCGGCCCGGTCCGCGTGGTCACCGACGCGGTGACCGCCTCCGACCCGGACCGCCTCGCCGAGATCGCCGGCTGCATCCAGCAGCGCCAGAACGACACGGACGAGCTTCGCGGCATCGCGGCGGCGAGCGGCCTGCCGACGGACTTCTGACACCGTCCACCGCGGACCCCTCTCCGGGCGCCCGGTGACCGACGCCGACCGGCGCCGGTCACCGGGCGCCCGCCCGCGCCCAGGCGGGCCACCGGCCGGACGTCGGCCCAAGCCGGTCCGGCCTCTGGTCGGCCTCGGGACCCGCTCTCACCTCCCCGGCGACGACACCGGAACCCCCAGAGGTCTGGCCAGGCCCGCCACCGCCTCGTCCAGGCGCTGCAGGTGGCGCAGGACGCGGTCGGTGACGCGGCCGTAGCGGGGGGTGCCGGGGGTGCCCGGCGCCAGGAGTGAGGCGACGCTGGGGCCGGTGCGGACCTCGGCCGTGCTGCGGTCGTCGGCGACGCGCGCGGCGATGGCGCCGATGTTGTGCAGGATGCGCTGCCCGGCTCCGCGCAGCCGGGGGTCCGCCGCGATGGACGGGTGGGTCGGCAGCAGCTCGGCCGTGGCCGCGAGCGACCGGGCGTGGTAGGCGCAGGTCTCCAGTAGGGCGACGACGTACTGGGCGGTGTCCCGCCGGGTCCGCAGCGGGGTGACCGGATGGGTCAGCGGCTGGGTCGCGGAGCGCAGGTCGGACAGGGCCTGGTCCAGTTCCCGGGCGCGGTCCAGCAACTCGGCCGCGGGCCCGCCGGCGAGCTGTTCCAGGGAGGCCTCGGTGACGTCGGTCAGCCGGTCGAGGACGGTCGTGAGCAATTCGTCCGTGCGCCGGTCGGTGCGCACCGGCAGGACCAGGACCGCCGCGACCACTCCGCAGGCCACCCCCAGCGCGGTCTCCTCGATCCGCAGGACCAGCACCTCCAGGCTGTAGGTGTGCAGCAGCGTGTACAGCACGCCCAGCGCGGCGGTGACGAAGAACGACATCAGCGTGTACGACAGCGGCGCGGTGTAGAACATCGCGAACACGCACAGCAGCACCACCGCGAACGCCGTCCACGTGTGGTGGCCGACCAGTCCCGCGAGCCCGATGCCCGCGACCACGCCGAGCGCCGTGCCGAGCAGCCGCCGGTATCCCTTGACCAGGATCTCCCCGGTGGACGCGGTGTTGATGAACACGATCCAGCAGGTCAGGACCGCCCAGTACCAGCGGTGGGTGGACAGCAGTTCGCCGCCGGCGATGGCCAGCGCGGAGCCGACGGAGACCTGGACGGCCGCGCGGGTGGTCGGCCGTCGCAGCCCCGCGGGCTTCTCCGCGGTCTCCTCCTCGGCCTCCGATCCGCCGATGGCCGCGTCCTCCGCGTCCAGTTCCTCACGGGAGCGGGCCGTCTCGGGGCTGTCGTCGGACTCGTCCTGCGGCCCGTCGAGCGCGATCCGCAGGCCGAGCACGGAGCGGGCGCTCTCGCCGACGCCCCGGAAGACGTCCCGCACGGCCGGTGAGGCGGACGGCAGGTTCTCCTCGTCGCGGTAGCCGAGCAGCCGGTTGCGGATCTGCGCGGACCCCGCGCCGTCGCCGACGGGATGCCGTACCAGCAGGCGCAGCGCCCGCAGGTCGCGGCGGAGCACGTCCGTCGCCTCCTCCCGCACGGGCAGGAGGCCGCCCTCGGGAACCGGTGCGCCCGGCAGATGCAGGGTCAGGGTGTCCGCGCGTTCGGCGCTGCGCGCCGTCAGCAGGAGCAGGCCGAGCCGCTCGGCGGCGATCTCCGCGTCGGCGACCCGGCGCTGCACCAGCCGGGCCGCCGCCTCGTCCGGGGTGCCCTCCTCCAGCCTCCCGTGGATCATCATGGCCGTCTCGTGCAGCCGTGCGGTGCCGGTGCGGACGTGCGCCAGTGCCTTCTCCACGTCCTGCGGACCGGCGTCGAGGAGCTCCAGCTGAGCGTCGAGCAACTGCGCGAGCCGCGCCCTGAAGGCCTGCCGCAGCCGCAGCAGGATCCCCGCCGGCGTCTGCGGCACGAGCGCGAACCGGGCCAGCGCGCTGCAGGCGAAGGCGACGGTGAGGACCCCCCAGAGTCCGGGCAGGAGGTGCCGGGTGGCGCCCACGAAGAGGGACAGGAAGTAGACCTGGAAGCCGATCAGGCCGAGCGCGGTGCCCCGGTCGCCGAACCGGCGGCCGTACACCGCGCAGAAGATGAGCACGACGAACACGATGTCGCCGGCCAGTACGTGGGAGCTCAGCAGCGCCGCGAGGGACACCGAGGCCAGTGCCACGGGCAGGCCCAGCGCGAGGGTGACCGCCTGCGGCCCGCGCTGTTTCTCCCGGACGGCGAAGGTGGCGACCATCGCCGCGATCGCGCCCGCCACCAGATGCGTGACGTCCGCGTCCAGCAGGGAGAGCACGGCCAGGGTGAGGGTGATCGCACCGACCGTGCGCAGCCCGGCCGCGAGCCGCAGGAGCCCGGGATCGGATGCCCTGACCCGGTCCCGTACCCCCGCCGCCCGCGCCGCCGCCTTCACGCCGCCGTACTCTCCCGCCCGTCTCAGCCGGCCTCGGGGTGTCCGCCCTCCACCTGCGCCCGTACCTGCTCGGGCGTCAGATAGGTGTCGGTGTACTCGAAGTCCTTCAGCTTGGCGGGCCGCCTGGCCTGGAAACCGGTGCGGACGAAATCGTCGCCCGCGACCGCGTTGAGCGTCCAGTTCGTCAGCACGCGCGCCTTGGCCACGCCCGTGCGCAGCGCCGCCCAGTGGTACCCGCGGGCCACCGCCTGCGCGGGCAGCCCGCGCAGTTCGATGCCGAGCGGCTTGGACACGGCGTCGGTGCCGCCGAGATCGACGACCAGTCCCAGATCCTTGTGCGCGTACGGCCGCATCGACCGGCCGCGCAGGTGCGCGATGACGTTGTCGGCGGCCACCTTGGCCTGCCGCATCGCGTGCTGGGCGGTGGGCGGGCAGATGGCGCCCTCCTCGCCCTTGGCCTCGTCGGGGACGGCCGCGGCGTCGCCGAGCGCGAACACGCCGTCGTGGCCGGGCAGGTCCATGTGCGAGGTGACCGAGAGCCGTCCGCGGACCGTCGGGGCGCCGAGCGTGGCGATCAGCGGGCTCGCCACGACGCCGGCCGTCCAGATCAGCGTGTGGGTCGGCACCACCCGGCCGTCGGTGAAGGTGACCTCCTGCGGTCCGGCCTTGGCGATGGACACCCCCAGCGACACCTCGATGCCCCGCCTGCGCAGCACCTCCTGGGCGCTGCGGCCGAGCTTGTCGCCCAGTTCCGGCATCAGCTTCGGGGCGATGTCGATCAGGTGCCACTTGATCAGACCCGGGTCGAGCCGGGGATAGCGCTTGACCGCGTTGTGGGTGAGCAACTGGAGGCAGGCCGCGGTCTCGGTGCCGGCGTAGCCGCCGCCGACCACCACGAACTGGAGGCGCGCCGCCCGCTCGGCGGGGTCGTTGCTGGCGTCGGCGAGGTCGAGCTGGGTGATGACGTGATCGCGGATGTACGCCGCCTCCGCGAGCGTCTTCATGCCGAAGGCGTTGTCGGTCAGCCCCGGAATGTCGAAGGTGCGGGTGACGCTGCCGGGAGCGAGCACGATGTAGTCGTACGGCTCGTTCACGATCTCGTCGGTGATGGTGCGGATGACGCAGACCTTCGAATCCAGGTCCACGCCGATGGCGCCGCCCGGGATGATCCGGGTGCGGTACTTCTTGCTGCGGCGCAGGGACAGCGCGATCGACTGGGGCGTCAGCACCCCGGAGGCGACCTGCGGCAGCAGCGGCAGATAGAGCTGGTAGGCGAACGGTGTCACCAGGGTGACGTCGGCCTCCGCGGCGGCGAGGCGGCGTTCCAGCCGTCGGACGCACCCCACTCCCGCGAAGCCCGCTCCCACCACCAGGATCCTGGGTCGTGTCACGATGTCCATCCCTTTCTGCGGCTCCGGGCGGTCTGCCTCGACGTGGTGCGGGTGCCCGCCGGGCGGCCCTTTCGCACACCGTCGATCCCACCGCGACCGGAGCGGTTGCGCCAGCCGGACGGAGCATGCAGACGAACGTTTCTCCTGAGGCCCCGTGCTACCCGCGCAACGGCCCGTGTACGCCCTTGTCCTTCGGGTAGGCCCGACGTACATGACCAGTGCGGTGGCCGGAGGGCAGCGGGTGTGGAGTGCGCGGAGGGCTCCGACGACGGCCGGCGGGAGAGCCGGGTGGCACAGGCCAGGCGGGTCGTCGACGCGGTGGAGAGCCTCGTCGCCGACTGGCTGGCGACGGCCGAGGAGGCCACGCCGCGGCTGCCCGCCCGGCAGTTGCTCGCCCTGCGGACGGTGCGGCACACCCCGGAGCTGAACCTGACCGCCCTGGCCGAGCGGCTCGGCGTGGGCCTGCCCACCGCGAGCCGCCTCTGTGACCGGCTGGAGGCGGCCGGCCTGCTGGAACGCAGCGTCCAGCCGCGCAACCGGCGCGAGGTGCAGCTCGTCCTGACCTCCTACGGACACCGTGTCCTCACGGACGTCACCGAGCGGCGCGTCCACCGCCTGGCGGCGGTCATCGACGGCATGACGCCGGCCCAGCGCACCGCCCTGGAACAGGGCCTGTCCGGCTTCCACCAGGCGCACAGCGCCCGCCACCGGCCGACGGCGCCCGAAGCCTGACGGGCCGTGGGCCGGCCGCCCCGCGCCCTGTCTAGCCGGCCGGCGCCGCCGCGCTGTCGACGTGGCACAGCAACAGGCAGACGTCGTCGTCGCGTTCGGAATCGCTCAGCATCGGGTCCAGGATGCGCTCGGCCGCGCCGTCGAGATCCGCGTCCAGTTCACCGGTGCCGAAGGAGCCGAGCGACGCCGCCAGCCGGTCGATGCCCGGGTCTATGCCCTGGGCGCGCCGCTCCACCAGGCCGTCCGTGTAGAGCGCCAGCGTCGAGCCGGGCACCAGGGGCACCGTGTGGTCGGCGATCTCCTGGTGCAGCGGGATGCCCAGCATGGCCCCCGGCTTGGCGTCCAGCGTGCGCACCCGGCCGTCCGGGTCGCGCAGCACCGGCGGCGGATGCCCGGCCGCCGCCCAGGTCAGCACCGGCTCGCCGGGCTGGAAGCGGGCGATGACGGCGGTGGCGTACAGATCGGGCTGGAGGTGGTGCAGGAAGGTGTGCAGCCGGGTCAGCAGCACGCCGGGGCTGCCGCCGTCGACGGCGTACGCCCGGAGCGCGGTGCGCAGTTGGCTCATCATGACGGCCGCGTGCAGGCCGTGCCCGGTCACGTCGCCGATGACGGTGATCAGGCTGCCGTCGGGCTGCCGGAACGCGTCGTACCAGTCGCCGCCGATGTTCAGCCCGTACGTCGCCGGCAGATAGCGGGCCGCCAGGCGCAGGCCGGGCGTGGTGGGCAGCTCGGTCAGCAGGGCGCGCTGGAGTGTCTCGGCGATGTCCCGGTTGTGCTCGAAGCGGCGCGCGTTGTCGAGCGCGATGCTGGCCCGCCGGGCGAGCGCTGGGACCCGGACGACGCCGTCATGCTGATCGAGC
>NZ_MUBA01000749.1 GCF_002154575.1 Streptomyces bobili
AACACCAGCTGGCCGGCGCCTCCGCGAAGGCGCCGGCCAGCTGGTGTTCGCCGTTCGCGTTCGGGTGGGTGCCGTCGTAGGTGTCGGTGTCGATGTCCCAGGTCTCCGGGACCGAGGCGAGGAGGAGGGGGGAGGGCGGTGCGTTCAGGTCGGCGGCGGTCTTCGCCAGGAGTTCGTTGAAGTGCGCCACCTGGGTGCCGAAGGGCGCGTCGTTGGTGGCGCGGATGTTGGGGATCACCGGCAGGAGGACCATGCCGATCCGGGGGTTCGCCGCCCGCGCCTGTTCCACGAAGGCGCGTACGTTGCCCGCCGTCTGTTCGGCGTTGGTGTAGAAGCCGAGGTCGATCAGGCCGAGGGAGACGAGCAGGATGTCCGCCCGGCAGTCGCGGACCGCGTCCCCGATGAGCGGAGCCATGTGCAGCCAGCCCTCGCCCCAGCCGGCCAGGTGGTGCCGGGGGAAGTCGGGATCGGCGTACGCGTGCGAGGTCGGGGCGTCCACGGCCTTGTCGTACAGCGTCTCGCGGGGGCCGACGAGGGTGACCGGGCCGCCGTACGTCGCGCACAGGTGCCGCCACATGCGGTGACGCCAGGTGAGTTCGCCCGAGCTGCCGATCGTCATCGAGTCGCCGACGGGCATGATCCTGAGCATCCGCTCATCATGAGGGATCGGAGCGGCGCGTGGGATGTGAGCCGGACCACGAGCCCGGAACAGGTGTGCGGGATGGCAGTCTTGGGGGCATGCGCCGACCGTTCGCCCTCCTTGCCGGGGCCCTGCTCGTGGGTGCGCTCGCCGCGCCCGTCTCCGCCGCCGACGGCGACAAGAGCTTCACGATCGAGGACCCGAGGATCACCGAGTCGAGCGGTCTGGCCGCCTCCCGTCAGCACCCCGGCGTCTACTGGACGCACAACGACAGCGACGACGGCCCCTACCTCTACGCCGTCGACAGCTCCACCGGGAAGACGGTCGCCCGCCTCACCCTCACCGGCATCGGCACCCCGCGCGACGTCGAGGCGATCTCCATCGGCCCCGGCAACCGGATCTACGTCGGTGACATCGGCGACAACCTCGGCGGCACCTGGCCGTACGTGTGGATCTACGAGCTGCCCGAGCCGAAGGAGTTGAAGAACGCGACCGTACGGGCCACGCAGTACGTCGTCACCTACTCCGACGGCGCCCGCGACGCCGAGTCGCTGCTCGTCCACCCGAAGACGGGGCGCGTGTACATCATCGACAAGAAGGAGGACGGCGGCCACCTGTACGAGGCTCCGGCCAAGCTGTCCGCCTCCGGAAAGAACGTCTTCCGGCCGGTCGCCCCCATCGAGCTGTGGGCCACCGACGCCGCTCTCTCCCCGGACGGCGAACGCCTCGCCGTGCGCGGCTACTTCGGCGGTATCGACTACGACTGGAACGGCGGCGTCCCCGAACGGATCGGCCGTCTCGACGTGCCGTTGCAACGCCAGGGTGAGTCTGTCACCTTCTCCGCCGGCGGTTCGAAGCTGATGTACGGCACGGAGGGTGCCGGGAGCGAGGTGCGGGCGGAGGACGCGCCGGGGGACGAGGAAGCCAAGTCTCCGTCCGGCGGCGGCAGTTCGGCGGGCTCCGACGAGGGCGGGGACGGGGG
>NZ_MUBA01000750.1 GCF_002154575.1 Streptomyces bobili
AGGCGAGCATCAGCTTCTCCTTCGCGTCGTCGTTGCCCGCCAGCCGGGTGGAGGAGATGTAGAAGCGGCCGTCCGCCCAGGCGACGTCGCGGGAGAAGAAACTGTCCTCCAGGTCGGCCGTGCTCTCCGGCATCTGGAGCAGCGTCGTCGGCGTGTGCGTGGAACCGGCGACCGGGATCGACACGACCCGGCCGGCCGCGTCGTACGACGGCTCGACGTAGGCGACGAGGTTGCCGCCCTCGNNGTCCTCGTCGACGCCGACCTGCGAACGGAACGTGCCGTCCGGCTTGAGCGTCGAGATGTTCCAGGCGTTCTTGTCCTTGTTGGTGCTGTAGATGACCAGCGGGTCCATCGAGTACGCGCGGGCGACCGTCCAGCCCTTGTCGAACTTCTGGGTCCACTTGACCTTGCCGGTCGCCAGGTCCAGCTCCTGCAGTTCGTCGTGCTCGGTCGGGTCGGTCGCGTCGCAGGAGGCCACGGAGATCAGCTTGGCGCCGCCCGCGAACGCGGTCGGGAAGCAGGCGTCGCCGTACTTCTTCTTGTCCCACAGCTTCTTGCCGGTGTTGACGTCGTACGCCGTGCCCGACTGCGAGCGGCCCACCATCAGCGTGTTGCCGGTGACGGACAGTTCGACGGTGATGGCGCTGTCGAAGAGCGCGCCGTCGGCGACCTCCCCGGTCCAGCCCTTGGCGCCGGTGTTGAGGTCGATCTGCTGGAGCTGGTTGCACTTGGCGCGGTCGGTGCTGCCGTTCATGTAGGCCACGACGATCTTGTCGGTGGCCGTCTTCTGCGGGGTGACCGCGCAGACCTTCTGCGGCAGGGCGATGGTGTCCCAGGCGGGCTTGCCGTCGCCGACGTTGTACCCGACGACCTCCTTGTACGCGGCCTTCACCGCGGTCTTGGAGGTGATCCACATGCCGGGGGCCTCGGCGCCGGAGGCGGGCGCGTCGGGCGCCTCCTTGTACCAGAGCACCTTGGCCTCGCCGGTCTTGCGGCCGGCGTTGAAGTCCTCGGGGTCCTCGCCGCCGTCTCCGTCGCCGTCACCGGGGTTGACGGGGCTTTCGACCGCCGACGGCTTGCCGTCGTCGGTCGGTCCGGCGACGGGCTTCTTCTTGCCGCCGTCGTCGTCACCGCTGGTGACCGCGAACACCGTCCCGCCGATGACGAGGAGCGCCGCGACCGCGGCTCCGACGGCCAGCGCGGGCTTCCCCTTGAAGGGGTTGCGCGAGCCGGACCCCGGCGTACCGGGGGCACCGGGGAACTGGGGCGGCGGGTAGCCGTATCCGGGCTGCTGCCCGTAGGGACCGGCCGGCTGGCCGTAGGGTCCCGGCTGCGGCGGCTGTCCGTACGGCCCCGGAGCACCCGGGGTGCCGTAGGGGCCGCTCGGCTGTCC
>NZ_MUBA01000751.1 GCF_002154575.1 Streptomyces bobili
GCCCTCGACGCCGGTGGCGTCGTGTGCCGCGCCGACCGGCTTGGACTCCGGTGAGCCTCGCTGGCGCAGGTAGATCGAGAGCACCGCCATGGAGGCGACGGCCAGGAGTTCGGACTGCCAGTTCTGCAGGGTGCGGTTCCAGAAGTCGGCGGCACCGAGGTAGTCGGCCCAGCTCATGGGGGCCTGCAACTGGCGCAGGCGCTGCTCGTTGTAGGCGGCCACGCCGGTGATCGACTGCACCAGCCAGGACAGCAGGAAGATGGTGCCCATGACCAGCAGCAGGGAGTTCGCGTACACGGTGCGCCGCCAGCCGGAGGCCGCCGCCCACTTCGGTGAGGTCTTCACCGCGTGTTCGCCGACCAGCTGGTCCTTGTCGGACTCCGTGCCGGACTTGCCCGGTTCCTTGGATTCCGGGGAGCCGCGCTGGAGCAGCCAGACCGTCACCCCGATGTAGAGGAAGAACTGCAGGTACTCCGACTGCCAGTTCTCCGCCACGTCGACCGCGAAGTCGGACGAGGTGACATAGGCGAGGAAGCCCACGGACTGGAGCTGGTCGGCGGCCAGCTGGTCGTTGAAGTCGGCCTGTCCGGCGAACGCCTGCCCGACCACCGTCAGCAGGAACGCGAGGGTGAAGAACAGTCCCAGCCCGTTGTCCTTGAGGAAGCCCCGGATGCTGCCGCGTTCGGTTGGACGGGTACCGGCGGTGCGCCCGCTCATCGCTGCATCAGTCCCAGCGTGGCGAGGTAGGCGAGACCGACCCCGACGATCAGCAGGATGGTGACGAACATGGTTCTCACGGGCTCACCCACCTTTGATCTGGCACTGGTACGGGGTACCCGGGCGGGGGGTGCAGCCGGCGGCCACGATCTTCCAACCGGCGGAGAAGTGGGAGAGGAACAGGGTGTCGTCGGCCAGTACCGCCCGCGCCTGGTTGCCGTACACGTCGACCACGCGCACGGCGCCGCCCGGTTTCAGGGACTCCTCGCCGAGCGCCTGTGCGCAGGGAGCGCCGGCCGACTGCTCCACTTCCTCGGCGGTCGCCGGGGCGAGGCCCTCGCACATGCGCGCGTAGTCACGCTCGCCGAGCGCCTTCTCGAAGGCGACCGTGGCGGCGCGTACGTCGTCGCGCCGTTCCGACACCGCGCCGCACCCACTGACGGCGACCGCGAGCACAAGGGCGACCGCTGTGCCGCGCACCCGTCCGGCCATCCCGCCACCTCCCCGTCCGAGGCCACGTCCACGTCCGTGGCCTGCCCCGGCATTACACAGCACGGGTGCACCCCGGGCCGGATTCCACGCCCGGGATTCGTCCTGTCGGTGCAGGGGCGGCGTACGGGGCGTCACCGGCCGTCTGTCATTCTGGCGCCGTGCTGCAGCCCGCCTCCGTGACGCCCGACGCCCCCGACCCCGTCGGGATGCCGCTGCTGACGCAGCAGTGGCTCGATCTGTGCTTCGTCCACTGGGCGGTGGCGCCGGATACGGTGGCGGGACTCCTGCCGTCGGGCACCGTTCCCGATGTGCACGAGGGGTCGACGTACGTCGGTCTCGTGGCCTTCCGGATGCACCGGGTGGGCTGGCTGCGGCTGCCGGGGGTGCCGTATCTCGGATCGTTCCCGGAGACCAATGTGCGGCTGTACTCGGTGGACGGGCACGGGCGGCGCGGGGTGGTGTTCCGGTCGATGGACGCGGCGCGGCTGATCCCGGTCGTGATGGGGCGCGTCGGCTTCCGGCTGCCGTATCTGTGGTCGCGGATGCGGGTGCGCGCGGACGGCGACACCGTGGCCTACACGAGTGCGCGCCGGTGGCCGGGGCCGCGCGGTGCGTCGAGCCGGATCGTGGTGCGCCGGGGTGAACGCATCGAGGAGCCCACGGAGCTTGAGCACTTCCTGACCGCGCGCTGGGGGATGCACAACGCGTTCTTCGGCGGCGCCGCCTATCTGCCCAACGACCATCCGCGCTGGCCCCTGCACCGGGCGGAGCTGCTCGTCTGCGAGGAGGATCTGGTCGTCGCGGCCGGACTGCCGGCGCCGCAGGGGGCGCCGGTCAGTGTCCTGTACTCGCCGGGCGTGCCGGTGCGCCTGGGCCGCCCGGCCCGCCCGGCGGGAATCCCGACCCCCTGACGCCCGTCAGGGACGCGTCGCCGCCCCCAGACGTGCCGTGGTCTCCATCAGCGAGACGGTGAAGGGGTGCTGAGGATCCGTCAGGATCCGTTCCGCCGGACCCTGTTCGACGATTACCCCCGCTTCCAGTACGGCGATGCGGTGGGCGAGGCGTGCGGTGTCCAGGTCGTGGGTGATCAGGACGAGGGCGAGGTCGTCACCGTCGCTCAGGAGGCCCGCCAGGAGGTCGAGGATGCCGCGCCGGGTGACCGTGTCGAGGCCGGAGGTGATCTCGTCGCAGATCAGGACGCGGGGCCGGGCGAGCAGGGCGCGGGCTAGGGCGGCCCGCTGGAGTTCGCCGCCGGAGAGGGCGCCGGGCGGGCGGTGGGCGAGATCCTCCGGCAGGCCGAGCCGGGCCAGGGTCGTCAACGCCTCGTCGGCCGCGGTGTGTTCGTCGGTGCCGCGCAGGCGGACGGCCGTGCGGGCGACCTGGGCGAGGACGGGACGGAACTCGTCGAAGGCGGCGCGGGCGTCCTGGAACACGTACTGCACGGCGGCGAGCCGGTCCCGGTCGCGGCGTCGCAGGCTGCGCGGGAGGGCCGTCCCGTCGAGGAGGATCTCGCCGGTGTGGTCGTGGTGGAGTCCGGCCAGGCAGCGGGCGAGGGTGGTCTTGCCGCTGCCCGAGCGGCCGACGACGGCGAGGCACTCGCCGGCGCCGAGGGTGAGGTGCGGGGCGCGCAGCACGGTGGTGGTGCCGTGCGCGGCGGTCAGGTCGCGGACGGTCAGCACGGGCCGGGCGGGGTCGGCGCCGGTGTCCTGGGGC
>NZ_MUBA01000752.1 GCF_002154575.1 Streptomyces bobili
TCGTCACCGGCGCCGCGCGGGGCGTCGGCGAACTCCTCGCCCGCAAGCTCTCCGCACGGGGGGCGACCGTCGCGCTGGTCGGCCTGGAGCCGGACGCACTCAAGCAGGTCGCGGAGCGGCTGCACGGCGACAGCGGCCACTGGTACGCCGACGTCACCGACCATGTCGCGATGGCCCGCGTCGCCCAGGAGGTGAAGGAACGCTTCGGCAAGGTGGACATCGTGGTCGCCAACGCGGGCGTGGCCGCCGGCGGCCCGTTCGTCGACTCCGACCCGGACGCCTGGCGGCGGGTCATCGAGGTCAACCTCATCGGCTCGGCCGTCACCGCCCGCGCCTTCCTGCCGGTCCTCATGGAGAGCCGCGGCTACCTCCTCCAGATCGCCTCCCTCGCGGCGATCACCCCGGCCCCGATGATGACGGCGTACTGCGCGTCCAAGTCGGGCGTGGAGGCGTACGCGCACAGCCTGCGCGGCGAGGTCGGCCACAAGGGCGTACGGGTGGGCGTCGGTTACCTGTCCTGGACCGACACCGACATGGTGCGCGGCGCCGACCAGGAGGACGTGATGCGGGAGTTGCGGCAGCGGCTGCCCTGGCCGTCGAACAAGACGTACCCGCTCGGCCCGGCCGTGGACCGGATCGTCGCCGGGATAGAGCGGCGCTCCTCGCACGTGTACGGGCAGTGGTGGCTGCGCGGCATGCAGGGGGTCCGCGGATATCTGCCGACGCTCATCGGGACCGTCGGGCAACGGGAGATGAAACGGTTCGAGCCCCGGCTGCGGGGCATGCGGACGGGCCTGGTCGGAGCGGGTGGCGCGGCCGACGAACAGGCCCGCGCTACGCAGCGTAGTTGATCGAAATGCGCGGAATGTCCTGCCGTGTGAATCTGGTCGAGGCCCGACCAAGGGCCAATCCCCCTCACCCTCATTCGGGAGTGAACCCACATGGGTATGAAGGACAAGTTCCAGGACCAGGCCGAGCAGTGGCAGGACAAGGCCAAGCAGAAGATGGACCAGACGAAGGAACAGGCCAAGGAGCGCGGGCGTCAGCCGGGCGAGCGTGAGCGCGGGCAGGACCCGCAGCGCCGCGAGCAGGACCCGCAGCGCACGGCTCGTGAGGAGGAGGACCGCTACGACGCGGACTTCGACCCTGAGTCGATGCGGTAACGCTGCCGCTGGGCTTGAGCGCAGAGGGGTGCCCTCCGTCAAGGGGGGCACCCCGCGTTCGTGTGCCTGCCGGGGGCGCGTTGTCGGGTGCGGGTGGTGGGTGGCTGGTCGCGCAGTTCCCCGCGCCCCTTGGGGAGTTGCGGCCGCCGTCGGCCCAAGAGGGCACCCGGCGACCATGCGGGCATGCGGCAGGACAGCCCACCCAGGGGCGCGGGTCACGATGCGGACATGCGGCAGGACAGCTCACCCAGGGGCGTGGGTGACGATGTGGACATGCGGCAGGACAGCTCACCCAGGGGCGCGGGTGACGATGTGGACATGCGGCAGGACAGCTCACCCAGGGGCGCGGGGAACTGCGCGGCCGGCCCCCACCGGGCCGCACCCGGCAACGCGACCTTAAAGCCCCCGCGGGGGCAGCCGCGGACGGGAACGGTCCGGGACGTGGGACAGGTCCGGTGGAGACGCCGGGGGCTCCGTTTCCAGCAAGGCCAGCGCCAGCGACACCGCGTCGTCGAGCTGGGCGTGCCGTCCCTCCGCCCAGTCGAGCGGCGTCCGCAGGATCTCCAGGTCGGGGGCGACGCCGTGGTTCTCCACGGACCACCCGTACGCGTCGAACCAGGCCGCGTTCATCGGTACGGTGATGACCGACCCGTCGCCGAGCCGGTGCCGTCCGGTCATGCCGACGACTCCGCCCCAGGTCCGCTGCCCCACGACGGGGCCGAGTTTCAGCAGCTTGAACGCGGCCGTGATCATGTCGCCGTCGGAGGAGGTCGCCTCGTCGGCGAGGGCGACGACGGGTCCGCGGGGCGCGTTGGAGGCGTAGGACACGGGCTGGGCGTCGCGGGTGAGGTCCCAGCCGAGGATGGTGCGGGTGAGTTTCTCCACGACGAGTTCGCTGATGTGCCCGCCCGCGTTGCCGCGGACGTCCACGATCAGCGCGGGCCGGGACATCTCCATCCGCAGGTCGCGGTTGAACTGGGCCCAGCCGGAGCCGCCCATGTCGGGGATGTGCAGATAGCCGCACCGGCCGCCGCTCAACTCCCGTACGACTTCCCGGCGTTTGGCGACCCAGTCCTGGTAGCGCAGGGGCCGTTCGTCGAGGAGGGGGACGACGGCGACCCGCCGGGGCCGCCCGTTCTCGCCCTCGGCGGGGGTGAACGTCAGCTCCACGGTCGTACCGCCCGCTCCCGCCAGCAGCGGGTAGGGACCGGTGACCGGGTCCACCGGCCGGCCGTCGACATGGGTGAGGACCGCGCCCTCGCGGATGCCGGTGCCGGCCAGCGGTGAGCGTGCCTTGGAGTCGGAGGAGTCGCCCGGCAGGATCCGCTTGACCGTCCAACGGCCGTCCCTGCACACGAGGTTGGCGCCGAGGAGGCCCTGCCGGCGCTGGTAGTGGGGTGGGCCCTCGTTGCGGCGGGCGGCGGTGACGTAGGCGTGGGAGGTGCCGAGTTCGCCGAGGACCTCGCGGAGCAGGTCGGCGAACTCGTCGGGGGAGGCGACCCGTTCGACCAGGGGCCGGTACTGGTCGAGGACCGCGTCCCAGTCGATGCCGCACATCCCCGGGTCCCAGAAGTAGGCGCGGATGAGCCGGCCCGCCTCCGCGTAGGCCTGCCGCCACTCGGCGCCGGGGTCGGCCTCGTGGAGGATGCGGCGCAGGTCGATCCAGACGGTGGAGTCGGCGTCGCCGGACTCTGTGGAGGGCACCGCGCGCAGCTCGCCCTCGTCGACGACGACCAGCCGGCTGCCGTCGCCGCTGACCGCGAACCAGTCGAGGTGGTCGACGAGTTCGGACTTCTTGGCCTTGCCGAGGTGGAAGTACTCCAGTGTCGGCCGACCGCTGGTGTCGTCCGGGTTGGCGAAGGTCTCGCCGAGCGCCCCGGAGATCGGCCAGCGCAGCCAGACCAGGCCGCCGCCCGCGACCGGGAACAGCGCCGAGTACTTGGAGGCGGTCACCGGGAACGGCGTCACCCGGCTCGCGAGGCCCTCGACCTCGACGATCACCGTGCCGTCGCCGCCCTCGTCCTCGACCGGATCCAGCCCGCCCGCGGCCGGCCGTCCCTCGGGGGTGAGGGCGAAGGGGGAGGGGGTCGCGGAGTTCAGCGGCACCAGGTACGGCCGGCAGCCGAGGGGGAAGGAGAGGTCGCCGGTGTGGACGTCGTACACGGGATCGAAGCCGCGCCAGGAGAGGAAGGCGAGATAGCGGCCGTCGCGGGTGAAGACCGGGTTCTCGTCCTCGAAGCGGCCGTTCGTGACATCGACGATCAGCCCGCCGCCCCCCGCTGCGTCGCCGCCCGTGCCGAGACCTGAGATCCGGGCCATCTTGATCTGCCGCAGCGACCGCCCGATGCCCGGATGCGACCAGGTAAGCCAGGCCCCGTCCGGGGAGAACGCGAGATCGCGCACGGGCCCGTTGACCGACCGGATCAGCTCGACGACGTCACCGTCCGGGCCGTCGGTCTCCGCTGAGGGCCCCGCCCCCGCATCAGCCCCGACCGGCCTAGCCTCACCCGCGACCGGCCCCGCGGCCTCCACCA
>NZ_MUBA01000753.1 GCF_002154575.1 Streptomyces bobili
TCCGTGCCGATCGGCTGACGCTGGTACTGCGCCCGCATGGCCGCGTTGTGCTCGAAGCCGCCGGACCCGACGACGACTCCACGCCGGGCTCGTACGCGCCCGGCGTGGAGTCGTCGTCGGGTCCGGCGGCTTCGAGCACAACGCGGCCATGCGGGCGCAGTACCAGCGTCAGCCGATCGGCACGGAGTGGACCGTCGGTGCGAAGGAGAACACGGGAGACGGCATCCGCGCCGGACAACGCGTCGGCGGGTCCGTCGCGTTGATGGACGACGCCTGGTGGGGACCGACCATCCCGGTCCCCGGCCGGCCGTACTTCTGCCTCGCCGAACGCACCCTCCCCGGCGGCCTCCTCGTCGACCGCTCCGGCGCCCGCTTCGTCAACGAGGCGGCCCCCTACAGCGACGTCGTCCACACCATGTACGACCGCCACCCCACCGACCCGGCCATCCCGGCCTGGCTGATCGTCGACCAGAACTACCGCAACCGGTATCTGTTCAAGGACGTCGCCCCGACCCTGCCCCTCCCCGACGACTGGTACGGCTCCGGAGCCGCGCACAAGTCCTGGACCTGGGACGGCCTCGCCACCGCCATCGGCGTCCCGCCCGCTGCCCTGCGCGCCACCGTGGACCGCTTCAACTCCCTCGCCCTGCGCGGCCAGGACACCGACTTCGGGCGCGGCGACAGCGTGTACGACCACTACTACACGGACCCCGCCGTCGTCCCGAACTCCTGCCTGGCCCCGCTCTGGCTGCCGCCCTTCCACGCCTTCCGGATCGTCCCCGGCGACCTCGGCACCAAGGGCGGCCTGCGCACCGACGCCCGCGCCCGCGTCCTGCGCCCCGACGGCACCCCGATCCCCGGCCTCTACGCCGCCGGAAACGCCAGCGCGGCCGTGATGGGCCACAGCTACGCCGGCGCCGGTTCGACGATCGGCCCCGCGATGACCTTCGGCTACCTGGCCGCGCTGGACCTCGCGGGGGTCCTCTAGGAGCTGCTCTCTCTCCGGCCGGGCTCTCTAGGCGCGGGCCACCAGGTAGGCCTGCGGCACCTTCTCGTCGAGTGCGGCCTCCGGTGCGCGGACCGTCCGGGACCGCACGGAGAAGCCGGCTTCGGCAAGAAGTCCGGCCATGCCCTCCGGCGTGCGGCGGTGGAAGTCCAGGGACACCGGGTGGCCCCACGGCCGTTCGAGGTGCCTGGGCTCCTCACCGACCTGGAAGGCGAGGAGGGCGTGCCCGCCGGGCTTGAGGACCCGCCGGAACTCGGCGAAGAGATGCGGGAGCCGGTCCGCGGGCGTGTGGATGGACGAGTACCAGGAGACGACCCCGTCCAGTGAGCCGTCCTCGTGCCCCAGCTCCAGCATCGAACCCCGCTCGAACCGGATTCGCGGATTCTCCCGCCGTGCCACCGCCAGCATCGACTCCGACAGGTCGAGCCCGGACATGGACAGGCCCAGCGACGCGAGATGCCCGGTCACCCGCCCCGGCCCGCACCCGAGATCGGCCACCTTCCCGCCCGCGCCGACCAGTTCGGCGTACAGCGCGAACACGGCCCGGTCCCAGGGGAGCTTCGCGTGCAGGTCGCGGAAGTGGTCGGCGTAGTCCTCGGCGATGGCGTCGTAGAAGGTACGGGTGGCGGTGAGGAAATCGGAGGCTTCGGTCATGCGCGGGACCGTAACCGGTACCACTGACAGCCCTCCGTCCTCCTACTCCCTACTCCGGGGACTCGCCCGCCTGCCGAGGCGTCTCCCCAGTCCCCCCGGTCTCCCCGCGCTTGCGCGCGACGCCCGCGCCCGCGTCGGCGCCCGCGCCGATGGCCACGCCCAGGCCGATGCCGAGGGAGAGGCCGAGTCCGAGGTTGTCGAAGACGGTGAGCCCGAGCGCGACCCCGAGGGCCGTGCCGATCCCCAGTCCGGCCGCGAGTCCGAGCGGCGCGGCGGGCGTGGCCCCGCCGGCGTCGGACGTGCCGCTTGTCCCGTCACCGTTTTCCATGTGATCCCCGTTTCCCGTCCCGTTCCCGTCGCGCCCGGTCAAGCGCGCGCACCCACATTGTCGCGGCTCGACGCAGCCCCAGTGCCCCCGGAGTCAGAAGGACACGGTCGAGGCCAAGGCCAGCGAGGCGACGGCGGTGGCGAAGTAGAAGCCGGGAAACGCGAGGTTGTGGAGCACGCGGGCGCGCAGATGGAAGGCGAGCGCGCCCAGGTAGAGCAGGACGAGGCCGCAGGCCGCGGCGGCGCCGAGAGGGCGCGGTGCGGCGCCGTGGAGGCCGAGGAGGAGGCCCGCCGCACCGGCCAGCTTGAGGGCGGCCAGCCGGGGCAGCCAGGATCGGGGGACACCCACCTCCGCCGAGTTGGCGAGGACGAAGCGCGCCCCGGCGAGGTCGGCGGCGGCGATACCGACGTTGACGGCGGCGGTGAGCAGGGTGACGACGAGGAGCGCGAGCTGGGTACCGGTCATGTCTTCAGAGTCCGCGGGCACCTTGGCACCGTCCAATACCTGCTTCTATAACCTGTTGGCATGGACGTGGACACGCGCCTGCTTCGGTACTTCGCCGCAGTGGCGGAGGAGGGCAGCCTGACCGGGGCGGCGGAGAGGCTGTTCGTCTCGCAGCCTGCGTTGACCAAGCAGATCCGGCGCCTGGAGGACGATCTCGGGGTACGGCTCTTCACGCGTTCGCGGTCGGGGATGGCGCTGACCGAGGCCGGCCGTGAGTTCGCCTCACGGGTGCCCGCACTGCTGGACGGCTGGGACGAGGCGGTTCGGGCAACCGGCCGGGCGGCGCGGGTGCTGCGCCTGGGCTTCCTGGACGCGGGCGCGGTGGGTGCCGTCCGCGAGGTCATCGCCGAATTCCGCCGAGCGCGGCCGGAGTGGCGGGTGGAACTGCGGCAGTTCGACTGGTCGGACCCGAGCGCCGGCCTGGCGCGGGGCGAGGTGGACGCGGCGGTGGTGCGTCTGCCGTTCCCGGGCCAGGCGAGGTTGACGGTGCGGGAGTTGTTCGTCGAGGAGCGCGGGGTGCTGCTACCAGCTCGGCATCCGCTGGCGAACAGCGAGACGGTGGAGTTCCGGGAGCTGTGGGACGAGCCGTTCGTCGCGGCCGGAGCCGACACCGGAGCCTGGAGGGAGCACTGGCTGGCGGCGCAGGAGCGGGACGGGCACCCCGTCCGGGTCGGCGCCGTCACCAGCCGTCCCGACGAATGGCTCGGAGCGGTGGCGGGTGGCTGCGTGGCGCTGGCCCCGGCGTCGGCGGCCCGTTTCTACTCCCACCCGGACGTGGTGTTCCGTCCGGTCCGCGGGGTCTCACCGAGCCGGGTGGGGCTGGCCCGGCCTCGGGGGCGGACGCACGGGGCGCCGCTGGACGAGCTGCTGGACGAGCTGCTGGAGGCCTTCGCGCGGCGGCTGAGCCGGAGTTGACCCGATGGCGCTCACCGAGGGACGGGACCCGGCCTGGCGGGGGCCGTCGCGGAAAGGCAGGAGCCCCGTCGCCTTGCGGCGCGGGGCTCCTTGGGTACTGCTCTCAGAGACTTGCGATCTCAGGGTGTGATAGCGATCAGACGGGGGTGACGTTCTCCGCCTGCGGGCCCTTCGGACCCTGGGTCACGTCGAAGGAGACCGCTTGGTTCTCCTCGAGCGAACGAAAACCCTGCGCATTGATCGCGGAGTAGTGGACGAAGACGTCGGGGCCGCCGCCCTCCTGGGCGATGAAGCCAAAGCCCTTTTCGGCGTTGAACCACTTCACGGTTCCGGTAGCCATAAGCCCTCCTTGGGCCCAAAGGGTTGCCCTGCTCCAGAACCCTGCAAGCGTGAAAGCAAGTGCCGCACAACTGCATACGTCTGAAAACGTCAAGAGCCTGCGGTTACATGCTCCGCAGGCTCTGTACTGCAAGGGAAACCAAACTGCAACTTGCGGCGAGCCTAGCATGTGGGCACCGGAAAGCAATAGAGGTCAAGATCACGTCACCCGGACGTTTGAAGATCCGGAAAAGGGCTTGACGGCGGACGCCCGCGGGGTCGATGGAGAGGGCCGTAGCGGGGTCGGAGACGGCCTGCCGGCGGACGGGGTCTATCGTCGCGATGTGGACAATTCTCGCACCCGGCCGCGCGTCGGCCACATCCAGTTCCTCAACTGCCTGCCCCTGTACTGGGGGCTCGCGAGAACCGGCACGCTCCTCGACTTCGAGCTGACCAAGGACACCCCGGAGAAGCTCAGCGAGCAGTTGGTGCGGGGGGACCTCGACATCGGGCCCATCACCCTCGTCGAGTTCCTGAAGAACGCCGACGACCTGGTCGCCTTCCCCGACATCGCCGTCGGCTGCGACGGTCCCGTCATGTCCTGCGTGATCGTCTCCCAGGTGCCGCTGGAGGAACTGGACGGCGCCCGCGTCGCCCTCGGCTCCACCTCGCGCACCTCCGTGCGCCTGGCCCAACTCCTGCTGTCCGACCGCTACGGCGTCCGGCCGGAGTACTACACCTGCCCGCCCGACCTGAGCCTGATGATGCAGGAGGCCGAGGCGGCCGTACTCATCGGTGACGCGGCGCTGCGGGCGAACCTCCTCGACGGCCCCAAGTACGGCCTCCAGGTGCACGACCTCGGCGCGCTCTGGAAGGAGTGGACCGGCCTGCCGTTCGTCTTCGCGGTGTGGGCGGCGCGCCGGGACTACCTGGAGCGTGAGCCGC
The DNA here is from genome assembly GCF_002154575.1 of Streptomyces bobili. Taxonomy (GTDB): domain Bacteria; phylum Actinomycetota; class Actinomycetes; order Streptomycetales; family Streptomycetaceae; genus Streptomyces; species Streptomyces bobili. Next base: position 4,671 of record NZ_MUBA01000753.1, read on the forward strand.
TCATCACCCGCAAGGTCCACGAGGCCTTCCTCGCCTCCCGCAACCTCTCCCTCGAAGAGGTCACCAAGGTCGCCGAACAGGCGGCCCGTTGGGAGAACTTCGACGAGGAGGTCCTGGAGCGGTACTTCACCACCCTGGACTTCCGCTTCGGGCCCGCCCAGCTGGCGGCCGTCACCGAGTTCGCCCGCCGCGTCGGCCCGACGACCGGCTTCCCGGCCGACGTCAAGGTCGACCTTCTTCAGCCGTAGGGACGGCACTAGGCTGCTGGCGGGCCGCGGAGGCCCGAGAGGTCCACGGACCTACGGGGGAGGGGTGGACGTCATGCAGCCGCTCGGTGCCGACGAACCGACCGAGGTGGGGCCCTACCGGCTGCTCGGCCGGCTCGGCTCCGGCGGGATGGGCCGCGTCTACCTCGGCCGCAGCGCCGGCGGCCGGACCGTCGCCGTGAAGATCGTGCACCCGCACCTCGCGCTCGACGAGGAGTTCCGGGCCCGCTTCCGGCGCGAGGTCGACGCCGCCCGGCGGGTCGGCGGCGCCTGGACCGCGCCCGTCCTGGACGCCGACCCGACGGCGGACGTCCCCTGGGTCGCCACCGCGTACGCGGCCGGACCCTCACTGGCCGCAGCGGTCGCGGGCGGCGGCGCACTGCCCGAGCACACCGTACGAGTGCTGGGGGCGGGCCTCGCCGAAGCGCTCGACACCGTCCACGGACTCGGCCTCGTGCACCGGGACGTCAAGCCGTCCAACGTCCTCCTCACCGTCGACGGTCCCCTGCTCATCGACTTCGGCATCGCCCGCGCCA
>NZ_MUBA01000754.1 GCF_002154575.1 Streptomyces bobili
GTACGCCCTTGTTGTTGATCGCGGAGCGCAGGGTGCCCTCCAGGGTGAAGCCGGCGTGTTCGGCGACCGCTCGGGAGGCGGTGTTGCCGACTTCGGCGCGCCATTCGACGCGGTCGACGGCGAGGTGGGTGAAGGCCCAGCGGGAGGCGGTCAGGGTGGCCTCGGTGGTGTAGCCGTGACCGCGGTGTTCCTTGGTGGCCCAGAAGCCGACCTCGGCGGTGCCGAGGGAGCGCATGGTGAGGCTGAGGAGGCCGGTGAGGGTGTGGTCGGGGAGGAAGACGCCGAAGGTGAACATCGAGCGGTTCGCCCAGCCTTCGGGGGCGAGTTGTTCGGTGAAGCTGCGGGCGTGTTCGGGAAGGTAGGGGGAGGGGATGGTGGTCCAGCGCTGGATGTCGGGGTCCTGGGCGGCGGCGTGGACCGCGTCGGTGTCCTGGGGGCCGACCGGGCGAAGGACGAGGCGGTCGGTGGCGAGGGTGACGGGCTCCATCGGCCGATTCTGCGGGTGGGGCCGGTGTGGGCGCCATGTTTTCGCGGCGTGTGAGCGGGTGATCACAATTCGCGCAATTCGTTCGCGGGGCGCGGCACCATCGGCGGGGCTCGGCCGTTGTGCCTGTGAGGAGAATTCCGGCGCTGTCGTGAGGCGGTGTGCGGTCCGCGTCACAGCAGGCCTCCCGGCGTGGCGGGGTCCTCGCATACGATGGCCGTTG
>NZ_MUBA01000755.1 GCF_002154575.1 Streptomyces bobili
CAGGAAGATCTCGTAGTCCATGCTCAGGCCGAAGATGATCGCGAACATCATCATCGGCACATAGCTCTCGATGGGCACCTTGCCGGAGACGCCGAGGGCGGGCCCGCCCCATCCCCACTGGAAGACGGCGACGACGACGCCGTAGGAGGCCGTGATCGACAGAACGTTGAGGACGGCGGCCTTGACGGCGACCAGGAGGCCGCGGAAGACCGCGAGGATGATCAGGAACGCCAGTGCGACGACCACGCCGATGATCAGTGGCAGCCGACTCGCCACGATGTCACGGAAGTCGACCTGGGCGGCCGTGGTGCCGGTGACGTAGGTCTTGGCGTCCGTTCCGGAGACTGCGTCGGGGAGGGTGTCGTCGACGAGACGGTTCGTCAGGTCGGTGGTGGTGGCGCTCTGCGGGGACTTCGCGGAGTAGACGGTGGCGAGCAGGACGTCGCCGTCCTGGGTGGGGGTGAGCGGGGTGACGGCGGCCGCTCCCGGGACCGCGCTCAGGGTCTTCTGTGCCTGGGAGGAGAGGGCGGAGCGCTGGTCGGAGGGGACGGTGCTCTGATCGATGACGACGGTGAGGGGTCCGTTGGAGCCGGGGCCGAAGGCGTCGGTCATCAGGTCGTAGGCGCGTCGGTCGGTGAAGGAGGTCGGGTCAGCGCCGTCACCGATGTGGCCGAGCTGCAGGGAGAACACCGGGATGGCCAGCACGGCGATGGTGGCCACTCCCGCGGCGAGGTAGCGCCAGGGCCGCCGTTCCACCCGCAGCGCGTAGCGGTGCCAGGTGCCCTGGGCCGGTGCGCCGGCGGTCCCGGCGGTCTCCGCGGTCTCCGCGACGGGTTTGCGCACCCGGTAGCGGTCGATGCGCCGGCCGATGAGGCCGAGCAGGGCGGGCACGAGGGTGAGGGCACCGGCGACCGCGGAGACGACGGTGACGGCGGCGGCGAGGCCCAGCTTGCCGATGAAGCTCACGCCGGACGCGTACAGGCCGGCCAACGCGATGATCACCGTGCAGCCGGAGACCAGCACGGCCCGTCCGCTGGTGGCGGTGGCATGTCCGGCCGCGCGCGCCGGGTCCGTGCCGTCCATGACGTTCTGCCGGTGCCGGGTGACCAGGAAGAGGGCGTAGTCGATGCCGACGCCGAGTCCGATCATGGTGGCGAGGGTCGGGGAGACGGTCGCGAAGGTGAAGGCGGCGGCGAGCAGGCCGAGGCAGGCGAGACCGCCGACCACGCTGATCAGGGCGGTCAGCAGGGGCAGCCCCGCGGCGATGACACTGCCGAAGCCGACCAGCAGCACGACGACGGCGACGGCGAAGCCGATCAGTTCGCTGATCCGGTCGTCCGCGGCGGGGCGGGCGAGTTCGCCGAGCGGGCCGCCGTACTCGACGTCGGCACCGGCCGCGCGCAGCGGCTGGACGGCCTGGTCGACGCC
>NZ_MUBA01000756.1 GCF_002154575.1 Streptomyces bobili
AGACGACGGACACCAGGCCGAGGCCGAGCGCGTTGCCCATCTGCATCACGGTGTTGATCAGCCCGGACGCCGAACCGGCGTGCTCGCGCGGCACCTCCGACAGCACCGCGTCGGTCAGCGGAGCGACGATCAGCCCCATGCCGGCGCCCATCACGGTGAGCGGGAGAATCATCTGCCAGGGGGCGATGTCGAGGCCGTAGCGCCCGGACTCCCACAGGTAGAGCAGGACGCCCGCGGCCATGGTCAGGGCGCCCGCCTGGAGCACCTTGCGGCCGAAGCGCGGGACCAGTTTCTGCACCGAGAGACCGGCGGCCGTCGACACCGCGAGGGAGAACGGGATCCCCGTCAGACCGGCGCGCAACTCGCCCCAGCCGAGGCCGATCTGCATGTACAGCGTCCAGACCAGGAAGAAGATGCCGAGGCACACGCCGAAGACCGTCTGCACCGCGATGCCGGCGGCGAAGCTCTTGACCCGGAAGAGGGACAGCTCGATCAGCGGCGAGCCGTCCCGCGCGCCCTTGCGCCGCTCGTACGCCACCAGCGCGCCGAAGACGCCGAACGCGCCGGCCATCGACAGGTGCCCCCACAGCGGCCAGCCCAGCTCACGGCCGCGGGTCAGCGGGTAGAGCAGCATCAGCAGACCGAGCGTCACCAGCGCGACGCCGACCAGGTCGAGCTTGAGCGCCTTCGGCGCGCGCGACTCCGTGATGAAACGGCCGCCGAGGATCAGGGCCAGGATGCCGACCGGCAGGTTGATGAGGAAGATCGGCCGCCACTCCAGCCCGAACAGGTTCCACTCCATCAGCAGCGCGCCCAGCAGCGGCCCGGAGACCGCCCCCAGACCGACGACCGCGCCGAAGAGTCCGAAGACCTTGCCGCGTTCGTGCGCCGGGAAGGTGGCGTGCACGATCGACAGCACCTGCGGGACCATCAGCGCCGCCATGCCGCCCTGGAGGAGTCGGGAGGCGACCAGCATCTCCGGGTTCACGGCGAAGCCGCACAGCGCGGAGGCGACGGTGAAGCCGCCGATGCCGAGGAGGAACAGCCGCTTGCGGCCGTAGATGTCGCCCAGGCGTCCGCCGGTGATGAGGCCGGCGGCGAAGGCGAGCGCGTATCCGGCGGTGATCCACTGGACCTGGCTGTCGGAGGCGCCCGCGTCGCGCCGCATGGAGGGGATGGCGATGTTGACGATCGTGACGTCGACGAGGTCCATGAAGGCCGCGGTCATCACGATCGCCAGAGCGAACCACCTGCGTCGGTCGCCCACGGCCGCCGGTGCGGTCGCGGCTGCCTGGGTGTCCGTCCTCGGGGGGCGCTCGGCCGGCCCGGGATCGGCGGAGGACTGGGTCTCGTTGGAGGTCATGGGAGGACACTAGGGGGGCACTAGGTCAGATCGTGTCCTAGTGGTAGGGCATCCTCGAGGCATGACGACGGACACTCCGGCTCGGCTGCTGCAGCTCCTCTCCCTCCTCCAGACGCCCCGCGAATGGCCCGGCGGCGAACTCGCCGGCCGGCTCCAGGTGTCCCGCCGCACGGTCCGGCGGGACATCGACCGGCTGCGCGAACTCGGCTATCCCGTCCAGGCGACCAAGGGCTCCGACGGCGGATACCGGCTGGTCGCGGGCAAGGCGATGCCCCCGCTCGTCCTCGACGACGAGGAGGCGGTGGCGATCGCGGTCGGCCTGCGTGCGGGCGCCGGACACGCGCTGGAGGGCGTCGACGAGGCCTCCGTACGGGCCCTGGCGAAGCTGGAGCAGGTCCTGCCGGCCCGGCTGCGCCACCGGGTCGCCACCCTCCAGGCCGCGACCACCCCGCTGACCAGCGGGGACGGGGCCAGCATCGCGCCCGAGACGCTCACCGTCATCGCCTCGACGGTCGCCGGGCACGAGCGGCTGCGGTTCGCCTACCGCGCGAAGGACGGCACCGAGTCGCGCCGCCTGACCGAGCCGTACCGCCTCGTCTCCACCGGCCGCCGCTGGTACCTCGTCGCCTACGACCTCGAACGCGACGACTGGCGGACCTTCCGCGTCGACCGGGTGGCCCAGCCCTTCGCCACCGGAACCCGCTTCACCCCTCGGGAGGTACCGCAGGGGGACGCGGCGGAATACCTGCGCCAGTCCATCCAACGGCGCCAGGAGACCTACGAGTTCGACGTCACCTTCCAGGCCCCGGCCGAGGCCGTCGCCGCGCGGCTCCCGTCCTGGTTCGGCCGGCCGGAGCAGACCCCCGACGGCTGCCGCCTGCGAGCCGTCACCGGCGACCCCTTGGAGTGGCTCGCGGTCCGCCTCGCCATGCTGGGCCACGAGTTCACGGTCCACTCTCCAGACGAACTGGTGGAGTGCGTACGGGAGTTGGGGGGACGACTGGGACGAGCGAGCGCGGGATAGGCGCTACCGGGATTCATTCGCAGTGCCCCCGTGTTCACGCCGGGGGTGAAGCGAATCTGATGGTGGCGACGCGGAGCGTCGCCGTATCTGTCCCGGGCGGAGCCGGGAATGCTCATACCGGCTGGTTCTGCTGTTCGATGTACTGCCTGACCGCGGTGAGCGGGGCGCCTCCGACGGTTCCGGCGAAGTAGGAGCCGGACCAGAGTTTGTTGGCCCGCCAGTAGTGGCGTGCCAGGTCGGGGAACTCCTGGCGCAGGCGGCGCGAGGAGACGCCCTTGAGGGAGTTGACGAGTTTGGTGACGGCGACCTTGGGCGGGAAGTTCACCAGCAGGTGGACGTGGTTGTCCTCGCCGTTGAACTCCACCAGCTCGCACTCGAAGTCCGTGCACACCGACCGCATGATCTCCTCCATACGCCTCAAGTGGGCATCGGTGAACACCTTGTGCCGGAACTTGGTCACGAAGACCAAGTGCACATGCATGACGAAAACACAGTGCCGACCAGTTCTGATCTTCTGCATCTCACCCATAACCCAAGTATGTAGCGTGACGGTCATGCAGCTCCGGTACAGCTTTCGCCTGTACCCGGACACCGGTCAGCAGAGGGCGTTGGCGAAGGCGTTCGGGTGCGCCCGTGTCGTGTTCAACGACGCGGTGTACGCCCGCGAGAGCGCCCGCAGGGCCGGGAAGCTGTTTCCGAAGATCGGCGAGCTGTCCACACGGCTGATCACCCAGGCGAAGCAGACCGTGGAGCGGTCCTGGCTGGGCGAGGTCTCCGCGGTCGTGCTCCAGCAGTCCCTGCGCGACGCCGAGACCGCCTACCGCAACTTCTTCGCCTCCCTCAAGGGCGATCGCAAGGGACCCAGGATCGGTCCGCCGCGGTTCAAGTCCCGCAAGGACACCCGCCAGTCGATCAGGTTCACCGCCAACGCCCGCTGGAAGGTCACCGACAGCGGACGGCTGAACCTGCCGAAGATCGGGGCGGTGAAGGTGAAGTGGTCCCGCACACTGCCCACCACCCCCACCTCGGTCACCGTGGTCAAGGACTGCGCCGGGCGGTACTTCGCCTCCTTCGTCATCGACACCGACCCGCAGGCGGATGCCGAGCGGATGCCCGCCACCGGCCGCACCATCGGCACCGACCTCGGCCTGACCCACTTCGCGGTCCTGTCCGACGGCACGAAGATCGACTCCCCGCGCTTCCTGCGGCGCGCCGAGAAGAAACTGAAGAAGACCCAAAAGGGACTGTCCCGCAAGCAGAAGGGATCGAAGAACCGGGAGAAGGCCCGTCTCAAGGTCGCCCGCGCCCACGCGAAGGTGGCCGATGCCCGTCATGAGTTCCACCACCAGCTCTCCACGAAACTGATCTCCGAGAACCAAGGGATCGCTGTGGAGGACCTGTCGGTGGCGGGACTGGCGCGCACCAGGCTGGCCAAGTCCGTGCATGACGCCGGCTGGGCCTCATTCGTGAACATGCTGGAGTACAAAGCACAACGGTACGGGCGGACCCTCATCAAGATCGGCCGGTTCGAGCCGACGAGTCAGATCTGCTCGACCTGCGGCGTCAAGGACGGACCCAAGCCCCTCGATGTCCGGGAGTGGACGTGTGCCGCCTGCGGCGCGGTCCACGACCGGGACCACAATGCCGCGATCAACGTGAAGACGGCCGCCGGACTGGCGGTATCGGCCTGCGGAGCATCGGTAAGACCAGGAGCAATCCCGGCACAGCGCGAAGAAACAGGAAGCCACGGATTCCCGACCGAACCCCGTGCCGCGTAGCGGCACAGCAACGATCGAGAAGGCCAGAATCCTCGGGCTTCAGCCCGAGGAGCAAGTCAATCGGGCTCCCGCCACTCCATCCCCCGCACCGCTTCCAGGTTCCTCAGGGCGAGTTCCGCCGGGCCGCCGGGCCCGTGCGGAGGACTGTCGGTCGTGGACCAGCTCTCCACGGCGACGCGCACCGCGGCCCCCGCGACCGCCGCGACGAAGCGCTGGCGCGGGGTGGGCTCGGCGAGGTGGGTGGAATCGGCGGACCCAGCAGGCCCAGTCGACCCAGCGGACCCGGCCGACTCGTCGGGCCCAGCCGACCGTGCCGACCCGTCCGAACCTGCCGGCTCGGCAACGTTGTCGAGTCCTGCGGCGGTCCTGGCCGCCCGCTCCCTGAGCACCTCTCCCAACGCCCCCTCCGACGCATGGCAGACCTCCGCCCAGACCTTGCCCAGGGCGGGGCTGGCGGAGGCGAGACGAATGAGGGTGCGGACCCATTCCCAGGACGCCGAGGAGATCCCCACGCCGGGGGTGAGCGTCTGCCGTACCGCGTGTTCCAGGGCCTCGGGCGGGGTCAGTTCGGGCGGGGCCTCACGCACCGCCTCCGCCCAGCGCTGGGCGCCGGCCGCGTAGAGGGGGGCGACCGCCTCCTCCTTGGAGGCGAAGTAACGGTAGAACGTGCGCGGCGCGATACCGGCCGCCGGCCTCTTCGCCGCCCGAGGCCTCAAGGCCACCCGCGCCGAGGACATCGCCCAGGCGGCCGGTATCGCGCCGCG
>NZ_MUBA01000757.1 GCF_002154575.1 Streptomyces bobili
ACCGCGGTCGTCGCGGTTGAACGGGGGACGGCTGCCACCACGGTCGTCGCGACGCTCGAACGGACGCCCACCACGGTCGTCACGGTTGAACGCGGGACGGCCACCACGGTCGTCACGGTCGCGGTTGAAGCCACCGCGGTCGTCGCGACGCTCGAAGGAGCGACCGCCACGGTCGTCGCGGTTGTCGCGGCTGAACGGGGGACGGCTGCCACCACGGTCGTCGCGACGCTCGAACGGACGCCCACCACGGTCGTCACGGTTGAACGCGGGACGGCCACCACGGTCGTCACGACGCTCGAAGGAACGGCCACCGCGGTCGTCGCGGTCACGGTTGAAGGAACGCCCACCACGGTCGTCACGGTCACGGTTGAAGCCACCCCGGTCACCGCCACGGTCTCCACGGTCGTCCCGACGCTCGCGGCGCTCGTACGACGACGAGCTCGCCGGACGCTCCTCGCGGACCGGACGGTCGGCGTCGCGCGCGGCGGGCTGCGCCGGCACGGACACCTCGGTCACGGCCTCCGCCACGACGGGCGCGGTCTCGCCGGTGCCGGCCACCGCGGCCTGCGCCTCGGCGATCGCCGTCTCCGGGTCCTCACCACGCTCGCGGGCGACCCGCGCGACCAGCCGGTCGGCCTCCTCGCGCAGCTCGTTCGCACGGCGCTGCGCGCGCTCCAGCTCCCTGGTCAGCTCGGCGACCTCGCGCTCGGCCTGCTGCGCGGCGTTGCCCGCCGACTCGGCCTGGACCTCGGTCATCGACCGGGCGCCGGTGATCTCGGCGACCTCGGGCTCGAAGGCCGTACCGCCCTGGATGATGTGACGCCCGGCGTCGACGCCCGCGTCCTCCATCATGCGGAAGATCTGGCGGCGCTGATGCGGCAGCGACAGCGAGACGACGGTGCCGGTGCGGCCGGCACGGGCCGTACGGCCGGCGCGGTGCAGGTAGTCCTTGTGGTCGCCGGCCGGGTCCACGTTGAGGACCAGGTCGATGCCGTCGACGTGGATGCCGCGGGCGGCGACGTCGGTCGCGACGAGCGCGTTGACGTAGCCCTTCTTGAAGTCCTCGAGCACGCGGGTGCGGGCGCCCTGCGTCATGCCGCCGTGCAGCGCGTCGGCCTTCACACCGGAGTCGCAGAGCTGCTCGGCGATGCGGTCGGCGCCCAGCTGGGTGCGGACGAAGATGATCGTGCGGCCCTTGCGGGAGGCGATCGCGGCGGTGACCGGCGCCTTGTCCTTGGGCTTCACGATCAGGATGTGGTGCGACATGGTCGTGACGTTGCCCTGGGCGCTGTCGACCTCGTGCGTGACCGGGTTGTGCAGGTAGCGCTTGACCAGCGTGGAGATCTCGTTCTCCATCGTGGCCGAGAACAGCATCCGCTGGCCGCCCTGCGGGACCTGGTCGAGCAGCTCGGTGACCTCGGGCAGGAAGCCCAGGTCCGACATCTGGTCGGCCTCGTCGAGGACGGTGACCTTGACGTTCTCCAGGGAGCAGGCGCCGCGGTTGATGATGTCGCGCAGTCGGCCCGGGGTGGCGACCAGGATGTCGACGCCACGCTCCAGGGCGTAGATCTGGTTGCTCATCGAGGTGCCGCCGCAGACGACCTTCATCTTCAGGCCGAGGACGTCGCCGTACGGCTGGAGCGCGTCGGCGACCTGCATCGCTAGCTCGCGGGTCGGGGTGAGGATGACGGCGCGCGGCTTGCGCTTCTCGGTGTGGCCGCCGGCCAGCGTGGTCAGCGTCGGCAGACCGAAGGAGAGGGTCTTGCCGGAGCCCGTGCGACCGCGGCCGAGGATGTCCTTGCCCGCCATGGCGTCCGGGATGGTCGCCGCCTGGATCGGGAAGGGGGAGGTCACGCCGTTCTGGGTGAGCTTGCGCACGACGCTCTCGGGGAGACCGAGGTCCGTGAAGGTCAGCTCGGGAGCCTTGTCGGCCTCGACGGCCTCGATGACGTCGGTGACGTCGGTGACGTCGGTCTCGATGGCGTCGACGGTCGCGGTGACCTCGACAGTCTCGACGGCGTCGACCGTCTCGCTGTTCTCGGACACGACGGCGTGATCAGTACTGGAAATGGACATGCGAATGCGAAACCTTCCGGAGTCTCGTCGGCACGCGCCCGTCAACTCCGTGTTCGCATTCGACCGCCTCAATGCGGTCCGTCACGGTAAGGGAGAGTACGCGCCACACGGCGCGCTCTGTTGTGGCGCCGGGCAAATGGGATCAAACGATCTACCACCATACGCACCCTGTGCCCCTTGAGGCAAACCGGTCTGCGTAGACGTGGGTCGCACACCACTGTACGGCATCTACGCCGGTACTCCCGCCTCCGGCGCCGGTTCCCGCTCGACCAGCTGCGGAACCGGCTCCGCGTCCGCCGACG
>NZ_MUBA01000758.1:0-397 GCF_002154575.1 Streptomyces bobili
CCACTCCCCCGCCTGACAGCCCACCGGCCACCGGCCACCGCCATCAAGGAGTCCACTACCTATGACCGGCCCCGGTCTCCCCATCCTTCGCGGTGTACGCCGCGCCCTGGGCAACATCGCTGCCCGGGTCTACCTGACAGCCTGTGCACTACTGCTCGGATGGGCACTTCTAGCCGCCTCCGACGAATCCATGGCAGCAGTGATCCCCCTGTTCGCCACCATCCCGACCAGCCTCGTACTGCTGCTCGTCCTGCCCGAAGGCACCACGATGTTCCTGCTCTCCATCATTCTCGGAGCGCTGATCAACGCCGTCGTCATCGGCTGGTGCGTCCGCACGCTGCGCCGTGGGAGCAACCCCGGCACGGCATCCTGACGGCGGAAACCGCTCGGGGCGAGC
>NZ_MUBA01000758.1:425-2996 GCF_002154575.1 Streptomyces bobili
AGGCCCTTCAGCTCACCGCCGATCACCGACTTCAAGCCGGCGCCGAGCTGCGAACCCAGGTTGCGGGATCGCACCGTGAGCCCGAACACCTCTCCGATGACCTCCTTCACCTCGTATCCGGGCAGTTCGTTGGTGGTTACGACCAGAACGTCCGAGCTCTGCGCCGGGCCTCCGGTGTAGTCGTCAATGGGCATGGAATAACCGCCTCAGGAATGGAAGGAGATGAATGACCGAACACCTGCCCAAACGACGCCGGTGCGGTGCCGGTTCACCTCCAGCCTCGTTTCGCCGGGCTGGCATGTCTTTGCGGCCCGGCGGTGAGGGCGGTGAGTACTCCGGAACCTGCACCTCGTGGGCCGTGACCACAGGCCTCGGCAGAAGATGCCCCTGCACGTGCGCACCTGGACGTGCGACTGCGGGACGACCCATGACCGGGACGTGAACGCGGCGAAGAACATCCTGGCCGTCGGGCTGACGGCGTCTGTCTGTGGAGCTGGTGTAAGACCTCAACGGAAAACTCCGGGCGGGCAGTCGGCGACGAAGCAGAAACCCCTACAGCGCGAGCCGTAGGAATCCCCCTCCTTCAGGAGGGGAAGGAAGTCAAAACTGTTGTGCTGCCAGATGCAGAAGTGCCCGGAGGGGCACTGGCCGTAGTGGGTCTGTGCCGCTGGCGTTGAGCGTCACAAGGGCGCCTGCCAGTACTGCTGCGGAGAGCAGGACGCGGCGAAGCCGTGAACCGATCACGGATGTTCCTCACTCAAGCTTTCGACACTGGCGGGAACCCCGGGAGATGGTGGGTGAAGGAGCACTTCCCTGCCGGGCCGACGGTGGCGGGCGGGGAGGGCGGCGGCCCCGCCCCTCTCAAGCCTTCGGACGGCGTGCCGGACACCTCCTGCCCCGCCCGGGCAGCGGACGACCGGACCGCCGGCAAGCCCTGCTAATGTCCCTTTCCGGTATGCGGGAAGGGACGATGGGGTACCTACCGCTCCGATCGTTCGCTCCCCGTTCCGGGCCGACAGGTCACCGCGACGGGGGTCGCGACCCTCAGGCAGCCATCCGGAGGAAGCGCTCAGGTGTCCCGCACGCCGTTTTCGGCGGCGGGTTGTAACGCCCTTGAGCGGGCTACTGGGGGATGGTGACGGTTGTGGAGCATGCGCTTGATTTCGGGTTGCTGGGTCCGTTGGTGGTGCGGCGGGCGGGCGTGGTGCTGGATCCGGGGCGGCGCAAGCAGCGGTTGCTCCTGATCCGGCTGTTGCTCGCCGATGGCCGTGCGGTCGCTCCCGAGACACTCTGCCAGGAGTTGTGGTCGCCGGAGCCGGGGCGGGCACCGGGCGGGGCGACGGCTTCGCTGCATGCCCACGTCAGCAAGGCCCGTGCTGTCCTGGAGCCTCCGCACCTGCGTCGGGGGGCGTTCAGGGTACTGGTCACCGAACCGGCCGGATACGCCCTGCGCGTTCCGCCCGGAAGCCGGGACACCGTGCGTTTCGAGCGCGCTGCCGCCCGGGCGCACCGGCTGCTGGAGCAGGGCCTCACCGGACACGTGGTGCAGGAGGCCGAGGGGGCCCTGAACATGTGGCGCGGTGCCGCGCTCGCCGACGCCGCGCACCACCTGTTCGCCGCCCACGAAGCCGCGCGCCTGGCGGAGTTGCGGCAGAGCGTGCGGGAGATACGCACCACCGCCCTGCTCCTTCAGGGGCGAACCTCGGAGGCCGTGGAGGCGGCGCGGGAACTGACGGTGGAGCACCCCCTGCGCGAGACCGGCTGGGCCCTGCTGCTGCGCGCCCTGTACACCGCCGGCCGCCACCCCGAGGCACTGCAGCGCTATGCGGACCTGCGCCGGCTCCTCGCCGATGAACTCGGCCTCGACCCCGGCCCCCAACTTCGCGCACTGCACGACGGCATCCTCCGCCACGACCTGCCACCACTGCCTCGGCCGGGAACAACCGGGACAGCGGGCACGACAGCCGGCCCCGGTGCGGGCACCGAGGACAGCAGTGGTGCGCACGGACCGGCCGCGTCCGGAGCGCCGGAAGAAGGGGAGAGAACCACACCCGTCGGCGGCACGCCCCGCGCCGGGGCCACTGGCGCACCCGGCACCGCGGCGGCCCCGTCACGTGAGAGCGGCGCCCCGGCTGGGAGCGGCGAGGAAAGCGAGCAACTTCCTTCGGCGTGTCCGGCCCAATTGCCGAATGATCTGCCGATGTTCACGGGGCGGACGACCGAGAGCGCATGGTTGTACGCGGCGAGCGGTGCGCCCGGGCGGCCGGGGTCGGCCGGTGCTCCCATCGTGCTGATCGGTGGCGCTCCCGGTGTCGGCAAGACGACCTTCGCCGTTCACCATGCCCATCGGATCGCGTCGTCCTTCCCCGACGGACAGCTTTTCGTCAACCTGTGCGGGTTCCATCCCCACGCACCCGCCGTCGAACCCGGTGACGCCCTGCACGGCTTCCTCACCGCCCTCGGCGTTCCCGCCCCGCACATCCCCGAGGACACCACCGCCCGCAGCACCCTGTTCCGCAGCCTCCTGACCCACCGGCGCATCCTGCTCGTCCTGGACAACGCCCGCGACGA
>NZ_MUBA01000076.1 GCF_002154575.1 Streptomyces bobili
TGCTGACGCTGACCCCGCCGGGTCAGCTCGATCAGCATGACGGCGTCGTCCGGGTCCCAGCGCTCGCCCGGCGGGGTCAGCGTCAGCACGCCCAGCGGCGTGCGGCGCGTCGGCAGCGGTACGCACAGCAGCGGCCGGTCGGGATGCAGCGCCGACGGCGGCAGGTCGTCGACGCCGGGCAGCCCGCCGGGGTGGCCGGCGGCGTACTGGGGGCGGCCGGTCCGGGCGGCGACCACGGCGGCGGCCGGGCGCGGTGCGGGCGACTGCGGGTCGTCCTCGGAGTCGAACAGCCAGACGTCGACCGAGCGCGCGTACTCGGGCACCAGCAGCTCGGGCAGCCGGCGCACGATCTCCTCGTGGTTGAGGGACGCCGTCAGCACCGCGCTGGCGTCCGCGAGGAAGGTCAGTCTGCGCCGGGCGCTCTCCGCCTCCTGGCGGGCCGTGCGTTCCGCCGCGAACGCCTCGCGCTGGGCCCGGCCGGCCGCGTCCAGCTCGGCGTGCAGCGCCAGGACGCCCTGGTTGGTCTGATGCAGCTCCTCCCGGTGGAAGGCGACCAGCTCCTCCTGCTCGGCGAGCCGGTCCAGCACCAGGGCGGTGTCCTCGTCGGCGCCCAGCAGGGCCTCCGCGAGGACACCGGTGTCGTCCGCCACCCCGGCGCACCCCGCAGGGCCGGCCTGCTCGGGACAGGGCACGGCGAGACGCCACGGCGGCTCCGCGGTCGCGGGGAGCGGGGCGACCTCGACGCGCAGCAGGCCGCCGCCGGTCTCCAGGACCAGCCGCCAGCCGCCGCCCTTGGTCAGACACTGGCGCAGCCGCCCGCTGAGCGCGGTCGCCAGCCGGGTCCGCTCCAGCGGCACGACACCGCAGGCGGCGGCCAGCCGCGCGGCGGCGATCCGGGCGCGCGCCGCCTCGGTGACGCTGGTGATCTCCCAGGTGCGCATCATGGGCGGTCCGGCGGGGTCGGGGACAGGACGGCCACGGCGGTGTCGTCACGCACCGGGCGGGCGGAACTGCTGGTGTCGCGCACGGTCACCGCCGCGGTCACCGCGGGGTCGGCCGTCGCCGGCCGGGCACCGGCGGGCGGAACCCAGCGGCTGGGCAGACCGTCGCTGTGCAGGACCAGCAGACGGTCGGCCGCCCACGGCGCCACGGTCTCCGGCAGCCTCGTCGGGCGGTGCGCGCCCACGATGCCGGGCCGGGAGAGCAGATGACGCCAGGAGTCGCCCTCGCGCAGCCGCGCCCCCACGTTGCCGATCCCGGCGAACCGCAGCCGCTCGGACCGTACGTCGAGCTGGGCCACCGCGACCGCGGCGCCCCTGGTGCCGCGCAGTGCGACGTCCAGTCGGTGCAGGATCTCGGCGGGCGGCAGCTGGGCGCTGCGGTGCACCTCGTCGACGGCGGCCGTGGAGGCGCGGGCCGCCTCCGGGCCGTGGCCGAGCCCGTCGGCGAGCATCAGCGTCAGCAGGTCGCCGGCCCGCACCCAGGTCCAGGCGTCCCCCGAGACCTGGGCGCGGGCGAAGGGGATGTTGACGCCGCCGGCCCGCGCGGGCGCCGGATCGCGGGGGTCGGTCCGCGCGGCGGCACCGAGCCGGGCCAGCGCGACCGTGCCGTGGCCGGGGACGCTGTGCAGGTCGAAGCCGTCGGACACCCGCCGGCAGGTTCCCAGCCCGGCGCCGAGGGAGCCCGCCGTGGAGAACCCGTCGCCGAACGCGGTCGGCACGTCGGCCATGCCCGGACCGTGGTCGACGGCCGCTATCTGCACGACGACCCCGCCCCGTCCGGCGGGCGGCGGGACCATGTCGACGAGGAGCTGCCCGCCGCGGGCGTGCTTGAGGAGGTTGGTGGCCAGCTCCGTCGCCACCAGCGCGGCGGCCGCCGTACGCCCCTCGTCGAGGCCGACGAGGGCCGCGGCCTCCTCCGCGGCCACGCGCGCGTCGCGCACCCGCGTCGAGTCGTGCACCGGCACGTCCCACACCCGGGGCATCAGGGTTCCTCGCGCGGCCGGGGCGTCCGGGCCGCCCAGGAGGTCACGGTGACCGTCGTACCGGCACCGGGCGTGCTGTCGATGGCGAACTCGTGCACGAGCCGCCGGGCGCCGCCGAGGCCCATGCCGAGACCGCCGCCGGAGGTGTAGCCGTCGCGCAGCGCCTGCTCCACGTCGGGGATGCCGGGCCCGGAGTCGGAGAACACCAGCCGCAGCCCCTGGGCCCGGCCGTCGGTGAGCGGCACCGCCCGCAGCTCGCCGCCCCCGCCGTACACCAGGGTGTTGCGGGCCAGTTCGCTCGCCGCCGTGACCAGCTTGGTCTGTTCGACCAGGCCGAAGCCGAGCGTGGCGGCGGCCTGCCGCACATGCTGCCGTACCCACACCAGGTCCAGATCGGAGCGGATCGGCAGGCGGGCCTCGACGCCCGCGGCCGTCCCGCTCACCGGGGCTCCCGGCGCGGCCCGTCCGTCGCCGCGGCGTCCACCCGCCCGAGCAGTTCCAGAGCGGCCCCGGTGCTCAGCGCGGTCCGCAGGCCCGGCAGGGTGAGGCCGAGTTCCACCAGCGTGAGCGCGACCGCGGGCCGCATGCCGGCCACCACGGTCTGCGCGGCCAGCAGCCGGGCGTTGGCCGCGATCTCGGCCAGCACCCGCCCCAGGAAGGAGTCGACGATCTCCACCCCGGAGATGTCGATGACCACGCCGGTCACCCGGCTGCCGGCGATCGCCGCCACGATGTCCTGCCGCAGCTGCTCCGCCGTGCCGTCGTGCAGATCCCCCTGGAGGGTGACGAGCAGGACGTCGCCGAGTCTGAGCACCGGCACGGGGGCCCCGCCGGCGCGGGAGAGGTCGTCGTTCACCGGTGACCCGCACCACCGGGCGTCGCGTGCACGATGTCGGCGCCCAGCCCGTGCAGGGCGTACGCCAGGGCGTCGGCGAGCCCGGCCCGGGTGATGACGGTGCCGAGGTCGAGGCCGAGGTGCACGATGGTCTGCGCGATCGCCGGCCGGATGCCCGAGACGACGCACTCCGCGCCCATCAGCCGTACCGCCGCGACGGTCTTCATGAGGTGCTGCGCGACCAGCGAGTCGACCGTCGGCACGCCGGTGATGTCGAGGATCGCGTAGCGGGCCTGCTGGTCGACGACCGCTTCCAGCAGGGTCTCCATCACGACCTGGCTGCGTGCGCTGTCCAGGGTGCCGATGAGCGGAACGGCGACGATGCCGTCCCAGAGCCTGATGATCGGCGTGGCGACCTCCAGCAGCTGCATCTGCTGCCGGTCGATGAGGGACTGGACCTCCGTCAGCGCGGTCTCCATGACGACCAGCCGCAGGGTGCCCATCAGGACCGTCAGCGCCTCCGTCGACTCCCGCAGCCGCTCCGCCGGCACGTCGGGCAGGTCGGCGACGAGCAGGTTCACCACGGGCGCCCGCAGGGCGTCCACCTCGCCGGACACCTGCGCGGTGGACATCCCGGACCGGGAGCGGGCGGCCGTCATCCGCGCCAACTGCTCGCGCACGACGGTGAATCCGGCGCTGTCGGAGTCCTCCACCCGCCCGGAGGCGGCGACCTGGGCGAGGGCGTCGACGACACTCCGGCCCGCCTCCACCGCCTCGTCGCGCGAGACGGTGAACACGGCGCGGAACAGGGGTTCGTCGGCCCAGCGCTGGGCGATCTGCTCCCGGCGCCGGTTCAGGAAGGCCCCGACCTCGTCCGTCGGGCTTGCCTGCGGTGCGGCCGCATCGTGCTCCGGCACTGCTTCACTCCTCATCTGCGTCCTGGCGCCGTGCACCGGGCCCCGGCCGGTGGGACGGCGTTCGACCTTCCGTGGCGGTCCGGCCCCCATGGCGGTCCGACCTGCACCGCGACACCCGCACGACGCCCGCCACCCGCCCCGCTCACTCTCTTGCCCACCCCGCACAGTTGTCAAATGACAACTGTTGTACGGCCGTCGGCCGCATCCCCGGCGGTGCGCGCGGCGTGCGGCACGGGGGACGCGGCCGACGGCCGTCCGGGCCTACGGCGCCTCGGGCGACGCCTGCGGACGGTCGATCAGCGCCAGGGCGTCGTCCACCTCGTCCGAGATCGGGACCGTGATGCTGACCCCGGTGAGGTCCAGCACCCGGCGCACGGCCGGCGTCGGATCGATCACGTGCACGCTGCCGGGCAGCTCCCGCGCCTCCTGGTACACGCGCAGGATGATGTTCATCCCGGACGAGTCCATGAACGGCACCCCCGACAGGTCCAGCAGGAAGTGCCGGCGACCGTGGTGGAGCTGGTTCGCCAGATGGGCCTGGAACTCCGTCGCGGTGTCGAGGTCCAGATACCCCTCGACCGTGACCAGGGCCACGTCCTCGCGGGGCAGGGTGACCTCGACGGACAGCGGGTTCTGGGCGATGGACACGAGTACCTCCGAAAAACTGACGGTCCGGGCTCTCCGCTCCGGCGGACGACCGCGCCGCGTGGCAGGGATCCGGGCGGTCGGGGTGGCGCACCGGCCCCGGCCCGTGCGCCACCCCGAC
>NZ_MUBA01000759.1 GCF_002154575.1 Streptomyces bobili
CCCTGCCACTCACCCACGCAGATGCGACGTGTCGTTGAGGAGGCGCACGCTGGCGTTGCCGTCCGCGTAGTACGCCACGACCGACAGCGAGGCCGCCGACAGTTCCATCCGGAACAGCGACTCGGGCGGGGCGCCCAGGGCGAGCCGGACCAGTGTCTTGATCGGGGTGACGTGTGTGACCAGCAGGACCGTACGCCCCGCGTAGGCCGCGACCAGCTTGTCGCGGGCGGCGGCGATGCGGACCGCGGTCGCCGCGAAGCTCTCGCCGCCGCCGGTCGGTTCGGCCTCCGGGTCGGACAGCCAGGCGTTGAGATCGTCCGGGTACCGCTCGCGGACCTCACCGAAGGTGAGCCCCTCCCAGGCCCCGAAGTCCGTCTCGCGCAGGCCGTCGTCGACGGTGACCTCCAGCCCCAGCCGGGCCGCGACGGCGGCGGCGGTCTCCCGGGTCCGCGCGAGCGGAGAGGCGACGATGTGCTGCACCGTGCCCCGCCGGGCGAGCGCGTCCGCGACCCGCTCGGCCTGCTCCCGCCCGACGGCGGAGAGCGCGGGATCGCTCCCCCCGCTCCCGGAGAACCGCTTCTCCGGCGTGAGCGGCGTCTCCCCGTGCCGCAGCAGTACGAAGGTGGCGGGCGCCCCCAGATCGGGGGCGGCCCCCCAGCCGACGGAGGGCTGCGCCTGCCCGGACGCGGACGCCGATGCGGGAGCGGGAGCGGGGGAAGGGGAGGCGAGGGTGCGGGCGGCCCGGCGGTCGGCGTCGGATGTGGCGGCGGTGCCGGTGCCGGTGACCGTGGCGGTACCCGTGGTGTCCCCCGTGTGCCCACCGGCGGTCGCCGGCGCCGGGGCGCTGCCCGCGCGTCCCCCGGCCAGGGCCTCGCGGGCCTTCGCCGCGCCGGCCCTCGCGTCGCCGGGAGGGCCCGACGGCGTGCGGTCGACCGGGGCGGCGTTCAGGGCCGCCATGGACGCCCCTGCGTCCCACTGTTCGCCGCGCTTGCCCGCGTCCATCGCCTCGTTGGCCAGGCGGTCGGCGTGCTTGTTGTGCTCGCGCGGGATCCACTCGTAGGTGACCTGGCCGGGCGGATAGATCCCGGCGGCCTCCGCGGCCAGGGGCTTCATGCCGGGGTGCTTGATCTTCCAGCGGCCCGACATCTGCTCGACGACGAGCTTGGAGTCCATGCGGACGCGCACCGGAGCCGCGGGGTCCAGTTCGCGGGCGGCGCGCAGGCCGGCCAGCAGGCCCCGGTACTCGGCGACGTTGTTGGTGGCGATGCCGATGTACTCGGCCCGCTCGACGAGGGTCTCCCCCGTCGCCGCGTCGATGACCACGCTGCCGTACCCCGCGGGCCCCGGGTTGCCCCGGGACCCCCCGTCTGCCTCGACGATGAACTCCCGCACGTCTGCCGTCCCTACAGACCGGACTCGGAGGTCCGCACCAGGATCCGGCGGCAGTTCTCGCACCGTACGACGGTGTCGGGGGCGGCCTTGCGGATGTCGTTGATGTCGGTGACCGCCAGCTCCTGACGGCAGCCCTGGCAGGTGCGCTGGTACAGCTTGGCCGCGCCGACGCCGCCCTGCTGCGCGCGCAGCTTGTCGTAGAGCTTGAGCAGGTCCTCGGGGACGGTGGCGGCGATGACCTCGCGCTCCTTGGTGGCGGAGGCGATCTCGCCGTCGAGCTTCTCGAAGGCGGCGTCGCGGCGGGCCGTCGCGTCGTCGATCCGGCCCTGGACGGAACCGACGCGCTCGGTCAGTTCGGCGGCCCGCTCCTGGGCGGCCTCGCGGCGCTCCATGATCTCCAGGACGACGTCCTCGAGGTCACCCTGGCGCTTGGCGAGGGAGACGATCTCGCGCTGGAGGTTCTCCAGGTCCTTCGAGGAGGTGACGGCGCCGGAGTCCAGACGCTGCTGGTCGCGGGCGGCACGCTGACGGACCTGGTCGACGTCCTGCTCGGCCTTGGTCTGCTCGCGGGCGGTGTCGCTCTCCTCGGTCTGCGCGGCCACCAGGAGGTCGCGCAGCTGCGTGAGGTCCTTGGTCAGCGACTCGATCTCGGCGTGCTCGGGCAGCGAGCGGCGCTTGTGCGCGAGCTGCTGGAGGCGGACATCGAGGTCCTGGACGTCGAGGAGTCGGATCTGGTCGGCGGGCGCGGCGTTCAGTTGGGGGCTCCAGGTGAAGGGAATTGGCTGGTCCAGGGGTCGGTGACCGTCTTCGAGACGTGGACCCTCAGGCCCCAGCCGTGGCGGTCGGAGATCTCGTCGAGCTGGGCTGCGGCCAGCTCGCACCAGGGCCATTCGGTGGCCCAGTGCGCCGCGTCGAGCAGCGCGAGAGGTTGGTGTGCGCCGTGCGCACCGTGCGCGCGGGCCTCGGACGCCGGGTGATGGCGCAGGTCCGCGGTGAGGAACGCGTCGACGCCGGCGGCGCGGACGTGGTCGAAGAGGCTGTCGCCCGACCCGCCACTGACCGCGACGGTCCGTACGGTCGCGTCCGGATCGCCCGCCACCCGGATGCCCTGCGCGGTCGCGGGCAGCCGTTCGGCGGCGCGCGCGGCCAGTTCACGGACGGTGAGCGGGTGGTCGAGTTCGCAGATCCTGCCCAGGCCACGACGCCCGTCGGGGTCGCCGGGATCGGGCACGAGAGGCCGTACGACGCGCAGGTCGAGGGCGCCGGCGAGGGCGTCGCTGACGCCGGGGTCGGCCGTGTCGGCGTTGGTGTGGGCGACGTGCAGGGCGATGTCGTGCTTGATGAGGGTGTGCACGACGCGGCCCTTGAAGGTGGAGGCCGCGACGGTCGTCGTCCCGCGGAGATAGAGGGGGTGGTGGGTGACGAGCAGGTCGGCGCCCAGCTTCACCGCCTCGTCGACGATCTCCTGGACGGGGTCCACGGCGAACAGGACCCGCGTGACGTCCTGGCCGGGTTCGCCCACGACGGTGCCGACCGCGTCCCAGGACTCGGCCCGCTCGGCGGGCCACAGGTTCTCCAGCGCGGCGATGACTTCAGACAGACGGGGCACGGGGAAAGGCTACCTGTCCGCCCCCCGCCCCTGAACCGCCGCAGGCCACAAGCCCTGGGAGAGGCTGGCCCGCGGTCCGGCCGGGGACCGGCGGGACCGGCGGGCCAGCCTCTCC
>NZ_MUBA01000760.1 GCF_002154575.1 Streptomyces bobili
GGCGGCGGTTACGGCGGCGGTTACGGCGGCGGTTACGGCAGTGGGGCTCCTGGCGCCGGTACGGGCGGCGGCGGCATGACGGCCCCCCAAGCCACGCATGCCTCCGCGCATTCCTCCACTCCCTCCGGCCCGCCGCAGGCCCGGTCCGCCCAGGCGTCGGCCTCCGGCCACGCCTCGTCGAGACCCCACTCCCCGGCCCGGGAGCACGTCTCGGTCGAGGACGACATCCCCGAGGACGACGACCCCGACCTCAACGAGTCGGCCCTCTCCGGGCACGAACTGATCGTGCGCGAACTGGGGGCGACCGTGGTCGAGGAGTTCACCAACGAGTAGCGGGACGAGGCCCGACGCCCAAGGGGTCTCCAGCTCTCTCCGGTGGACATCGCCCCAGCTCGGGGCTCCGCTTCGGCGGAACCTACGAACACCCGCCCCGCCACCCTTCGGAAGCCCGCACAAAGCAGCCTCGGTCAGGCCCGTTAGGCTGGCCCCGTGAACGTCCTCGTCATCGGCAGCGGCGCCCGCGAACACGCCCTGTGCCGCTCAATGTCCCTCGACCCCGCGGTCACCGCCCTGCACTGCGCCCCCGGCAACGCGGGCATCGGCGAGGTCGCCGAGCTGCATCCGGTCGACGCCCTGGACGGCAAGGCCGTAGCCGCACTGGCCACCGAGCTGGGCGCGCAGCTCGTGATCGTCGGCCCGGAGGCGCCGCTGGTCGCCGGGGTCGCCGACGCGGTGCGCGAGGCGGGCATCCCGGTGTTCGGCCCGTCCAAGGAGGCCGCGCAGCTGGAGGGCTCGAAGGCGTTCGCGAAGGACGTGATGGCCGCCGCCGGCGTGCCGACCGCCCGTTCCTACGTCTGCACCACCCCCGCCGAGGCCGCCACGGCCCTCGACGCCTTCGGAGCGCCGTACGTCGTCAAGGACGACGGTCTGGCCGCGGGCAAGGGCGTCGTCGTGACCGACGACCTGGAGGCCGCGAAGGCCCACGCCGCGGCCTGCGGACGCGTGGTCATCGAGGAGTTCCTCGACGGTCCCGAGGTGTCCCTCTTCGCCGTCACCGACGGCGAGACGGTCGTCCCGCTGCGGCCCGCCCAGGACTTCAAGCGTGCCCTCGACGGCGACGAGGGCCCGAACACCGGCGGCATGGGCGCGTACTCCCCGCTGCCCTGGGCCGACCCCAAGCTGGTCGACGAGGTAATGGAGACGGTCCTGCAGCCGACCGTCGACGAGATGCGACGGCGAGGCATCCCGTTCTCGGGTCTCCTCTACGCCGGGCTCGCGATCACCGGCCGGGGCGTGCGGGTCATCGAGTTCAACGCCCGCTTCGGCGACCCTGAGACGCAGGTCGTCCTGGCCCGCCTGAAGACCCCGCTGGCCGGCCTCCTGATGGCCGCCGCCACCGGCAACCTCGCCGACCTGCCGCCCCTGCGCTGGAGCGACGAGGCGGCCGTCACCGTGGTCGTGGCCTCGCACAACTACCCCGGCACCCCGCGCACCGGTGACCCGATCACCGGCCTCGCCGAGGTGGCCGCCGAGGACGCTCCGCACGCGTACGTCCTGCACGCCGGGACCCGGCGTGCAGGACGTACGC
>NZ_MUBA01000761.1 GCF_002154575.1 Streptomyces bobili
CTGCTGCCCGCGCGTGCCGGTGCCGTAGGGGTCGTGGACAGGGGCCTGCCGGCCCGTGTCGTACGGGTCGTAGGCGGGCGTGGCCGGCTGCTGACCGGTGTCGTAGGGGTCGTAGGCGCGGGTGGGCGGCTGTTGACCCGTGTCGTAGGAGGGGTAGGCGGGTTGCTGCTGTGCGCCCTGGGCGTACGGGTCGTAGCCGTAGCCCTGCTGCTGCCCGTACGGGTCGTAGGCCTGCTGGGGCTGGACCTGGCGGTACACAGGCTGCCCGTACTCGTCGTAGCCCACGAGTTCGTACGGGACCTCCCCGTAGTCCGCGTCGTTTCGGTCGTTCACCGGTGCCCCTCTCGGCTCACTCGCCGCGGTACAGCTCGCGCTTGTCGATGTAGCGCACGACTCCGTCCGGCACCAGATACCAGACGGGGTCGCCCTTGGCGACTCTCGCGCGGCAGTCCGTGGAGGAGATGGCCAGTGCGGGGACCTCCACGAGGGAGACGCCGCCCTCGGGGAGGCCGGGGTCGGCGAGGTTGTGGCCGGGCCGGGTGACCCCGATGAAGTGGGCGAGGGAGAACAGCTCCTCGCTGTCCCGCCAGGTCAGGATCTGGCCCAGGGCGTCCGCGCCGGTGATGAAGAAGAGATCGGTGTCCGGATTGAGGGACCGCAGGTCGCGCAGGGTGTCCACGGTGTAGGTGGGCCCGCCGCGGTCGATGTCGATACGGCTGACCGAGAACNNCTTCTGCCACGGCTCGCCGGTCGGGACGAACACGACCTCGTCCAGGTGGAACTGCGCGGCGACCTCACTGGCCGCCACGAGGTGCCCGTGGTGGATCGGATCGAACGTTCCGCCCATGACGCCGAGGCGGCGCTTGCCCGGGTTCGACGGGGCGTTCGACGGACCGGTAGGCATGTCCTGCTCTCCCATGCGTGCAGACCCTACCGGCCCGTCCTGAGGGCACCGGCCGGGGTGTGCCCGGAGTGCCCCGCTATGAACACGGCGTCCCTCAGCGGTCGCGGTTGAAGCGGGTGGTGATCCACAGCAGGAG
>NZ_MUBA01000762.1 GCF_002154575.1 Streptomyces bobili
CAGGTGCCCCTCCCCGAGGTACGGTCCCCAGCCGCCCACCGGCAGCACCGCCACGTCGACCTGCCCGACCTCCTCGGCCATCGACTCGAACAGGCCGGTGTCCCCGGCGAAGTACGTCCGCGCCTCGCCCTCCACGACGTACCCGAGCGCGGGGGAGTGGTGCCGGCCGACCGGCAGCCGCCGCCCGTCGTGGCGTGCGGACACCGCCCGTACCCGCAGGTCACCGACGGTCGTCTCGTCGCCCGGCGCCATCTCGGTCAGCCGCAGCCGCGTGAGACGCCGCAGGCCGGGGACGGCACGCGGCGCACCGCGGGGCACCAGCAGGCGCGTGCCCGGCGCCAGGCGCGCCAGCGAGGGAATGTGCAGATGATCGGAGTGCAGATGCGACACCAGCGCCACGTCCGCGCGCCAGGCGTCGGGCGTGGGCAACGCCCCCCGGCGCCGCCGCAGATGCGCCAGCCGGCGGGCGAACAGGGGATCGGTCAGCACACGGATGTCCGCATCGGCGATCGTGCAGGTGGCGTGACCCCACCAGGTGATCTCCACCGGCACCTCTTTGCCCCCTTCGCGCGACTCCCCGAAGCCTACGGGCAGGAGTAGGGTCGGCGGCGAAACCCGGAGGTGAGGGGGACCCCATGGGACCGGTGCGGGTCACGGCGATCGCGAGTCTGACGCCGCTGGAGGAACTGGACGCCGATCCCTTCCTGGTGGACTCCCGCAGCCAGCACGCGATGTGCGCGCGGTGGGCCGCCGAACGGGGCTACGTCGTCAGCCGGGAGCTGCTGGTCCGCGGACTGCGGTCGGACCACTGCGTGCTGTGGGACGGCGTCAGACCCGGCGTCGACCTCTTCGTCGCACCCAGCCGGCGCGTGCTGGAGTGCGCCCTGTCCTGCGTCGAGGAGTTCACCGAGGAGTGCGCGCGGCGGGGGGTACGGGTGGAGACGGTGGGCGTCGCCGAACCCGCCTACGACGCGCAGATGAAGGCCCGCGTGCACCGCAGACTGTCCATGCCGACGGCCGGGTACGACGGACGCTGACCGCGTCGCCGCGGCGGGCACCGGCTCGCCGGATCCGGTCGGCCCTCACCCGCCGTATGACAGGGTGGAGAGGCAGAGGGCCGCATCGACGACGGGCCGGGACGTGAGGTGTACGGGGCGTGGGCGAGGGGCGTTGGCGGCGGGCCGTCAGTCAGGCCGGGCGAAGCGTCGCGGTGTGGGGCGTGTCCACCGTGACGATGCTGGTGCTCGCGGGGATCCTGCCGGACTTCCGGCTCCAGTCGCCCGACGGGGACAGCGCCACCACGATCGCCGTGACCGCGGCGGCCGGGGCCGGGGTCTTCGGTGTCCTGTCGGCGCTGGCCTGGCCGCTGCTGGTCCGGCTGCTGCTGCTCGTGCCGGCGCTCGTCCTCGGCCTGCTGGTGTTCTTCCTCAACGGCTCGCTCCTGCTGCTCGCCCTGCGGCTGAACCCGTCCGGGCAGAGCGAGGCCGCCCCCGAGACCGCCGTCATCGTCGCCGCCGTGATGTCCGCCGTGGCCTCCGCGACCGGCGGCGCCCTGGCCGTCCGTGACGACGACGCCTACCGGCGCCGCCTGTACCGCCTCGCCGACCGCCGCCGAAGAGGCGGCGGCCCGGCCTGCCCCGCCACCCACGGCACCGTCTTCCTCCAGCTCGACGGCGTCGGCCACGACGTGCTGGCCGCGGCCGTCGCCAAGGGGCTGATGCCGACCGTCGCCAAGTGGCTGGGCGCCCGGCAGGACACGGCCGCCCGCCCCACCCACCGCCTCACCCCCTGGCGCACCGACTGGTCCAGCCAGACCGGCGCCAGCCAGCTCGGCATCCTGCACGGCAGCAACTTCGACGTCCCCGCCTTCCGCTGGTACGAGAAGGACAGCCGGGAGGTGATGGTCTGCAACCGTCCCACCAGCGCCGCCGAACTCCAGCGCCGGGCCGTGGAACGCGCCGGGCACACCGGGCTGCTCCACGCCGACGGCGCCAGCCGCGGCAACCTCTTCGGCGGCGGCGCCGGCGAACAGGCCCTCGTCCTCTCCATCGCGGTGGGCCGCCGCAGCAGCGCGACCCGCTCCCGGGCCGGCTACTTCGCGTACTTCAGCGACCCGGCCAACGCCGTCCGCACCGCCCTGTCCTTCGTCGCGGAGGCGGGCCGCGAGATCGGGCAGTCCACCCGCGCCCGGCTGAGGAGCCAGCGCCCTCGGGTGTCCCGCGGCGGCCTCTACCCGTTCATCCGCGCCTTCGCGACCGTCGTCGAGCGGGACGTCGTCGTCGCCGCCGTGACGGGCGACATGCTCGCCGGCCGCAGCGCCGTCTACGCCGACCTGGTCGCCTACGACGAGGTGGCGCACCACTCCGGACCGCTCGGCCGCGACACCGAGCAGGTCCTCGCCCGCCTCGACCGCGCCCTGGCGCTCATCGAGAACGTCGCCGAACACGCCCCGCGGCCGTACCGCATCGTCGTCCTGTCCGACCACGGGCAGAGCCCCGGTGAGACCTTCCGCGCCCGCTACGGCCTGACCCTCGGCGACCTGGTCCGGGCCGGCTGCGGGCTGCCCGTGCCGCGCCGGGCGCGCCGCACCCACAGCGGCGCCGAGGCCCGCGCGGCCGTCCGGGCCGCCCTGCGCAGGCCGGTGGAGGAGGGCGGCGAACAGCACCGCCCGTCCCCCCGCTCGGAGCCGATCGTGCTCGCCTCCGGCAACCTCGGCCTGGTCTCCTTCCCCGACGTGCCGCACCGCATGAGCAAGGAGGAGATCGACGCCCGCCACCCCGCGCTGCTCACCACGCTCGCCAACCACCCCGGCATCGGCTTCCTCCTCGTGCGCAGCGAGGAGCACGGCGGGGTCGTCCTCGGCGCGTACGGGGCTCAGATCCCCGTCGGCCGCCTCGACGAGGAGCCCGGCCCGCTGGCCGGCTTCGGCCCCGGCGCCGCCGAGGCCGTGCGCCGCACGCACACCTTCCCGCACACCGCCGACATCATGGTCAACTCCTTCCACGACCCCGCCGACGGCGAGGTCCTCGCCTTCGAGGAGCAGATCGGCTCGCACGGCGGCCTCGGCGGCGCCCAGTCGAAGCCGTTCCTGCTGTCCCCCCTCGCCCTGTCCGCACCGGTCGCGGACGGCGAGGATCTGATCGGCGCCGAGCAGGTCCACCGGGTCCTGCGCCGCTGGCTGGACGAGGCGGCCGGGCCCCAGGTGCCGCGGGAGAGGGCGTCGGAGGAGCGGGCCGCCTGAAAATCGGCTGCGACGACGGAGCCGTACGCACACACTGTTCGTGCATCGCGCACTCGCGCGCCCGTTCGAACACCCCCTGGAGCCGCTGCGTGCAGGCAGCCGTCACCGTCACGCCCTCCCGCATCCCCGAACTGCTGCTCGGTCTCGCCACCGTGCGGCCCGTGTTCCTCTGGGGCGCCCCCGGCATCGGAAAGTCCTCCCTGGTAAGGGACTTCGCCGAGTCCCTGGGGCTGGAGTGCGTGAGCCTGCTCGGCACCCAGCTGGCCCCCGAGGACCTGATCGGCGTGCCGCAGATCCGGGACGGGCGCTCGGTGTTCTGCCCGCCGGAGGCGATCGCCCGCGACGAGCCGTACTGCCTGTTCCTGGACGAGCTGAACGCGGCAGGACCCGATGTGCAGAAGGCGTTCTACTCGCTGATCCTGGACCGCCGCATCGGCACCTACGAACTGCCCAAGGGCTCCATCGTCATCGGCGCGGGCAACCGGGCCACCGACAACGCCCTCGCCCGCCCCATCGCCTCCGCGCTGGTCAACCGCCTCACCCACGTCCACCTGGAGGCCTCCGCCAAGGACTGGCTGGTGTGGGCGGCGGGCAACGGCATCCACCCGTGGGTCCTGGACCACGTCACCGACCGGCCCGACCACCTGTGGTCCAAGCCGCCCAAGACCGAGGAGCCCTTCTCCACGCCCCGCTCCTGGCACATGCTCTCCGACGCCCTGCACTCCTTCGGCAAAGGCCTCGACGAGGACACCCTGAAGGTCCTCGCGCACGGCACGCTGACCCCCGCGCACGCCACCGCCTTCTGCGGCTACGTCAGGATCGTCCGCAGCCGGTACGGCATCGAGGCCGTCATCAAGGGCGACGCCCCCTGGCCGCACCGCACCGAGGACCGTGACCTGCTCTACTACCTCGCCGAGTCCTTCCGCGGCCGGCTCGTGAAGGAACTGCCCGCCGTCAAGGAGCACATGCCGGCGAGCGGCCGGCAGACCGCCCACCGCGCCAAGTCGCTGCTGGTACAGCTCGCCGAGATATCCGTCGAGGTCGCCCAGACCGTCATCGCCTCCGACGCCGACGGCAACCCCGTGCTGCCCGCCTGGTTCCTGGTGGAGGCGGCCCGCGACATGCCCCGGCTGGTGGAGGCGCGCCGATGAGCCGCGCCGGCCGCGGCCGGAAGAAGCGCGACCTGGCCGGGGAGGCCTTCGCCGAGGGGATGCGGCTGGTGCGCGCCAACCCCGCGCTGGCCGCCGTCGACTTCTCCGTCTGCCGCCACCCGGACTGCACCCTCGCACCCCGTGACGGGCTCCTCACCGTCCACTCCAGCGGCCAGGTCCACGCCCACCCCGACCGGATCGCCGATCCCGCCCTCTGGGCCTGGTCGCTCGCCCACGCCGCCCTGCACCTCGGCTTCGGCCACCTGCCGGTCGCCCGCGGCGAACGCGTCCAGCCCGACCGCCACCAGCTCGCCGCACGCTGCGCGGTCGTCAACCGCTTCCTGCTCACGTTCCCCATCGGCCGCGCCCCCGACCACCTGCCGTCCGCCTACCCGGACGGCGACGAGGAACAGCTCGCCGACCGCTGGCGCCGCACCGGGCTGCCACCCGCCTACGAACACTGCGGGACGGCGGGCGGCGAGCCCGACCAGGTCCTCCTGGCCTGGGAGGGACTGGGCACCCCCCAGGACCGGCAGCTGGCCTTCGCCACCGCCCTCACCCGGACCGTGTCCGCCGCGATGGACATGGCCGGCGGTCTCCGCGACACCCTCGACGACGAGGCCCCCGGCAAGCGCCCCTGGGAACGCGCGCTGGCCTGGTTCATCACCTCCTACCCGCTGCTGGGCGGCATCGCGGCCGGCATCAAGCTCGTCGCCGACGCCGAACTGGCCCGCGCCCACGGCATCTCCGTCGCCGCAGTGAACGCCGAGGCCGGGGAGATCTACGTCAACCCGCTGCGGACGTTCGAGGACGAGGAGTGGCGGTTCGTCCTCGCCCACGAGATGCTGCACGCCGCCCTGCGCCACGGCGACCGCTGCGGCACCCGCGACCCCTACCTCTTCAACGTCGCCTGCGACTACGTCGTCAACGGCTGGCTGCGCGAGATGCAGGTCGGCACCATGCCCGAAGGCCTGCTGTACGACCGGGTTCTGGAGGGCCTGTCCGCGGAGGAGGTCTACGACCGGATCGCGGGCGACCTGCGCCGCATGCGCCGCCTGTCCACGCTCCGCGGCAAGGGCGCCGGCGACATCCTCGGCGCTCCGCTCGGCCCGCCCGGCCACTACACCGACCTCGACGGCTTCTACCGGCGCGGCCTGGCCCAGGGCCTGGACCTGCACGAGCGTCAGGAACGCGGCTACCTGCCCGGCGGTCTGGTCGAGGACATCCGCGCCCTCAGCCACCCGCCCCTGCCCTGGGACGCCCGACTCGCCCGCTGGTTCGACGAGTTCGTGCCCCGCCCCGAGCCGGTGCGCTCCTACGCCCGCCCCTCCCGCCCCCCTTCCTCCACCCCTGCCATCCCGCCCCCGGGCCCCTACCTCCCGCCCGAGG
>NZ_MUBA01000763.1 GCF_002154575.1 Streptomyces bobili
ACGGCGACGGCGGCGGCTCTGCGCACGTTCGGTTGCGATCGCGCGCTTTGCCGGCGTGCGGTCCGGGGCTTCGCCGATGCCGTGGGACGCATGCTGACCATGGGGTTCCTTCGTCGAAAGATCGGGAGGGGGCGTGGGGATCGGGCGTACGGCGGCGCGCTACGGGTTGAGCACGACCTTTCCGGCGACGGTCCCGGACTCGGCCAGCCGCAGGGCGTCGGCGACGCGCGCGAGCGGCAGCTGGGCGGCGATCTGGGCGGTGACCTCGCCGCGCTGGAGGGCGGTGAAGACCTGTGTGAGGTCGGCGCGCAGCCGGGCCCGGAAGCGGTCGCGGGACAGGGCGCGCCCGGCCCACACGTTGAAGAAGCAGGCGTGGCGCCGGTTGGGCAGGGCGTTCCACAGCCATACCCGGCCGAGCAGCTTGAGCACGGGCAGCTGACCGGACCCCTGGTCGTCGCGGGTGGAGGCGCTGCCGTAGGAGACGAGCGTGCCGCCCGGGGCGAGGAGGCGCCAGGAGTCGACGATGCCGGGGCCGCCGACGTGGTCGAACACGGCGTCCACCCCGCCGGGGGCGAGGGCGCGCACGCGCGCGGGGATGTCGTCGGTGCGGTAGTCGACGGGTTCCACGCCCTTCTCCCGCAGGGCGTCGTGGTGGCGGGCGGAGGCCGTGCCGATCACCTGGGCACCCGCCGCCCGTGCGAGCTGGACCAGCACCGATCCGACGCCGCCGTTGGCCCCGTGCACCAGGACGGTCTGGCCGGCGCGGACCCGTGCCTTGCGGTGCAGCATCTGCCAGGCGGTGATGCCGTTGACCACCAGGGTCTCGGCCTCCGCGGCGCCCACCCCGGCGGGCACCAACACCACGTCGGCCGCGTCGACGAGGACGTGGCTGGCCCAGCCGCCGACCTTGACGAGCGCGGCCACCCGAGCGCCGGTGAGGCCGGGCTCGACGCCCGGACCGGCCGCGAGGACGGTGCCGACGAGGTCGTAGCCGGGCACGAAGGGGAACGGCGGCTGGTCGTAGTACCGGCCGCGGCGCATCTGCTGCTCGGCGAAGGAGATGCCGGTCGCCTCCATCCGGATGACGACCTGTCCGGCGCCCGGGGTGGGCACGGTGCCGTGCCGGAGCTGGAGTCCGTCGGGCTCAACCTTGCCCGGCAGGACGACCTCGACGAGTTCTTCGGCGTTCACGATGACCTCCATGGGCCCACTGAGTTACGTACTTTCGTGTTCGTTATAAGTTGTAACTCAGTGCCGAGTGGAGTGTCAATAGTTTTCGTGACAGCCTCTAACTGAAACGCCTCCCTCTAGCTGGCGGACGGCAGTGCCCGCCCCAGGATCCCGTCGAGGTCGGCGCTGTCGGGCAGGGTGCCGAAGGAGTGCCCCCAGTCGCCGTCGAGCCGGGTCGCGCAGAACGCGTCGGCGACCGCGGGCGGGGCGTGCCGGACCAGCAGGGACGCCTGGAGGGTCAGCGCCATCCGCTCCACGAGCCGACGGGCCCCGGACTGCGTGACCTCGCCGAGCCCGGACCTGAGCCGGGCCACGGCCGCGTCCAGCCGGGTGTCCGCCCCCTGCGCCAGGGCGAGTTCGGCGAAAAAGGCGTCCGCGGTGGCGGGCTCGCGGGTCAGCGCCCGCAGCACGTCGAGGGCGTTGACGTTGCCCGAGCCCTCCCAGATCGACAGCAGGGGAGCCTCGCGGTAGTGCCGGGGCATGCCCGACTCCTCCACGTAGCCGTTGCCGCCGAGGCATTCCAGCGCCTCCGCGGTGAAGGCCGGCCCTCGCTTGGTCACCCAGTACTTGCCGACGGCCGTCGCGATCCGCCGGAAGGCCCGCTCGCCCTGCGGGCCGTCGCCTGCGCGCACCGACCGGTCGGCGGCCCCGGCCAGCCGCAGGGTGAGCGTCGTCGCGGCCTCGGACTCCAGCGCCAGGTCCGCCAGGACGTTGCGCATCAGCGGCTGGTCGAGCAGTCGCGCGCCGAACGCGCCGCGGTGGCGCGCGTGATGGCCGGCCTCGACGAGCGTCTTGCGCATCAGGGCCGCCGACATCATCACGCAGTCCAGGCGCGTGCAGTTGACCATCTCGATGATCGTCTTCACGCCCTGCCCCTCGGGTCCGACCAGCCAGGCCACCGTCCCGTCGAACTCGGGCTCGGAGGACGCGTTGGAGCGGTTGCCGAGCTTGTCCTTGAGCCGCTGGATGCGGAAGGTGTTGCGGGTGCCGTCGGGCAGCACGCGCGGTACCAGGAAGCAGGACAGGCCGTCCGGGGCCTGGGCGAGGACCAGGAACACGTCGCACATCGGTGCCGAGGTGAACCACTTGTGGCCGCGCAGGGTGTACATCCCGGGCTCGGCGGTGGGCGTGGCCGTCGTGGTGTTCGTCCGGACGTCCGATCCGCCCTGCTTCTCGGTCATCCCCATGCCGGCGAGCAGCCCGCGCTTCTGTGCCGGCACCCGCAGCCCCGGGTCGTACTCGCGGCTGGTCAGCAGGGGTTCGTACACCTTCGCCAGCTCCGGCTGGCGGCGCAGGGCGGGGACGGCGGCGTACGTCATCGAGGTGGGGCAGCCGTGCCCGGCCTCCGTGTGCCCCCACACCAGGCCGCCGGCCGCGCGGGCCACATGGGCGCCGGGCCGGCCGTCCGCCCAGGGCGCCCCGGCCAGGCCCTCGGCGACGGCGACCCGCATCAGCTCGTGCCAGGAGGGGTGGAAGTCGACCTCGTCGACGCGGTGGCCGTACCGGTCGTGTGTGCGCAGTACCGGCTCGTGCCGGTTGGCCAGCTCACCCCACTCCTGCGCCTCGGGACCGCCGGCCCGCAGCCCGAGCCGGCGCAGGCCGGCCTCCGCCCACCCGGCGCCCTCGCGCCGCAGCCCCTCCAGCAGGGCCGCGTCGTCGGAGGCG
>NZ_MUBA01000764.1 GCF_002154575.1 Streptomyces bobili
CGGGCCGGTCACGTCGATCTCCCGCCGCACATACCGGTCGCCCGAGGTCAGCGCCGCCACCACCACGTCCGCGATGTCCCGTACGTCGATGAAGGGCTCCCGCACCCCCTCCCCAGCCGGGAACACCAGCCCGCCGCTCAGCCGCAGCTCCTCCACCAGCGGACCCTCGCTGAAGTTCTGTGAGAACCACGAGGCCTGCACGATCGTCCAGTCGGCGCCCGACTCTCGCAGCGCGTCCTCGGTCGGCCGCGCCCGCTCCTCACCGCGCGCGGAGAGCAGCACCAGCCGCCGCACGCCGAGGGAGACCGCTTCCCGCGAGATCTCCCCGACCGCCCGCGTCGCCTCCGGCGAGCCGACGTCCGTGGGAAACGCCAGGTAGGCCGCTTGCGCGCCACGCAGTGTCTCGGCCCACGTCGACCGGTCCCGCCAGTCGAAACCGGTCGCCCGCGAGGCCGCCCGCACCGTGAGCCCGGCCGCCCGCGCGGCCGACGCCACGCGTCCGCCCGTACGACCGGTCGCGCCGGTCACCACCACCGTCATGCCGGACGTGGGGTTCTGGTTCGGGTTGGTTGTCGTGTCCTGTGCCGTGTCGTCGGCCGCGTTGTGTGTCATGCCTTCAGTCAACTGCCGTACGCCGCACGGGCCCATCGCCGAACGGCTCATTCCCATAAGCGCGCGTCTACGCTGGCCGCATGGACGCTCACCCACGCTCGAACGGGCTCACAC
>NZ_MUBA01000765.1 GCF_002154575.1 Streptomyces bobili
CCCGACGACGCGGCCCGTCGCCGGGTCGACGAGAACCTCGTACGAGGTCGTGCCGGTGCCCAGGATCTCGACCTCCCAGCCGCGGTCGTCGTCCCCGGCCTCCGTGTCGAGGTCGGCGGAGACGGCCGTGCCCGGCCGCGACTCCAGCGCCGCCGCGATCGCCTCGACCGCGGTGACCTCGGCGGATCCGGGTGCCCCGGCCGCGGTGACCGTGGCCGAGCCGGGTGCCTCGGCCGCAGGCCGCACGGTCCGGACGTCCGCCGTCCTACCGTGTGCGCCGTCGTCCGCGAAGGCGGCGGCGGTGCCTGCGCCGATCGCGACGGACGCGACGGCGGCGGCGATGACGAGCTTGCGCTTCATGGGGTTTCCTCCCGCTGTGATGCTGCTTCGGTTGTGTCTGCTTCGGTGTCGTCTGCTTCGGTTGCGACGGGGACCACGCTGCCCGAGCCGACCTGAACGCACGCTGAAGCAACCTGAAGATCGCTTCAGGTGGGATTTGCGACCCTGGACGCATGCGCCTGCTGATCGTCGAGGACGAACGCCGCCTCGCCCTGTCCCTCGCCAAGGGCCTGACCGCCGAGGGCTTCGCCGTCGACGTCGTCCACGACGGGCTGGAGGGCCTGCACCGCGCGAGCGAGTCGCCGTACGACCTGCTCGTCCTCGACATCATGCTGCCCGGCATGAACGGCTACCGGGTCTGCTCCGCCCTGCGCGCCGCCGGGAACGACGTCCCGATCCTCATGCTCACCGCGAAGGACGGCGAGTACGACGAGGCGGAGGGCCTGGACACGGGCGCCGACGACTACCTCACCAAGCCGTTCTCCTACGTCGTCCTCGTGGCCCGGGTGAAGGCCCTGCTGCGGCGCCGGGGGCAGGGCGCCGGGGCCTCTCCGGTCCATGTGCTCGGCGAGCTGAGGGTGGACACCGCGGCCCGCCGGGTGTTCCTGCGCGGCGACGAGACGGCGCTCACCGCCAAGGAGTTCGCCGTCCTGGAGCAGCTCGTGGTGCGGGCCGGCCAGGTGGTGTCGAAGACCGAGATCCTCGACCACGTCTGGGACTTCGCCTACGACGGCGACCCCAACATCGTCGAGGTGTACGTCAGCGCACTGCGCCGCAAGCTGGGCGCCGGGCTGATCCGCACGGTCCGCGGCGCCGGGTACCGGCTGGAGCGGGCGGAGGCGGGCCGGTGAGACGCCGTCTCGCATCCGTCCGGGCGCGCGCCACCCTGGGCACCACGCTCGTCGTCGCCGTGGCGCTGCTCGCCGCCGGGACGGCCGTCCTGCTGTCACTGTGGACGAACCTGAGCGACCAGGCGGGCACCCAGGCGGAACGCACCGCGCGCGAGGTAGCCGCCGAACTCGCCGCCGGACAGCCGTACCGCGCGCTCTCCCTGGACGACGACGACCGGCCCGTCC
>NZ_MUBA01000766.1:0-162 GCF_002154575.1 Streptomyces bobili
CGCCCGCCCTCCCGCCGCACGGTCACCATGACCGCCTCGCGGGCATGCCGCTGCGCGTTGTCGAGAAGGTTGGCCAGCACCCGTCGCAACTGCCCGCGTGATCCGGACACGTCCGCCGGCTCCGCGTCCACGCTCACCCGGACCCGGCCGGCCGCCTCCTCG
>NZ_MUBA01000766.1:186-781 GCF_002154575.1 Streptomyces bobili
CGGCCGCCTCCAGCGCGGCCAGCGTCTCGTTCGTGGTGCGGGCGAGCCGGGCGACCTCGTCGTGGCTGTCCGGCTCGGGCACCCGGCGGGCGAGGTCGGCGGAGGCGGTGATCGCGGCCATCTCACGCCGGATGCCCTCGACCGGGCGCAGTGCCCGCCGGGTCATCAGCCAGGTCACGCCGGCGACGACGGCCAGCACGAGCGGAAAGCCGATCAGCATGACGGTGAGCGCGGTACGGACCGCGGTGCGCTCGGTGGACAGGGGCGCGCCCGCGTACACGGTGAGCGTGCCGCGGTCCTCCGTCTCGACCTCGACGGCGGCGAAGCGGTAGTCGGCGCTCTCGCCGTCCACGGTGGCGGACCCGTCGCTGTAGGAGGGGTCCTCGGCGATCTCACCGGGCCGCAGCCCGGCGGCCCCGGCGGAGGCGTCGTCCTCCGCGTCTGAGTCCCTTTCTCCGTCTTCATCCCCATCCCCGTCGCCGCTCGGTGCGGCGGCCGGAGGGCTCGCCGGGCGCACCGCGTCCGTCCCCGTCCCGCTGATCCGCTCCAGGTGCTCGCTGACCGCGACCAGGGTCCCGTCCTCGGTGACGACCTG
>NZ_MUBA01000767.1 GCF_002154575.1 Streptomyces bobili
GCAGCCGCAGCGCGAGCAGCAGCGGTACGGGTTCGCGGGCGTCCTCGGCCAGCCGGGCGAACCAGGACACGTGGGCGGGCATGGCGCGCAGGGCCCGCTCCAGGTCGGCGCGGAGCCTGCGGGTCGCCTGGGCGGGGGTCGCGGCCAGATGGAGGAGTTCGGCGGTCAGGGCCGCACCGGTACCGGTCGCGGCGCGCAGGCCGTCGCGGTCGTCGGTGACCTCGGGTATCCCGGCCAGCCGGGCGACGGCCGCGTCCCACTGGGCGTGGTGGTCCTGCCAGCGCCGGTCGACGTGAGCCAGCTCCTCGCCGCCGCGCCGCGCGGCCAGCCGGTCGAGCAGGCGGTGCCGGTGCAGCTCGGCCATCACGTCCACGCACTGCCGGTCACCAGCTGCCGCTCGTCCGGCGAAGGCGGGCAGGTCACCGAGGCCGAGCGGGATGCCCCGGTAGCCGGGCTCCTGCTGCGGGGCCATCCAGCCGATCAGGTCGATCAGCGTGGCCGCGTCCGGCCTGCGCCGCAGTCCCTCCCGCAGCAGCGCGTCGAGGGCCTCGGCGCGGACCGGGTCCCGTTCGGGGCGGAACTCGGTGAGCCAGAGCCCGAGCCGTTCCCGTTCCCTGCCGCGGGCCAGCCGGCGGACCATGGCCGGCCAGTCGGCGTCGAACTCCTCGCCGAGGCGCGCCGGGTCGGTGAAGACGCGGCCCGCGTGCTCGAAGCGGGGCGCCTCCGGGGCGGGGCCGGGCGCGGCGGCGGCGGGGTCCGCCGTACGGTCGCCCGTGCGGGGGACGGGTCCCAGCCGGGGCACCGCCCTCGGGCTGCGCCCGGCCAGCCATTCGGCGACCTGCTCGGACCCCCAGCGGTCGTCCGGGTGGTGGGCGAGCAGGCCCTGGCAGAGCAGCCGGACGTGCCCGTCGGTGATGCCGTCGAGGTCGAGGGCGCCCGCCTGCACCGCGTCCATCACGGACGCCGGCTCGTGGTGCCTCTCGACCGGGTGCCGGCCGCGGGCGGCCTCCGCGACCAGGACTCCGAGCGACCACCAGTCGTCCGCCGCGCGCACGATGGGCTTGCGCAGCAGCGCCTGCGGCGAGGCGTAGCGCGGGGTGGCGGCCCAGGTGCCGGACGCCTCGCGCGGGGAGCGGGCGACGAGCGAGATGCCGAAGTCGATCAGCACCAGGCCTTCGGCGGGCCGGGCGTAGTCGCCGAGGACCAGGTTGGACGGTTTGAGGTCCCGGTGCACCACGCCCGCCGCGTGCAGCGCGGTCAGAGCCCCGTGCAGCCGGCCCACGAGTCCATGGATCTCCTGCGACGACAGCTTTCCGTGGTCGCGCAGAAAGGTCGCGAAGTCGGTGCTCCCGTGCGAGGGCAGCACATGGAAGGGCGCCCCGTGGGCCGTCCCCCGCTCCAGGACGTACGACAGCCCGTCGTGCAGCGGTTCGGACAGCAGGCCGGTCACCTCGTCGTCGGGGGCCGCGTCGGGGTGGAACCACTTGAGAACCCGCTCGGTGTCCGGGCCGGCGGCCCGCTGGTCGAGCACCCGGAACACGGCCGCGCGCAACTCGGCGGAGCGGCCCTCCTCCCCGGCCCGGTGCACGGTCTGCTCGCCGCGCCTGGGCAGGCGTTCGCGCGCGAGGAAGCGCGTGGCCAGGGTGGGCGGCAGCGTGTCCGGATCGCCTCGCGGGTCGGGCGCGGGCAGGCCGCCGGACGGCGTTTCGGGCTCGAAGAGCGTCGGCGGGACGAGGTCCTCGCCGGGGCCACCGGGATCAGCAGGAAACGTCATGGAATTCACCTGCGGACGTGAAGGACCGAGCGGTCCGGGGGCGGACGGGTGGAACAGGCGGAATGGGCGGATCCATTGGTGAATACCGACCGTTGCGGACGTATCGAAAAGGAATTCGGATGCGCATGCGATTTCGGCGCGGCTCGCGGAGCGGGGGTAATGCGGCGGTACGGCGACGGCGTCCCGCGGCGGACGACCGGTGCCCCGCGGAAGGCGAAAGAAGCCGCCGCGTGAAGTCCGCCCCGGCCTCGCCCGCCCTTGCCGAACACCCGGCGGTCGCGCCACCCGCGCCGATATGTTGACCGGCATGAACCCTGATGGTCTGCCGGACCGCGCCGACCTCGAACGGGAACTGCGGAACCTGCGCCGTGGCGGCCTGCCCGCGCTGCAGTCGCTGGTGCCCCGGGCGCTGCGCGCGGTCACCCTGCACTGCGGACACGCCGAGGGCGAGGACGACCTTGCCGACGGGGCGGAACGGCTCATCCGCGCCGCCGCCGAACGGCTCGGCACCGACGACCTCATCGGCCGCGCCGCCCAGTGCACCTTCGGCCTGCTGCCCGGTCACCGGGGCGACCCGGCCGCGGACCGGCGCCGGGCGGCGGCCCAGGTGTACGGGGTGAGCGACGAGCGGTTCCGGCACAGTCAGGAGCGGCGGGTCGTCGAGCAGCTCGCGGGAGCGATCCTCGCCGAGGCCCGCGAACCGGCCGCCCGCACACCCCGGCCCGCGATCCTGCCCCGCCCCCGTCCGGCCCGCCCGGCCGGGCCGCGCCCCACGACCGTTCCGTACAC
>NZ_MUBA01000077.1 GCF_002154575.1 Streptomyces bobili
GGACGGGACGGGGCGGCGGGGGCGGGAAAAAGGCTGGGGGCACCGCCCCTCACCCGAACACGCCCCCTTCGCCGAAGGCACTCGCGAACCGTTCCCCCATCAGCCGATGAGTAGCCGCGTCCGGATGCAACTGATCAGGCAGCGGCAACTCCTCCGCGTCCCCCTCCCCGTACAGCTCCCGCCCGTCGAGGTAGTACAGCCGCGGATCATCGGCAGCCCGCTCCCCGACGATCCGCGCCAGCTCCTCCCGGATCACCCGGAGGGTCAGCTTCCCGCCGGCCACCTCCGCCGGATCCCCCATGGGCACGAACCGCAGCATCCCCTGCTCCAGCCCCCGGAAATCGGGCGCGCTGGGCCCGGGAGTGTCCTCATGCATGGGACACAGCACGGGCGACACGACGAGCAGCGGCGTACGAGGATGCCCCTCCCGCACGGTGTCGAGGAACCCGTGCACGGCGGGCCCGAACGCCCGCAGCCGCATCAGATCCAGATTGACGAGATTGATGCCGATCTTGACGCTGATCAGGTCGGCCGGGGTGTCCCGCAGGACGCGCGCGACGAACGGGTCGAGCAGTGCGCTCCCGCCCAGCCCCAGATTGACCAGCTCCACCCCGCCGGCGCGGGCGGCGACCGCGGGCCAGATGCCGGTCGGACCGGCGGCGTCCGAACCATGGCTGATGGAGCTGCCGTGGTGCACCCAGACCCGCCGGTCCGTGGCGCCCGCGGGCTCCACGGGCGCGTCGGTGCGCAGGGCGACCAGCTCGGTGGTCTCGTTGTGCGGCAGCCAGATCTCGACGTCCTTGGCGCCCTCGGGCAGATCCGTGAAGCGCAGCGTGCCAGGGCGGCCGGGCCGCCACTCGGAGCCGCCCGTCATCATGTCGACGACCAGGACGTGCCCCGCCGACACGGTGCCCCGGCCCGCCGGACGCCCGTCGACGACCAGGTCGTAGAACCCGTCCGGCCGGGGCGGGGCACCCACGTACTGCCGCTTGGTGGGAAGCGTGTCCAGCTCGATGGCGGTGGCCCGGGTACGGAAGGCCAGCCGGACGCCGGACGGCTGGGACTCGGCCATGGCCAGCTGCCCGTCGGCGCACTGGGCGCGGGCCCAGGCGGGCAGGCGGTGCGGCAGCAGCCCGTGCTCGGTGCGCTCGGTCTCCAGGGCGCCGCGCAGGAGGCCGGCGGTGACGGGGGTGGTGATCCAGTGGATCTCGGGAGCCATCGCTTCAGCCTGCTTCCGTGGCCGGCCAGTTCCGCAGCAGCGCGTCGAGCGCGTCGAGGATGCGGGTCCAGGACTCCTGGGAGTCGGGGGCGCTGTGGCTGAAGCCGCCGGCCTGTTCGAGGGTGACGTATCCGTGGAAGACGCTGCCGAGCAGCCGGACGGCGTGGGTCTGGTCCGGTTCGGCGAGGTCGTAGCCCCGCAGGATGGCCCGGGTCATCTGGGAGTGCCGGGCCCCGGCACTGGCGGCGGCCGCCTCCGGGGTGAGGCGGAACTGCGCGGCGGCATAGCGGCCGGGGTGGTCGCGGGCGTAGTCGCGGTAGACGTCGGCGAGGGCGGTGAGGGCGTCCTTGCCGGAGCGTCCGGCCAGCGCCGCGGAGCCCCGGTCGGCCAGTTCCGCCAGGGCCAGCAGGGCGATCCGCGTCTTCAGGTCGTGCGAGTTCCTCACATGCGAGTACAGGCTCGCGACCTTGACGTCGAACCGGCGGGCCAGCGCCGAGACGGTCACCTGATCAAAGCCGGCCTCGTCGGCCATCTCCGCGCCCGCCCGGGTCAGCCGCTCCGGGGTCAGGCCTACGCGTGCCATGACACTTCTCCAGGTCCTCTCGCCGGTCAGCGGACATCAGTCTGCATCTGACTAAAGGTATTAGGCAAACTCGCGCATGGCTTAGCCCGGTGGCGACGATGAGTTACGCGAGCCCGGCCGGTCTACCCCCCGTGGACGCGACGACACCCCCCGTACTCACCCTGGCCGGCCCCCTCGCCCGGAGCCAGGTGGCGGGATTCTGCGACGACCTGCGGGGCCTGCTGAAGGGCGCCGCGGGCGGCCTGGTCGTCTGCGAGGTGGCCGGGCTCGGGGCACCGGGGCTGACGGCCGTCGACCTGCTGGCCCGGCTCCAGCTGACCGCCCGCCGGAGCGGGGGACGCATACGCCTGCGCGCCCCCGACCCCGCGCTACTCGCCCTGCTCGATCTCGTCGGCCTCCGCTTCGAGGTGGAGGGGAACCCCGAACAGCGGGAACCACCGCTCGGTGTCCAGGAAGAAGTGGAATCCGGTGAGGCGGCCGTCTGAGATCTCCAGGACCTGCACCGCCCAGGGCGTGTAACCGCCCTTCTCCGGGTCGGGCTTGTACTGCGCGAAGCCCGGCAGACCGTTGACCTGGACCGGCAGCAGACGCGAGCCCTCGCAGGCCGAGCCGATCGTCGTCATGAAGCCCGCGATGTCGTCGTGACCCGTGAGCCACAGGTCGAACGGCGGCATCGTCATGATGGCGTCCTCATGGAGGAGCGCCGTCAGCGCCGACATGTCGTACCCCTCGAAGGCGGCCACATAGCGCTCCAGGAGCTTCTGCTGCTCCTCGTCCAACGGGTCGGACACCGCGGCCTCGGCACCGGAGTCGGCGCGCTCGGCGAGGGTCGCACGGGCCCGCTGGAGCGCGCTGTTCACCGAGGCGACCGAGGTGTCCAGCAGCTCGGCGACCTCGCTCGCCCGCCACGCCAGCACCTCGCGCAGGATCAGTACGGCCCGCTGCTTCGGCGGCAGTTGCTGGAGCGCGGCCATGAACGCCAGCCGCACCGACTCCTTCGCCACGGCGGCCTCCGCCGGGTCCTCGACCGTGGGCAGCACGCGCGCGTCGGGCATCGGCTCCAGCCAGGTGTTGTCCGGGCGGGGCGAGAGCGCCGCCTTGGCGAGCGGCGTGGACTCGGAGAGGTCCATCGGACGGGCCCGCTTGTTGCCCGCGTTCAGCATGTCCAGGCAGACGTTCGTCGCGATGCGGTACAGCCAGGAACGCAGGCTGGAACGGCCCTCGAACTTGTCGTAGCTCCGCCAGGCGCGCACCAGGGTGTCCTGCACCGCGTCCTCCGCCTCGAAGGAGGAACCGAGCATGCGGTAGCAGTACCCCGTCAGCTCGACCCGGTGCTTCTCCAGCCTGGCGTCGAGGTCGTCCACCGTCGCCGTACCGTCACTCATCGTCGTCCACCCACCCCTGTGGCCGTTCTGTCACGCGCCTGTGCGCCCCAGTACCTCGGAAGCTACCGCAGCCCACTGACAATGGCCCCCCGAGTCGACAAACCAGCAGGTCACAAGGGGGTGGTGAGGGCGCCCCCGAAAGGGCACGCCCCCGAAGGGGCACCCCTGGGCGCCGGGGGAGCGGAACGGTCTCAGTACGCGGCGGCCGGCGACTGCCGGCGCGCCG
The DNA here is from genome assembly GCF_002154575.1 of Streptomyces bobili. Taxonomy (GTDB): domain Bacteria; phylum Actinomycetota; class Actinomycetes; order Streptomycetales; family Streptomycetaceae; genus Streptomyces; species Streptomyces bobili. The sequence goes on from NZ_MUBA01000077.1 coordinate 3,414, forward strand.
CCCGCGTCCCGAACACCGTGATCGTCACGACGCCGAGCACCGCCAGGATCCCCACGCCGACCGTGCCCGCCCAGCCGCCCGCGTGGAACGCCACCGCGCCCACCGTGCTGCCCGCGCTGGAGCCGATGTAGTACGCGGACTGGTAGAGCGCCGAGGCCTGCGCGCGGCCCGTCGTCGCCGTCTTGCTGACCGCCGAGGACGCCACCGCGTGCCCCGCGAAGAAGCCCGCCGTGATCAGCACCAGGCCCAGCAGGACCAGGGGGAGCGAGTCCGCGAGGGAGACCAGCAGGCCCAGGGCCGTGGTGCCGCCCGCCAGGTACAGGGACCCGCGCCGGCCCAGCCGGCCGACCAGCCGGCCCGCCGTCGACGCGGACACCGTGCCCACCAGATAGACCAGGAAGATCGAGCCGACGATGCCCTGCGGCAGCGAGAACGGCGCCTCGGTCAGCCGGTATCCGATGACCGTGTAGACCCCGCCGAAGACGGTCATGAACAGCGCGCCGATCGCGTACAGGCGGCACAGCAGCGGGTCGGCCAGGTGGTCGCGGACCGTGCGGGCCAGTACCGCCGGGCGCAGCGAGCCCGGCGTGAAGTGCCGCGGCGCCGGCAGCAGCAGCCGGAAGGCGATCGCACAGGCCACCGCGACCGCGCCGATCACGCCGACCGCGACCCGCCAGCCCCACTCCTGCGCGACCCAGCCGGTGATGACCCGGCCGCTCATCCCGCCGACGCTGTTGCCCGCCACGAACAGGCCGATCGCGGTGATCAGGGCACGCGGCCGGACCTCCTCCGCGAGATAGGCGGTGGCGGACGCCGGCAGCCCGGCCAGCGCCGCCCCCTGCAGAGCCCGCAGCACCACCAGCGAGCCCAGCGACGGCGCGAAGGGGACCAGCAGACCCAGGGTCACCGCGACCGCCAGCGAGCCGGTCATCACCGTACGGCGGCCGTAGCGCTCCGACAGGGCGCTCATCGGCAGGACGAACAGGGCCAGCCCGCCGGTCGCCGCCGCCACCGTCCAGCTCGCGTCGCTCGCCGAGACCCCGAACTCGCCGGAGATCAGCGGCAGCAGCGCCTGCGTGGAGTACAGCAGGGCGAAGGTCGCCACGCCGGCCAGGAAGAGGGCGAAACTCATCCGGCGGTAACCGGGACCGCCCGGAGCCATCAGGGAGTCGTGGGGGGAGCGGGGGGAGACGGCGGCGGGAACGGTCGGGACGGCGTCCACGCTGGTGGACGCCCCGGTACTGGCGGGAGACATGCCTCGAACGTACGGACCGCCCCGCTCATCCGTCCAATGCATGGAATCGTCATAATCGTTCCCATGGCGCATCAGCACAGGTCACAGGGTCAGCTGTCACCGTCCGGTGACACGGAAGACATCGTCACACTGCTCGCCCCGCGGCTCGCGTACTTCGCGGGAGTCGCCCGCACCGAGCACGTCACGCGAGCCGCGCAGGAGATGCAGGTCCCGCAGTCCACCCTGTCGCGGGCCATGGTCCGCCTCGAACAGGACCTCGGCGTCGACCTGTTCGCCCGCCGCGGCCGCACCGTCTCGCTCACGCCCGCCGGACGCACCTTCCTCACCTCCGTCGAACGCGCACTCGCGGAGGTCGAACGCGCCGCCGACGAGGTCCGCGCCGACGCCGACGCGGCCACCGGGAAGGTCGCCTTCGGTTTCCTGCACACCATGGGCGCCGAGACCGTCCCCGGCCTGATCCACGCCTTCCGCGCCGACCACCCCTGGGTCCGCTTCAGCCTCGTCCAGAACTACGGCGAGGCCATGCTGGAGCGGTTGCGCGCCGGCGAACTGGACCTGTGCCTGACCTCGCCCGTCCCGGTCGCCCCCGATCTCGTCGGCCGCCGTCTCGACGAACAGAAACTGCGCCTGGTCGTCCCCGCCGACCACCGCCTCGCCGCCCGCCGGCGCGTCCGCCTCGCCGAGGCCGCCGACGAGGCCTTCGTGACCCTGGAACCCGGCTACGGCCTGCGCCGCATCACCGACGACCTCTGCCAGGAGGCCGGCTTCCGGCCGCGGATCGCCTTCGAGGGCGAGGAGGCGGAAACCCTGCGCGGCCTGGTCGCCGCGGGCCTCGGCGTGGCCCTGCTCCCACCCCCCGCCGTGCCGCGTCCCGGCGTGGTCGAACTGACGGTCACCGCACCGAGAGCGGCCCGCGAGATCGGCGTCGCCTGGCTGGACGGCCACCCGGACACACCCCCGGTGGCGGCCTTCAAGAAGTTCCTGCTGTCGAGAAGGGGCAACCTGCTGCCGTAGCAGGACTGCTCCCGCCTACGGCCTACCGCCGCAACGACCGGCCGAATCCGGAGGCCAGCGGCATCCGCAGGCCCAGCGGCGGCGGGGCCGCGAGCGCGTCCTCGACCGGCCGCGAGAACCCTCTCCCGAACAGCACCCCCATCACGAAGTCCTCGCAGAGGGAGAGCACTTCGGCCCGGTGCTGGTGCAACCCATGCCCGTCGGAGTGCACTTCGAACCGGCACACGTCCCGGTTCGCCTTCTTCGCCCGCGCCGCCAGCCGGAACGACAGCTCCGGATCGGTCCGTTCGTCGTTGGTGCCGTGCACGATCAGCACCCGCCGGCCCACCAGCTGCTTCACCGGTTCGGGTGGCACCGCCACGTCCTCCTCCGGCAACCAGGGGGCGACCGCCAGAACGGAGCTGACGGCCTCGTGGCCACCCGCGTGCAGGGCGGCCCGCCCGCCCATGTCGACGCCGGCCAGGCACACGGGGACGTCCCCGTAGAGCCGTACGATCTCGTCCGCCGCCCAGGAGGCGTCGGCGGCCAGGTGGGCCTCGGTGCCGTTCCAGCCGCGGTAGCGGTACTGCACCACATGGACGGCCAGCCCCTCCTCCCGTCCCGCGCGGGCGAGTTTGCGCCCGAGGGCGCGGACGGAGGTGCTCGGCCACAGGGGTGAGGGTCTGCGAGCGGAGATCTCCTCGCCCTCCGGGAGCAGCAGTACCGCCCCGCTCACCGACTGCGGCTCCGGACCGATGGCCTTCCCCAACCTGGCCGACCGAAGCGGCGTCGCTTGCTGTCCCATGACAGAACAGTGTCAGAAGCGCCGGTGTACTCCACCCGGCCGTGCGGTCACCGTTGCGTATCGACCGAGTTGCCCACCGAGCGATCTACGCGCGTAGGGGTTACGGTGCGAAAATGACGAGCCAGAGCATCCAGAAGGGCGCCGTCCCCGGCCCGGAGCAGATCCGCCGGGCGCCCAAGGTTCTGCTGCACGACCACCTCGACGGCGGGCTGCGTCCCGGCACGATCGTCGACCTCGCCCGGGACACCGGGTACACACGGCTCCCCGAGGCCGACCCCGACAAGCTCGGGCTCTGGTTCCGGGAGGCCGCCGACTCCGGGTCCCTGGAGCGGTACCTGGAGACCTTCTCCCACACCGTCGGCGTCATGCAGACGCGCGAGGCCCTGGTGCGCGTCGCCCGCGAGTGCGCGGAGGACCTCGCCGAGGACGGCGTCGTCTACGCCGAGGTGCGGTACGCCCCCGAGCAGCATCTCGACGCCGGCCTCACCCTCGAAGAAGTCGTCGAGGCCGTCAACGAGGGCTTCCGGGAGGGCGAGCGGCTGGCCCGCGCGAACGGCCACCGGATCCGCGTCGGCGCCCTGCTCACCGCGATGCGGCACGCCGCCCGCTCGCTGGAGATCGCCGAACTCGCCAACCGCTACCGCGACCTGGGCGTGGTCGGCTTCGACATCGCCGGCGCGGAGGCGGGCTACCCGCCCACCCGGCATCTCGACGCCTTCGAGTACCTCAAGCGCGAGAACAACCACTTCACCATCCACGCGGGCGAGGCCTTCGGGCTGCCGTCCATCTGGCAGGCCCTCCAGTGGTGCGGTGCCGACCGGCTCGGGCACGGCGTCCGCATCATCGACGACATCGAGATCGCCGAGGACGGCTCGGTGAAGCTCGGGCGGCTCGCCTCGTACGTCCGCGACAAGCGCGTCCCGCTGGAGCTGTGCCCCAGTTCCAACCTCCAGACCGGGGCCGCCGCGTCGTACGCAGAGCATCCGATCGGACTGCTGCGGCGGCTTCATTTCAGGGCCACCGTGAATACGGACAACAGGCTCATGTCCGGCACCAGTATGAGCCGGGAATTCGAGCACCTTGTCGACGCGTTCGGTTATGTGCTCGACGATCTCCAGTGGTTCTCCGTCAATGCTATGAAGTCAGCATTCATTCCTTTCGATGAACGGCTGGCCATGATCAATGACGTGATCAAGCCCGGTTATGCGGAGCTGAAGTCCGAATGGCTGTTCCAGCAGACCGCCTCCACCAGCGGTTCCCTGGACGGCTGAGGTCGAATTTCCGGTAATTCCGGCCTCCGGGTGCGGACGGGTCTTCACGATCCGTCCGCATTTCGTTGTTTGCGGTGAGCGGTGTCCCGTGTTTACGGTCGTGGACCGCTCAGTTTCCCCGTATTCGAGGACGCATTCATCATGAAGCAGTCTGCAGTCAAGACCCTCGGTGTCGCCGCCCTCGGCGCCGCCTTCGCCGCCGCCGGTGCGGGCGCCGCCAACGCCGCCCCGGCCGTTCCGGACGCCACCCAGGCCCTGGACGGTGTCACCAGGACGCTGCCGGCGGAGAGCGTCGCCCAGGCGCTGCCGGGCGCCGGAGACGCCCTCGCGCAGGCCCAGCCGGCGGTCGGCGCGGGTCTGACCGCCGTCCAGCCCGTCGCCCAGCAGCTGCTCGCCGAGGGCCCCACGGCCCCCGTCGCGGGTCTGCTCGGCGGCCTGCCGCTGCAGGGCCTGCCCACGCACGGGCTGCCGGTCAACGGGATCCCGCTCGGCTGACCCTGCCCCCCGTGTACGCCGTCGGGGCGCGCCCTTGTTCTTCGGGCGCGCCCCGACGGCGTTTCGCGTTCACCAGGCCGTGCGTGCCTTGCCCTCGGAGGGCAGGAAGATCCACAGCCCTATGTAGAGCAGGAACTGCGGGCCCGGCAGAAGGCAGGAGAGCAGGAAGATCACGCGCATGGTCGTGGCCGACGTGCCGAAGCGGCGGGCCAGCGCGGCGCACACTCCGCCGATCATGCGGCCGTGGGTGGGGCGGGCGAGGCTGCTGGACATCTGCGGCTCCTCTTCGTGAGCGTCGGTCCGGGGCGGGCCCTGATGGCTGCCCCTTTCTGACCACAACGCTACGAAGACGAAGCGGATGAAACGTCGCTCTACGGGGCGATACCGACCCTGGGAATCGTCGGGGTCAGACCCTGAGCCTGCTCCTCCTGACCCGCCGGGGGGAACGTGCGCCGTGCACCGCGCCGGCCCAGCCAGGCCCGTGCCGCCGGGACCAGCGCGGCGTGCGTCAGGGCCACGCCCACCGTGTTCATCAGCACCGAGTCGATGTCGACCACCCGGCCGGGCACGCCCGTCTGGAGCAGGGCGATCGCCAGGGACAGCAGGGCGCCCGCGGTGACCGTGCGCACCAGGGAGGCCAGCGGGGCGACGGCCCGTCTGCCGTGGGCCAGCGGGAGGAGGACTCCCAGCGGGGCCAGCAGGGCCAGGTCCTCGCCGATGCGGCGGGCCGCCTCGGGCCAGCCCAGCCGGAGGTCGGCCTGGATGCCTGCGAGGGGGTGCAGGTTGGTGGGCATCACCCAGGGGACGTCCAGTGGGCGCAGCGTGAGCCAGGCTACGAACAGGAGATGTGCGACCAGGAGAACACTCCCGGCCGCACGGATGCGGATCACGGCGCTGCCGCCGATGCCTTGACGCTGCACGCTCCCCTAGACGCGAGGGGTGGCGGGATCGGTTCC
>NZ_MUBA01000768.1 GCF_002154575.1 Streptomyces bobili
CCCGCGCGCCCGGGAACCGCCGCTCCAGCTCCGCGAGAGTCCCCACCCCCGCGACCCGGCCGCCCTGGACGGCGACGGCACCGTCCTTGATGGGCTCCGGGTCGTCGTCCCAGATGTGGCGGACCTCGTCGGCCGCGTGGATCGTCAGCACCGGCAGGTCAGTTGGAGGCCAGCAGCTTCAGTTCGGGGTGTGCGGTGCCGCCCTCGATCGCGGTGGACGAGATGTGCGAGGCGACCCGCTCGTCGACCGGGTCGTTCGCCGGGTCGTCGTGCACGAGGAGGTGCTCGTACGTCGTCGCGCGCTGCGCCGGGACGCGGCCCGCCTTGCGGATCAGGTCGATGATCTCCAGGCGGTTGGAGCGGTGCTTGGCACCGGCCGAGGAGACGACGTTCTCCTCCAGCATGATCGAGCCGAGGTCGTCCGCGCCGTAGTGCAGCGACAGCTGGCCGACCTCCTTGCCCGTGGTCAGCCAGGAGCCCTGGATGTGACGGACGTTGTCGAGGAAGAGGCGGGCGATCGCGATCATCCGCAGGTACTCGAAGAGGGTCGCCTGGGTGCGGCCCTTCAGGTGGTTGTTCTCGGGCTGGTAGGTGTACGGGATGAAGGCGCGGAAGCCGCCCGTCCGGTCCTGTACGTCGCGGATCATGCGCAGGTGCTCGATGCGCTCGGCGTTGGTCTCGCCGGTGCCCATCAGCATCGTCGACGTGGACTCCACGCCGAGGTTGTGCGCGGTCTCCATGATCTCCAGCCAGCGCTCGCCGGACTCCTTCAGCGGGGCGATCGCCTTGCGCGGGCGGGCGGGGAGCAGCTCGGCGCCGGCCCCGGCGAAGGAGTCGAGACCGGCGGCGTGGATGCGCTGGATCGCCTCCTCGACGGACACCTTGGAGATGCGGGCCATGTGCTCGACCTCCGACGCCCCCAGGGAGTGGATGACGAGCTGCGGATACGCGGCCTTGATCGCGGCGAAGTGCTTCTCGTAGTACTCGACGCCGAAGTCGGGGTGGTGTCCGCCCTGGAACATGATCTGGGTGCCGCCGAGTTCGACGGTCTCCGCGCACCGGCGCAGGATGTCGTCGAGGTCGCGCGTCCAGCCCTTGGCCGTGTCCTTCGGCGCCGCGTAGAAGGCGCAGAACTTGCACGCCGTGACGCACACGTTCGTGTAGTTGATGTTCCGCTCGATGATGTACGTCGCGATGTGCTCGATGCCGGCGTACTGACGGCGGCGCACGGCGTCGGCCGCCGAGCCCAGCGCGTGCAGGGGCGCGTCGCGGTAGAGGTCGAGCGCCTCCTCGGGAGTGATCCGCCCACCCTCGGCGGCACGGTCGAGGACGGACTGAAGGTCGGCCTTCTCGGTCACCGAAGCGTCCCTTTCGTCAAGGGTTGTGGACGGACCCGGCCAGCCTACGCCAGCGCCTCCGAACGGCTCACCTCAGGCCGCGTAGGCGCCCATCAGCACACCGGCGTACACACCGGCGATCAGGAACGGCCCGAACGGGATCGCCGTCCGGCGTCCGGCCCTGCGGGCGAGCAGGAGCGCGCCGCCGTACAGGGCGCCCGACAGGAACGCGGCGAGGGTGCCCAGCATGACCGTCGCCCAGCCGTACCAGCCGAGGACCGCGCCCGCGCCGAGGGCGAGTTTCACGTCGCCGAAGCCCATGCCGCCCGGGTTGATGAGGTGCAGCACGAGGTAGCCGCCGCTGAGCGCGAGGGCGCCCAGCAGGGCCGTCGTCCAGTCACCGGCGTGCTCGGGCAGCAGCACGGCCACCCCCAACAGGGTGAGGGCGACGGCCGCCAGGGGCAGCGTGAGCGGATCGGGCAGCCGCTTCACCCGCAGATCGACCGCCGCGAGCAGCACCCCGACGGGTGCCAGCAGCAGCCATACGGCAAGCTCGGGCCGGATGCCGGTGGCGAGCGCCAGCCCAGCGCAGAGAACCGAGGTGACGAGGGAGAGACGAAGCGCGCCGGAACCGTACGGCGGTGACGTGGCGGGGCAGCCGGGACAGCGGGCGGGCCCGAGCCAGCCGCGCAGGGGATGCCCCTCGGGGCAGCCGCGACGCCAGCCGGCATCGTCTCCCGTGTCCTGCGGTTCCACGTCCTGCAGTTGCACCGAGAACCGGTACACCGCCCGTGGCAGCACCGCTCCCGCGAGCGCGCCCCAGACCGCCGCGAGGGCGATCAGCAGGGCGTCGATCGGTGCGATCGGTGCCACGGTCAAGAAACTCCGCCTCTCTCTTCGCTCATCGCCTGTCCCGCCCGCTAGTCGACCCGTGACATCCGCGCGACCGGATTCCCCTCGGCCGAACTCTCCGACCGGTATGTCAGGTCGTCGCCCGTGCGCGTCAACCGCACGGTGTGGGCGGCCGGGTTGCAGCCGCCGTGGTTGGTCTCGGCGCCGACCGAGGTGGTGATCAGTTCCTTCGAGGTCACCTTGGTCAGGGTGATGACGTCGAGGCAGACACCGCCGAGCACGTCGGTCTGCCGGAGCCGCCCCAGCTCCTTTCCTACGGCGGCCTGTTTCACCGTCAGCCGGAAGGTGCCCATCGGAAGCTGACCGCCGAGACCGCTGCCCTGGCCCTCCCAGGTGCCGACGTAGGCGGCGGGAACCGCTCCGGCCGGGGCCGGGGGCGCGGTGGCGGCCGGGTTCGAGGATGCGGTGTCGCTGCCCGCGGCGCTGTCGTTGTCGTCGGAGCCCGAGCCGGGCATCAGGTCGAGGACGAACACCGAGCCGACCGTCACCGCCGCCAGCGCGCCCGCGACGGCGAGGGCCACGGTGCAGCTGAGCCGGCGCCCGCGCCCGCCCTCGCCCGGAGTCGCGGCGGCGGCGAGGGAGAGGGACACCTT
>NZ_MUBA01000769.1:0-368 GCF_002154575.1 Streptomyces bobili
GTGGGACTGCGGCTGCAACTGCGGCTGATGGTGCGTCGGCGAGGTTGCCTGTGGCTGGAGTTGGGCCACGGGCTGGAGCTGCGGCTGCGGGCGTGGCTCGGGCTGGGCGGCCCGGCGCTGCGGCTGCGGTTCCCCGGGGGACCGGGTCTGCGCCTGGGGCTGCGATCGCCCGCCGGCCTGCGGAGCCAGTTCCCGAGCCACCTGTGCGCCGGCCGCCCCCACGCCGTTCCCCTCGGCCTGCGACAACGGCGGTCCGGCCGACCCGAGCAGGGCCTGCGGTACGACGAGTACGGCCTGGACGCCGCCGTAGATGTTGTTCTGGAGCCGGACCCGGATGCCGTGGCGGCGGGCCAGCTGGGAGACGACGT
>NZ_MUBA01000769.1:423-2016 GCF_002154575.1 Streptomyces bobili
AGGCCGCGGTCCTCGACCTCGACGGCGAGCCCGGAGGTGACCAGGTTGGCGCGCAGCAGGACCTGGGTGTGCGGGGCGGAGAACACCGTGGCGTTCTCGACGAGTTCGGCGAGCAGGTGGATGACGTCGGCGACGGCGTGCCCGCGGAGTTCGCCCTCGACCGGCGGGACGAGTTTGACCCGCGAGTACTGCTCGACCTCGGCGATCGCGGAGCGCAGCACCTCGGTCATGGAGACGGGGTTGCTCCACTGCCGCCGGGAGACGGCGCCGCCGAGGACGGCGAGGTTCTCGGCGTGGCGGCGGATGCGGGTGGCGAGGTGGTCGACGTGGAAGAGGCCCTTGAGGAGGTCGGGGTCCTCGATCTCGTTCTCCAGCTCGTCCAGGGTGGAGATCTCCCGGTGCACGAGGGACTGAAGGCGTCGCGCGAGGTTGACGAAGACCTCGAGTTTCTGTTCGCTGCCCGTCTGGCTGGAGAGCTGTGCGGCCTGGACGACGGCGGTGACGGCCCCGTCGTGGGCGCGGGACAGGTCGGCGGCGAGCAGCTCGAACTCGTCGGCGTCACCCGGCGGGCCGCCACCCGTTGTGCGCTGCGGCGGGGGGTCGCCGCGGCGCAGCCCGTCGAGGAGGGCGCGCAGGTCGGCCTCGCCGCGCGCGCTGTTGCGGCGCAGGGCGGTGATGCGGTCGCTGACGGTGCGGGCGGCCCGGTCCGCGGCCACGGCGGCGACGACGATGCCGACGCCGGTCACCGCGACGGCTCCGGCGAGTACGGCCCACAGGACCGGTCCCGGCCGGGCGCCGGTGGAGCGCACGGTGAACAGGACGACCGCGCAGGCGCTGAGGGCGACGGCGGTCGGGGGCAGTACGGCGAGGCGCACCAGCTGCGGCCGTATGTGCGTCTCGGCCGGTGCGGGTGCGGGGCGGGATACCGGTCGTCCGTGCCGTCCGCCCTCGCGGCGGTCTGCGCGTGCGGCCGGTGCGCGGAGGTGAGACATCGGTGTCCTCGTACTGTCCGTCGGGCCTGGGGCTCGCGTGGGGTGCGTTCCTCGGGCTCGCGCCATCGCGGTGTCGGTCGGGGGAGCGAGAGCCCTGCTGCGCCCTCTCGCTCCACGGCCACTGACAGTAGTTGCCAACCCATGATGCGCGAGGGGCAGTTGGCAAAGTCCCCCGGTGAGCGTCCCGCTCTGGTATGAGGCTTCGTACGACAGACCGATAAACCCGCGAGGGGTCTGGACAGTTGTGGCGCGGAAGTTGATCAGACCTGGTCAGAGGTGTTCGGAAACGGGCGACGGGGGCCGGGGAGCTGTTCGCTCCCCGACCCCCGTCGTCAGGTGGGCCGGTCCGGTTCGGGCGCCCCGCTATCCCGCCGGGACGACCTCCGGGGTACCCCCGTCCTCGGCCGCACCCTTGGAAATGTCACGCACCGTATCGGCCATGGCCTTGGCTTCCGGCAGCACGTCGGGCCAGCCGCCCGCCGGAGCGAGCGCCACTGCACGCCACCAGGGCTCGCAGGGCACGGTCTCGGCGGCCGGTTCGAAGGGCTCGCCGGGGCGGGGCAGCGCGATCCGGGTACCGGCCGCGCGCGCGGCGGCCAGG
>NZ_MUBA01000770.1 GCF_002154575.1 Streptomyces bobili
GACGCGGGGGGCGGGCCTGGCCCGGACGGCGTACGTCCGCCTCCGGGAGCCGGGCGCGTGCGTCCCGGCGGCGGGGGTCCATGGTCCGGCGTCGGCCGCGCGGTCCCGGTGGTATCGCGTCGTGACCCGGGCGCATCGCGCCCAGGGCGGTGCGGCGGGTGCGCCGGGCGCCGGTCCAGGCACCCCACACGTCGGTGCCGGGACGGGCGCGACGCAGCAGGGCGGTCACCGCGATCAGCCAGGCGGCTCCCGCCAGGGCGAGGACGACGGCCGCCGTGCCCGTCGGATGGGGGATCGAGAGGTGCTCAGGCATGTCGAACAGTAGACACCGAAGACAGCACAGTCCGGGACTTTCATCCCGGACCGTGACGTATCTCGCAGGTGGTGCGCGTCCCCCGAAGGGCGCCCGCGCGGTGGCGGGTTACGCCGCGACCGGCTGCTTACGCTCCGCCGCGGCGGCCGTGCCGTTCTCCGCGCCGGGTGCCGCGGCCCCGGTGACCGGCTTGCGCAGGCCCTTGAGGACGATGACCAGGGCGGTCGTGACGCACACACCGGCCGCGATGGCGACCAGGTAGAGGAACGGGTTGCCGATCAGCGGGACCACGAAGATGCCGCCGTGCGGGGCGCGCAGCGTGGCGCCGAAGGCCATCGACAGGGCGCCGGTGACCGCGCCGCCCGCCATCGAGGCCGGGATGACCCGCAGCGGGTCCGCCGCCGCGAACGGGATCGCGCCCTCCGAGATGAAGGAGGCGCCCAGGACCCAGGCGGCCTTGCCGTTCTCGCGCTCGGTCGGCGTGAAGAGCTTCCTGCGGAGGGTGGTCGCCAGTGCCATGGCCAGCGGCGGGACCATGCCCGCGGCCATCACGGCGGCCATGATCTCCATCGCGGAGTCGCTGGGGTCCGCGACGGCGATACCGGCCGTCGCGAAGGCGTACGCGACCTTGTTGACCGGGCCGCCGAGGTCGAAGCACATCATCAGGCCGAGGAGGACACCGAGCAGGATCGCGTTGGTGCCGGACAGGCCGGCCAGCCAGTCCGTCATGCCCTTCTGGGCCTCGGCGATGGGCTTGCCGACCACGACGAACATCAGGAAACCGACGACGATCGAGGAGATCAGCGGGATCACCACGACCGGCATGATGCCGCGCAGCGCCGTCGGGATCCTGATCCGCTGGATCGCGAGGACGACCGCGCCCGCCAGGAGGCCGGCGACCAGACCGCCGAGGAAGCCGGCGGCGATGTTGGAGGCGATCATTCCGCCGACGAAGCCGGGGACGAGACCGGGGCGGTCCGCCATGCCGTAGGCGATGTATCCGGCGAGGACCGGGATGAGGAAGCCGAAGGCGACCCCGCCGATCTGGAACAGCAGGGCGCCCCAGCTGTCGACCTGGGTCCAGGAGAAGTGCTCCATGACCGAGGGCGCCTTGTTGATCTCCCAGCCGCCGATCGCGAACCCGAGCGCGATCAGCAGACCGCCCGCGGCGACGAAGGGGACCATGTAACTGACGCCGGTCATCAGCCACTTGCGGAGCTTGGTGCCGTAGCCGTCGCCGGACTCGCCGGCCCGTTCGACGGGCGTACCGCCCTTGCCGGCCGCGGTGATCTCGCCGCGCTCGGCCCTGCCGCGCACGTCGGCGATGAGTTCGGCGGGCTTGTTGATGCCGGCCTTCACGCCGACGTCGACCGTCGGCTTCCCGGCGAAGCGGTCCTTGTCGCGTACGGGCACGTCGTGGGCGAAGATCACGCCGTCCGCCGCCGCGATCACCGCCGGGTCGAGGCGGGTGAAACCGGCCGAGCCCTGTGTCTCGACGACCAGTTCGACGCCCGCCGCACGGCCCGCGTTCTCCAGCGACTCGGCGGCCATGTAGGTGTGGGCGATGCCGGTGGGGCAGGAGGTGACGGCGACGATACGGAAGGGGGGTGCGTCGGGTGCGCCGGGTGTGGTGGGGCTGGCCGTTGTGGCGTCGGCGGAGGCCGCCGCCGACGCCACAACGGTGTTCTCGGGGGCGCTCGCGCCCTCCGCGGGTGCCTCGGCCGGCTCCTCCCCGCGGATCAGTGACGCCGCGGCGTCCGCGTCCTCCGCCGACCGCAGCGCGTCGGTGAACTCGGCGTTCATCAGCTGCCGGGCGAGGGCGGACAGGATCGTCAGGTGGGCGTCGTCCGCTCCGGCCGGGGCGGCGATCAGGAAGATCAGGTCGGCCGGGCCGTCCGGCGCGCCGAAGTCGATGCCGGCGGCGCTGCGCCCGAAGGCGAGCGTCGGCTCGGTGACATGGGCGCTGCGGCAGTGCGGGATGCCGATGCCGCCGTCGAGGCCGGTGGGCATCTGGGCCTCACGGGCGGCCACGTCGGCGAGGAAGCCCTCCAGGTCGGTCACCCGGCCCAGGGCCACCATGCGCTCGGCGAGGGATCGCGCCGCTGCTTCCTTGGTGCTGGCGGACAGGTCGAGGTCGACCAGGTCCGCGGTGATCATCTCGCTCATCGCGGGCTCCTTCGCTCGCGTATCGCCCGGGTGGTGTGCTGGGCGCAAAGGGGGACGGGGGTGCTGTGGGGGG
>NZ_MUBA01000771.1 GCF_002154575.1 Streptomyces bobili
GCTGGTCGCCCGGATCCGGGCCCGGCTGCGGAGGTCCGAGGAGCCCGCTCCCGAGCAGCTCACGATCGGTGACCTGGTCATCGACGTGGCCGGTCACTCCGTGAAGCGGGAGGGGCAGTCGATCGCCCTGACCCCGCTGGAGTTCGACCTGCTGGTCGCGCTGGCCCGCAAGCCCTGGCAGGTGTTCACGCGGGAAGTGCTGCTCGAGCAGGTCTGGGGCTACCGGCACGCCGCCGACACCCGCCTGGTCAACGTGCACGTACAGCGGCTGCGTTCCAAGGTCGAGAAGGACCCGGAGCGGCCGGAGATCGTGGTGACCGTTCGTGGCGTCGGTTACAAGGCCGGACCGAGCTGACCATGTCCAAGGACAGTGCCGCTTCGGCCCCCGGCCGGTCCGGGGCCCGTCCGGAGCGGCCTGTCGGCCCGGACCGGGCGGGATCGCGCTTCGCACACTTCTTCGCCGGCGGGCTCCTCCAGGGCGGCGTGCGCAACAGCCCCGTCCTGCGACTCCTGCTGCGCTGGGTGCGCCGGCCGCTGCTGCCCGTCATGCGGCTGTGGCGGCGCAACATCCAGCTCAAGGTCGTCGCCACGACCCTGCTGATGTCACTGGGCGTCGTCCTGCTGCTGGGCTTCGTCGTCATCGGGCAGGTACGCAACGGGCTGCTCGACGCCAAGGTCACCGCCGCCCAGAGCCAGGCCACCGGCGGCTTCGCCGTGGCCAAACAGAAGGCCGACGAAGCGGTCGGCTCGGCCGCCGACGACGGGAACGGCACGGACGGCCGCGCCTCCCAGAACGTCATCGAATGGATGAGCGAACTCGTGCTGTCGCTGTCCAGCGGCGGCCAGGGCGCCTTCGACGTGGTCACCCTGCCCCCCGGCGACGACAGCGGCGGCGGCCGCGGGCCGCGGGCCTCCGGCTCCGTCGACCCCAACAAGAGCGTCCCCGACGTCCTGCGCGAGCGCGTCAACAGCAGCACCGGCGCCGTCCAGAGGTACTCCCGCATCATCTACCTCAGCGACAAGGAGTCCCAGCCGGCCCTCGTCATCGGCAAACGGGTCGACGACCCCAACGGCGACCCCTACGAGCTGTACTACCTCTTCCCGCTCACCCAGGAGGAGAAGTCCCTCAGCCTCGTCAGGGGCACCCTCGCCACCGCCGGACTCTTCGTCGTCGTACTCCTCGGCGCCATCGCCTGGCTCGTCGTACGGCAGGTCGTCACCCCCGTGCGGATGGCCGCCGGCATCGCCGAACGGCTCTCCGCCGGACGCCTCCAGGAACGGATGAAGGTCACCGGCGAGGACGACATCGCACGGCTCGGCGAAGCCTTCAACAAGATGGCGCAGAACCTCCAGCTGAAGATCCAGCAGTTGGAGGACCTGTCACGGATGCAGCGCCGGTTCGTGTCCGACGTGTCGCACGAGCTGCGCACACCCCTGACGACCGTACGGATGGCCGCCGACGTCATCCACGAGGCCCGCGAGGACTTCGACCCGGTCACCGCCCGCTCGGCGGAACTCCTCGCCGACCAGCTCGACCGCTTCGAATCCCTGCTCGCCGACCTGCTGGAGATCAGCCGCTTCGACGCCGGCGCCGCAGCCCTCGAGGCCGAACCCATCGACCTGCGCGAGGTCGTACGCCGCGTCGTCAGCGGAGCCGCACCCCTCGCCGAACGCAAGGGCACGTCCATACGCGTCCGCGGCGACCTGCAGCCCGTCGTCGCCGAGGCAGACGCCCGCCGTGTGGAACGCGTCCTGCGCAACCTCGTCGTCAACGCCGTCGAACACGGCGACGGCAAGGACGTCGTCGTCAAGCTCGCCAGCGCCGGCGGAGCCGTGGCCATCGCCGTCCGCGACTACGGCGTCGGACTCAAGCCGGGCGAGGCGACGCGCGTGTTCAGCCGCTTCTGGCGCGCCGACCCGGCCCGCGCGCGCACCACCGGCGGCACCGGCCTCGGACTGTCCATCGCCCTGGAGGACGCCCGCCTGCACGGCGGCTGGCTCCAGGCCTGGGGCGAACCCGGCGGCGGCTCACAGTTCCGGCTCACCCTGCCCAGGACCGCGGACGAACCCCTACGGGGCTCACCGATACCCCTGGAACCCAAGGACTCCCGCAGAAACCGCGGACTCAACGAAGCAGGCCTGCCGCGCGGCGGAAGCGAGAAGAGCGCCACCGTGCCGGTCCAGCCCGCCGATGAACGGCGATCCCCCGGCCGGGCACCCCTCGCACCCCGGCAGGGCACCGTGGCCCCCACCGCCGACCCGACGGCACTGCCCGGGAACGGCGCACGCGTCGTCCCCCGGCCCGCCTCCGGCGCACGCCCGCAGGACCGGCCCACCAGGAACACGGCACAGGGCGAGACGGCACGGGGCGAGGCGGCACCCGGCGGGACGGACCGGGAAACCGACCGGGAAACCGACCGCGCGAACCAGCAAGGGGAGGCATTTCGTGGGCGCTGACCGCGAGGGGGGCCGCCGGCGCACGCCGGTGCGCGGAACGGCGTACGCCGTCTGTGGCGTCGTACTGCTGGCGGGATGCGCCTCGATGCCCGACAGCGGCGACCTGCGCGGCGTGGAATCCACCCCCCGCCAGGAAACGCAGGTCCGGGTCTTCGCCCTGCCGCCCCGCGACGACGCACCCCCCGCCGAGATCGTCCAGGGCTTCCTCGAAGCCCTGACCAGCGACGACCCCGGCTACGCGACCGCACGCCAGTACCTGACCCCCAGCGCCTCGCAACTGTGGAAACCCGAACGGTCCACCACCGTCCTCGCGGACGGACCCGCCACCCAGGCCGACCGTCCGGGCGGCAGGGAGGACGGCGACGACTTCGCGTTCAGGCTGACCGGCACCCGCGTCGCCACCATCGACGCCCAGCAGTCCTACACACCCGCCTCCGGCGACTACGACCAGACGGTGCACCTCACGCGCGACAAGAAGAGCGGACACTGGCGCATCGACTCGCTGCCCGAAGGCGTCGTGATGGGCAAGTCGGACTTCCAGCGCAACTACATGTCGCTCAACAAGTACTACTTCGCCTCCCACACCACGTCCGCCCGTTCCGGACAGCCCATGGCCGTCGCCGACCCCGTCTACGTCCGCGAACGCGTCGACCCCACGACCCAGATGGTGAACTCCCTGCTCAACGGGCCCACCCGCTGGCTGCGGCCCGTGGTCCGCTCCAGCTTCCCCACCGGCACCGCCCTCAGCAAGGGCGTCACCGCACTGGCGCCCGACGACCAGAACAAGCTCACCGTGCCGCTCAACGACAAGGCGGCCCGCATCGGGCACGGCAAGTGCGAGGAGATGGCCGCACAACTGCTGTTCACCCTCCAGAGCCTCAACCCCACCGTCGACGAGGTCGAAATACGCGCCGGCGGCAGCCCTGTCTGCTCCCTCGTCGAGGAGCGGGCCGGCACCGTCGCCGAACGCGGCGCCGAGGACCGGCCCGACTACCTGTACTTCATCGACGCCCGCCACCGGCTGGTCCGCATGACCAACGCCGGAGACAGCGCCAGCTCCGAAGCCGTACCCGGCACCCTCGGCGACGGCACCAAACCCCTGCGCTCCGTCGCCGTGGCCCGCGACGAGCACAGCGCGGCAGGCGTCGCCCTCGACGGCAAGACGCTCTACGTCACCTCCACCGTCGCCGGCAACTCCCTCGGCGACCCCGTCCTCCAGAGCAAGGGCAAAACCGAGGCCGACCGCCTGACCACACCCAGCTGGGACGGCCAGGGCGACCTGTGGGTCGCCGACCGCGACCCCGCCGACCCGCGCCTGCTCCTCCTGGAGAAGGGCGCCGGCGAGCCGCTGGAGGTCCTCACACCCGGCCTCGACGGACGGATCAACACCGTACGGGTCGCCGCCGACGGCGTACGGATCGCGCTCGTCGTCGACCGGAACGGCAAGCAGTCCCTGCTCATCGGACGGATCGAACGCGACACGAGCGGCGAACGGCCCATCGTCGCCGTCCAGGAACTGCGCTCCGCGACCCCCGACCTGGAACAGGTCACGGCCATGTCATGGGCCGGGGAGAACCGGCTCGTCGTCGTCGGCCGCGAAGCCGGCGGAGTCGAACAGGTCCAGTACGTCCAGTCCGACGGCTCCATCCCCGAGACCGGCACCCTCCCCGGCCTCACCGAGGTCACCAGCATCGCCGCCTCCGAGGACAGCGAGGCCCCGCTCTTCGCCACCTCCAAGGAAGGCCTGCTGTGGCTGCCGGGGGGCAGCGGCTGGCGGACGCTGAAGGAGACCGGGTCGGTCGCGTTCTATCCGGGCTGAGGCCGCCGGTCCTCGCCCGCCCCTTGGGGGGACGCCTGGATGATGGGGCGGGGTCCGCCTGACACTGCCGGGCGCTGCCGGGCAGCGCAGTGCAGGGCAGGGCAGCGCCGGGCATGGGCTGACACCGGCTGGCAGGCAGGCGGTGTGGTTTTCGGATTTTCCGCGAGTTTTCCACAGCGGTGCCTCCGACGTTTTCCACAGGGGTGGCAGCCCGACGCCCACCCCCGCACAGTGATCCGTGTGGAAAGCGTCCGACGGTGGTGGCACGACCTCTCCGGCCTGGTACTCCCGGCCGAGTGCGGCGGCTGCGGCACGGCGCGCACGGTGCTCTGTCCCGAGTGCCGCGCCGCGCTCCACGGCAGCACACCCCGCCGGGTACGGCCGAACCCCGAGCCGCTCGGGTTGCCCGCCGTACACGCGGCAGCCCCGTACGCGGACGAGGTACGAGCCGTGCTGCTGGCCCACAAAGAGCGCGGCGCGGCACTCGGG
>NZ_MUBA01000772.1 GCF_002154575.1 Streptomyces bobili
CGCGCAGCGCGTCCTGCTGACGCTCACGCTGCTCACCACGGCCGCCGCGTTCTGCCCGCGGCTGCGCGCCTCCCCGCCGAGGACTGCGAAGGGTACTGCTACGTGAGCCTGCTCCACCCCGGCGACGAGGGCCGCGCCCGGCGCACCACCCCCCGCCCCACCCCCCGCACAGGCCCCCGCTTACGTACCGTCGCCGTAGTCACCTGCGCCGTCCTGGCCGTCGTCCTTCTTCTCCAGGGTGGCCTCGGACTGGGGGAGAACGACTCCGGTCCGGGGCC
Organism: Streptomyces bobili; assembly: GCF_002154575.1. GTDB lineage: Bacteria > Actinomycetota > Actinomycetes > Streptomycetales > Streptomycetaceae > Streptomyces > Streptomyces bobili. The sequence continues at coordinate 279 of NZ_MUBA01000772.1, forward strand.
GGCCGGCTCGCGGCCCCCCGCCGTCGGCGGCAGGTGTGCGCCGAGCGCGTTGCTCGAACCGCCCTGCGGGGCCTGGTTCGGCGCGTTCGTGCCGCACAGCAAGGACGATCTCGCGGAGAAGGTCCGCGACTACGAGCGGCGCATCGGACGCAAGCTCGACATCGTGTACGCGTACCACGACATGTCACCGGTCCGAGGGGGCCGCCTGGAAGGACAGTTGCTCACCCCGGAGGAGCAGAGTGTCGCCGCTGAGGAGCATCTGCTGCTGCTCTCCTGGGAGAGCAAGTGGTGGGGCGGCACGCGGGCGCGGCAGCCCACCTGGAAGCAGATCGCGGACGGCGACCTCGACGCGTCGGTCATCGACGTCCAGGCCGCGCGCGTCAAGGAGTTCGGCGAGAAGGTCTTCCTCTCCTTCGACCTGGAGATGGACACCCGCACCCCGGCGAACGGCACCCCCGAGGACTATGTGCGCGCCTACCGCCACATCCACGACCGGTTCAGGGAACTGGGCGTGACCAACGTGGTGTGGACCTGGACCACCACCGGCTATCTGGAGCACGCCGACCTGATCAAGCGGATGTATCCGGGCGACGACTACGTCGACTGGGTGGCCTACAACCAGTACAACTACTACCGGTGCCACAAAGCGGACTGGCTCTCCTTCGCCGAGACGCAGCGGGCCACGCACGCGTGGATCCGCGAGAACATCTCCGACGACAAGCCGCTGATGCTCTCCGAGTTCGGTACGGCCGACGACCCGTCACGTCCGGGCCGACAGGCCGACTGGTACGCGCAGGTGCCGCGGGTCCTGAAGGATCTGGAGGGCGTCAAGGCCGCGCTCCAGTGGAACTACCGCGACCCCGGCCCGCACTGCGACCTCGCACTGGCCCGCGACGAGAGCTGGGCCAGCCTTCGCAAGGCGGTCTCCGACCCCTACCTCAACCAGCCGCTCGGATGACCGGGCGAACCCCGGATCCCGGCTCTACCCCGCGAACACGGGCCCGCGCAGCACCGCGCGGGCCCGCCGGTACCACCGCCACCCCACCGTCTTCGGCCCGTCCCGGTACGGGGCGACGCGGGCACCCCCGCCCGCCAGCCAGCTCTCCACATCGGCGACGGTGTGGGAGCGCCGCACGATGAGCCGGGCGATCCGGTACGCCTCGTCCCGCTCCGAACTCAGCGCGTGCCGCACGGCGGTGGCCGTCTCGTACCCGGCGGAGGCCGCCATGCGCCGTACCCGGCCGCTGTTGTAGCCGTGCGGATAGGCGAGATGGCGCACAGGATGCCCGAGAGCGTCCTCCAACACGGCCCGCGACTCCCGCAGTTCGCGGTCGAGAGCGGGCGCCGACAGGGTGTCGAGCTGGGCATGAGTGACGGTGTGGCTGCCGATCTCCATGCCGGACCGCTCCAGCCCGGCGGCCTGGTCCAGGGTCATCATCGGGGCGGGCGGCAGCAGACTGCGCCCGCCCGGACTGATCGCGCCGGTGGTCAGATAGGCGGTGGCGGCCAGGTCCCGGGCGGCCAGCGCCTCGGCGGTCGGTCCCGGCAGATCGGCGAACCCGTCGTCGAAGGTCAGCAGTACCGGCCGGGCGGGCAGCGGCGCCCGCCCCGCGAGATGGTCGGCGAGCGCGCTCACCGTCACGGGCGTACGACCGCTGTCGACGATCGCGTCGAGATGCGCCGCGAACTCCTTCGGGGTGACGGTGAACTCCGCGATCCAGTCCGGCGGTTCCTCCATCACGGCGTGGTACAGGAACACCGGTATGGCGGCGGATGCCTCGCCCGCCCCCGTCATCGCCCGCCCCCGGACACCCCGGACGTCACAGCCTCCCGCGACGCCGCCCGCATCGCGCGCCGGGCGCGCAGATAACCGACCGGCCCGTACGCCATCCCCTTACGTTGCAGCCGCGACAGCCGGCGCGCGATGCGGGCGGCGTCGCGGGGGCTGTGACGTCCGGGGT
>NZ_MUBA01000773.1 GCF_002154575.1 Streptomyces bobili
GGATGCCGCCCCCGGGCGCGGCCTTGCCGCCGGGCCTCGCGGGTGGCCGGCTCCGGCGCCGGCGGCACCTCTGGCGGCACTCCGACCGTCGCTCCGGCGGCACCTGTGACGGGGAAACCGTTTACTCCGCCGCGAAGCCCGGTTCCCTCCGTCGGAAGCCTCCACAGGAGACCACTCACCGCACTAGGGTCACCCTCACCTCAGACTGACCAGTACGTCAGCAGACGGCGAGGAGGAGACCCATGGTCCGTGGCGGCGGGAACGGCTGGAGCGGCGACGACGCCGAGCCCCCGGACGCCGATCCCGGTACCGGCGGCCCCGACGCCCGGCTGACCGACCTGCTGCGCGCCTCCCCCGCCACCGCCTACCCGGCGCTGCGCACCCTGCGGGCCCGCCACCATGCCGCCGTCCTGGCCTACGCCCGCCTGTGCACCACCAGCGAACCGGGCGCGCGCCAGCTCGCCGCCCAGGCGTTCACCCTCGCCGCCCGCGAGACCGCCCGCGGCAACGACCCCGGCGGCCCCTGGCGGCACCAGCTCCTGCTGCTGGCCGCGCGGACCGCCGCCGAGTGGGCACGGGACGACCGGGCGGGCGGCCTGGACGCGGGCCTGCTCCTCGTCCTCAACACGGGCGCACCGGGCGGTCCCGTCCCGCCCCTGCTCACCGCCTTCCGCTCGCTGCCCTCCCGCGCCCAGGGCCTGATCTGGTACGGCGTCGTCGAGCGCGAACCCGCCGACCGGACGGCGGCGCTGCTCGGACTCACCCCCGTGGACGTCACCTACGGGACCGCCCCCGCCCTGCACTCCCTGGCCCAGGCGGCCCTGCGGCTGCGGCTCGCCGCCTCCGACGATCCGGACTGCGGCGACTTCCGCCGCCTGATCGAGGAGTCCGTACGGCCGGACGCCCCGCGCCGCAGTCCCGACCTGGAGGCGCACCGCGCGCACTGCACGTGCTGCGCCACCGCCTACGAGGAGCAGTGCGCGCTGCGCGACACCCCGCGCGGCGCGCTCGCGGAGGGACTGCTGCCGTGGGGCGGAACGGCGTACGTCCGAGGCGACGAGGCCGATGGCACGGGCCGGCCGGGGCCTCGCGCCGAGGCTGCGGCCGGCCCGT
>NZ_MUBA01000774.1 GCF_002154575.1 Streptomyces bobili
GGGCGGGCTAGTCGAGCCCGCCCAGCACGTTCTGGTCCCAGTCGATCACCGAACCGGTGACCACGCCGGACCGGTCGGACAGCAGGAACACCACGAAGTCGGCGATCTCGTCCGGCTGGCCGAGCTTGCCCATCGGCAGCCGGGCCGCCGCCTGCTCCAGCCAGTCGTCCCCGGCGCCGTGGAAGGCCCGCTGGGTCGCGTCCTCGCCCTCGGTCGCCGTCCAGCCGATGTTCAGGCCGTTGATGCGGACCCGGTCGTGGCGGTGGGCGTGCGCCGCGTTGCGGGTCAGGCCGACCAGGCCGGCCTTGGCGGCGACGTACGGGGCGAGGAACGGCTGCCCGCCGTGCGCCGACGAGGTGATGATGTTGACGACCGTGCCCGGCGCGCCCCGGCCGACCATGTCCGCGACGGCGGCCTGCATGGCGAAGAACGGCGCCTTCAGGTTGATCGCGATGTGCTGGTCGAACAGCTCGGGCGTGGTGTCCAGCAGCGTGCCCCGCGAGGTCAGCCCCGCGGAGTTCACCAGGCAGTCCACCCGGCCGTACGCCTCGACCGTGCGGGCCACGGCGGCCTTCGCCTGTGCCGCGTCCGCGAGGTCCGCCCGGACGAACATCGCCTTGCCGCCGGCCGCGGCCAGCTCCGTGACCAGCGCTTCGCCCGGTTCCGGTCGGCGGCCCGTGACGGCCACGACCGCGCCCTCGCGGACGGCGGCCCGCGCGATGGCCGCGCCCACGCCCTGGCTGCCGCCGTTGACGAGGACGACCTTGTCGGCGAGGAGCCCCGTGGAGGGC
>NZ_MUBA01000775.1 GCF_002154575.1 Streptomyces bobili
GCCCCCACCGCAGATGAAGGCCGTACAGCACCGGAGTCAGAGCGGTGATCACCAGATAGACGGGCAGAAACCAGAACTGCATGGCCATCGCCCACCCCACCAGCGCAAGGGTGTCCCGATCGACACCGACCGCGCCGCACACCCCGACGGCCAGCAGCACCAGCCCGCTGTACGCCGCCGTGGGCAACAGCAACCGCAGCGCCCGCTGCCCCACCCACCCGCCGACGGTCCCACCGGCGTCACGCGCCCGAACCCAGGACCCGCCGGCCGCGTACCCGCCCGCCAGGAAGAACAGCGGCATGACCTGAAATCCGAGGGTCAGCCACTGCGTCCACGGCACGGTCGCCAACATCTCCGGCGCCCCGATACTCCCATCGGAATGCCGCTCCAGCCCGGTGATCAGCCAGTGCCCGAGCACCACCAGCCCAATAGCCCAGGCCCGCAGAAAATCGACGTACCGATCTCTCCCCATGCCCGGCATGGTCCCCGGCCCTCACCCCCCGCACCCGGAAAACACCATGTCGCGACCAACCCGTGCCCGCCCCGACACCGAAGACCGCACCCGAACGGCTGTCCGGCCCGTCCCCCTTCACTCCCTCCGCGCCCGCCGCTCCCACCGGGCCAGGCAAGCCCACCGCGTCAGGACTCCCACCACGACGGAGACGACGATCGCGCCCACGTCGATGACATGGGGCAGCCCGGGAAAGAAGGCGAAGAAGGCGAGCGAAGCCAGCAGCCCGCAGAGGAATCCCACGACCCCGGTCCTCCTGCGCCGCGCTTGCTCCGACGCGTCACTTCCTTGCTGATGCTGCTGCTCGACCATGGAGGAACTCACTTCGTGACGTGGTGGCACTGGCTGGCGCGCTGAACCCCGGTGACGTAGAGCCGGGCACACGCCTTGCCGTAACGAGGCAGTGTCTGCGGAGAGTTGTTCCGCAATCGGGTCGATCTTGCACTTGTTGTGGGTCCTGCCGCGTGAGGTCCGGTAGGTTCCGGCTGCTCGTGTCGGCGTAGGTGAAGTCGATGCGCCAGTTGCAGAAACCGCTGCTGAGAGCGCCCACGAAGGCGCAGTCCACACCGGCGTTCTGGTAGCTGATCTTCTTGCCGCTGCCACGGATGATGTGCGTGAACATGCAGCCGGTGGGAATCTTCATGGTCATGCCGCCACGCTGTACTCGAAGGTCTGCACGGGAGTGGACCCGGCCGCTCCGGCGTGCGCGTTCGGGGAACCGGATAAGAGCACGGCGGCGACCGTCGCGAGAGCCGTGGCCATGCGTGCCGCGAACCTGATGGACAACGTGAACTCCTCCTGCTGATCTTCGGATGTCACCGGATCAACAGGTAGGCCGGTAATCGGATTTGCCTGGTCCGCAGGTCTTCACTGCCATGAGTGATCGAGCGGCGCCGTACTGACCGGCAGGAACGCTCAGGGGCTGCGGCCGGAGTCATACAAGAGGCCCGCGTCGTGCAGACCTCGCGTCTCCGGCTCACCCCGGTAAACGCCTTGACTGTCCCCGGCATGTTACCGGTAACATTCGACCCCGTCGGAGTCACACACACCAAGCCGCCGCCGCCCCAGGAGTCCGCGTGACCGATCAGCCCACGATGCGTCACCCCCCGCTGACCACCCCCGGTCCCGGCCCGGTCTTCACCCCCATGGCGACAGCCGCCTCCTGCGTCGGCTTCGTCCTGATCGGTGCCCTCCAGGCCCTCTACGGCCCCGCGATCCCGGCCCTCCGCCAGGACTTCGGACTGTCGCCCTCCACCGCCGGACTGGCACTGAGCGCACACTTCGTGGGCGGCGTAGCCGGGGTTCTCCTCTTCGACCGCCTCTACGGCAGGATCGGCAACAGACGGATCCTCGCCGCCTCCTACCTCCTCATGGCCACCGGCGCCGCAGGCTTCGCGCTGGCCCCGAACTGGCCCACGGCCCTCACCGCCGCCCTCCTGGCAGGACTCGGTTTCGGCGGCATCGACTACGGCCTCAACCAACTCTTCGCCGTCGGCTTCGGCCACCGCTCCGCCGCGATGCTGAACATCCTCAACGCCCACTTCGGCATCGGAGCGATCCTCGGCCCGGCCCTGATCGGCGCGGCGGGCGCCGATCACTACCCCGCGATCTTCCTGGCCGTCGCCGTGGCCAACCTGCCCCTGCTCCTCTGCCTGAAGGGCGTACGGGAGAAGGCACCGAACCCCACGGAGACCCCCGCCACCACCACGACCCCCCTCACCCGCAGCCTGACGTCCATCCTCACCGTCTTCGTGGCCCTCTACGTCCTGCACGTCGGCATCGAGGCCGGAGTGGGCGGCTGGGAACCCACCCATCTGGAGACCGTCGGCTACGGCGCGGGGATCGCCGCGACGGCCACCTCCGTCTACTGGCTGATGATGACGGTCGGCCGCTTCCTGGTGGCGCCCCTCGCCCTGCGCTTCTCGGCTCCGGCGATCATCACCGTCTCCTGCGCGGGCATGACCGCCTGCCTGCTCCTGGCCGCCGTACCCGACCTGGCGCCGTACGCCTACGCCGGCGTAGGCCTCTTCATCGCACCGATCTTCCCCACCGGCCTCCCCTGGCTGCACCGGGCCGCCCCCGGCGCCGCCCGAGCGGGCGCCCTGGTCATCGCCGCCTCCATGATCGGCGGAGTGGCCGCAGGCCCCTCCCTCGGCAAGGTCATCGAGTGGTCCGACATCAAGGCCGTACCCCTCCTCCTGGCCGCAACCTCCGCAGCCTGCCTGACAGCCACCCTCTGGCTGATCCGCGCAACCCGCACGGAGAACCCCCACCCATGACAGACCCCGCCGACAGCCGCCGTACCGGACAACGGGTCGGGACATCGGCCGATCGCGCCCGCAGCCGCTGTACCAGGGGAGTGGGTCGTGGCGGTGCGGCGCAGCCCGTCGCGTAGTCCGTCACTGCCACGTCCGACTGTGCCAGCGGGCAGCAGTACGCCCAACTTGCGACGGGCTGGCCGCACCGCCACGACCCCGACCCACCCACGACCGACAGGCGCCCGACAACCACGCACAACGACCCGCACCCGCACAACCCGCACCCGCACAACGCGCACCCGCAGGACCCGCACCCGCACCCCACCCCCGAAGGGATCCCAGATGACCGCCCTGACCACCACCCCCGACGGCTTCCTCCTCAACGGCACCCCCCTGAGGATCATCTCCGGCGCCCTCCACTACTTCCGGGTCCACCCCGACCACTGGCCCGACCGCCTGCACAAGGCCCGCCTCATGGGCCTGAACACGGTGGAGACGTACATCCCCTGGAACCTCCACCAGCCGGAACCAGGCACCCTCGTCCTGGACGGACTCCTGGACCTCCCCCGCTTCCTGCGCCTCGCCGCCGCGGAGGGCCTGCACGTCCTGCTCCGGCCGGGCCCGTACATCTGCGCGGAGTGGGACGGCGGCGGCCTGCCCCACTGGCTGACCGCGGACACGGACATCCGCCTCCGCAGCAGCGACCCCCGCTTCACGGGCGCGGTCGACCGCTACCTGGACCTCCTCCTCCCGCCACTCCTCCCGCACATGGCCGCGTCCGGCGGCCCGGTCATCGCCGTACAGGTGGAGAACGAGTACGGCGCCTACGGCGACGACACGGCGTACCTCAAGCACCTGGAGGCCGCCCTGCGCACCCGCGGCGTGGAGGAACTGCTCTTCACCTGCGACCAGGCCGACCCCGAGCACCTCGCCAAGGGCAGCCTCCCCGGCGTCCTCGCCACGGGCACCTTCGGCGGCCGTATCGACCGCTCGCTGGAGCGCCTGCGCGAACACCAGCCCCAAGGCCCGTTGATGTGCGCCGAGTTCTGGATCGGATGGTTCGACCACTGGGGCGGCCCGCACCACGGCAGGGACACGGAGGACGCCGCCGCAGACCTGGACCGCCTGCTCTCGGCGGGCGCCTCCGTGAACATCTACATGTTCCACGGCGGCACCAACTTCGGCTTCACGAACGGCGCCAACCACCACCACACGTACGCCCCCACCGTCACCTCGTACGACTACGACGCCCCCCTCACCGAGCACGGTGACCCCGGCCCGAAGTACCACGCCTTCCGCGAGGTCATCGCCCGCCACACGCAGGTCCCCGACGAGCCGGTCCCGTCCCCGGCACCCAAACTCCCGCCCACAACGGTCGAGTTGACGCACCGCACGCCACTCCTCCCTCTGCTGTCCACCGCAAAGGCCACCCCCGCCCCCGAGGAC
>NZ_MUBA01000776.1:0-281 GCF_002154575.1 Streptomyces bobili
CGGTCTGCCCGCCCGCACCATCGGCGGCTTTCTGCGGCCGCTGCTCGCCGCGCTGCTCTGCGACCCGGACCTGACCACCTCCAGCCGGTGCGCGGACCTGGCGCTGCGCGCCTTCGCGGCGGGGCGGCTGTGTCTGCCCGAGGGCGGGGCCGACGTCCTGCCGGAACTCCTCGCGCGGACGCTGCCGCCGGGGACCGTGCACACGGGGGTGCGGGCCACCGCGGTCTCGACGACCTCGGTGACCACCGCCGAGCACGGCGAGTTCCGCTGCCGCGCGGTGC
>NZ_MUBA01000776.1:313-619 GCF_002154575.1 Streptomyces bobili
CGTGCGCATGCACCTCGCGCGGCTGTACGGCACCTCGACCGGGCGGTGGGAGACGCTGGCCGTGCATCACACCGCCGAGGCCGTACCGGCGATGCGGGCGCCGCACGACCTGCGCCGGCCGGTACGTCTCCTCGCCGGGCTGTACGTCTGCGGCGACCACCGGGACACCAGCACGGTCCAGGGCGCCCTGCACTCGGCCCACCGGGCGGCGGCAGCGATCGTCTCCGACCTGGGCGCGACGGGTTCGCTGCACCAGGCCGACCCCGTCCGGACGGCCGCCCGAGCGGCGTGAGCGCCCCTGGGGAC
>NZ_MUBA01000777.1 GCF_002154575.1 Streptomyces bobili
CCGTCGGCGGCGTCGGCGACGACGGAGTTGCGCAGCGACACCCACAGGTACGTGCCGTCGCGCCGGCCGAGACGCAGTTCGGCCCGTCCGCCCTCGGCGGAGGTCCGCAGCAGGGTGCCTATGTCCTCGGGGTGGACGAGGTCGGAGAAGGAGTAGCGGCGCATCGCGGAGGCGGGGCGGCCCAGCAGGCGGCACAGGGCGTCGTTGGTGCGCAGGATCCGGCCGTGCTGGTCGCCGCCCATCTCGGCGATGGCCATGCCGGAGGGGGCGTACTCGAAGGCCTGGCGGAAGCTTTCCTCGCTGGCGCGCAGGGCCTGCTGTTCGCGTTCGAGGCGGACCAGGGCGCGCTGCATGTTGGCCCGTAGACGCGCGTTGCTGATCGCGATGGCGGCCTGGAAGGCGTACATCTGGAGGGCCTCGCGGCCCCAGGCGCCCGGCCGCCGGCCGTTGCGCGGGCGGTCCACGGAGAGGACGCCGATGAGTTCGCCACACGTGCCGTTGCCGCCGGGGGCGGCGGGCGTGTACATGGGGGCGAACAGCCGGTCGGAGGGGTGCCACTCGTCGTCGAAGCGGGGCGCGGGCCCGTCCGTGTACCACTGCGGGACGTCGTCGTCGTCGAGGATCCAGCCCTCGGTGTGGGGTATGAAGATCAGGTCGCCCCAGGTCTCGCCCATGCCCAGCCGCCGCTCCCAGGACTCGCGGGAACCGACCCGGCCGGTGATGAGGGACTCGGCGGCGGGGTCTCCGGCGAAGGCGGCGACGACGAGGTCACCGTCGGGGCGGACGAGGTTGACGCACGCCAGTTCGTATCCGAGGGCGGCCACGACGCCGTTGGCGACCGTCTGCAGCGTGTCGGCCAGGCTGCGGGCCGTGTTCATGTCGGCCATGACCTGGTGCAGTTGGCGCAGGGACGCAAGACGGACGTAAGGCTCCGACTCGGCCTCCATGCTCGCCCTCCCCCCGAGACTTCGCAGCGAATCAAGGGTTGTCTTCGGCGTAACGTCGTTTCTGTCGTTGCGCATGTCGTTGTGTCCGTGCACGTTCTGTGTACGTGTCTGTACCTGTGACGCCTCCGCCACTGAATCACAGCGCGCTGCCCACTCGGTACACAGGGTCAACAATTCCCCATGCTTGTGACTCAAGTCACATAAGAACCTGAGCAATTGCGCGGGGTTTCCGCATTCTTCCTGTGCGTTTACTGAGCGTACGACTCCCCTGCCGGAGAGCGTACGGGAATCGGCTCCCGGACAGACGCGAACAGACGCCGAACGGCCGGCGGAGCCGGCGAGGCGGGCGGACCTAGGGCGGACCTACGACCGCTCTCGGGCGAAGGTCCGATGCGGGGCGGCCGGACCGGGGACTAGCGTGCGCAGAGTGCCTCCCGACCTACTGAAGACCCCACCCACCGTGCCCGCCCAGCCCGGCCCCTCCGGGCATGCTGTGGGGGTGAGCAACGACGAGTTCCGTGCGGCCATGTCCCGGCTGGCCGGCGGCGTGGTCCTGGTGACNNTCCGTCTCCCTGGAACCGCCCCTGGTGCTGGTCAGCCTGCGCACGGGCTCCCGGATGGACGACCTGATCGACGAGCAGCCCCTGTGGGGGGTGTCGGTGCTGTCGGAGAGTCAGCGGCACATCGCCGGACGCTTCGCGATGAAGGGCCGGCTCAGCGACCGGCTCCTCTTCGAGGACATCCCGTACACCCGCGGCGAGATCACCGGCGCCCCCCTGGTCGGCGGCGCGCTGGCCACCCTGGAGTGCCGTACCGAGCAGCGGGTGGAGGCCGGGGACCACACCCTGGTGATCGGCCGGGTGCTGAACGCGCGCGTGCCGAGCGCGGAGGGCGGGCCACTGCTCTATTTCAAGGGTCGTTATCGCCACCTGAGCTGAACGGCAATTCAGTGGCCGCCCGCTGAACTCCCTTCCTACACTCCGCCCATGACCACGCCGCCGCTGACTTCCGCTCCGCGTCTCGAAGAAATAACCTCCGCAAATCTGGAAGCCGCTCTCGGCATTCGGGTCCTGCCCGAGCAGGAATTCGCGGTCTCCCCCGTGGTGAAGTCCCTCGCCGAGGCCTATGTGCATCCCGGAGTCGCCTGGCCGCGTCTGATCGTCGACGGCGGACGCCCGGTCGGCTTCCTGATGGCCTTCCTCGACATCGACTGGGGCGAGGACGGCACCCTGATCCGCTCCGGCTTGTGGCGGCTGAACATCGCCGCGGCGGCACGGAGCTGTACGTCACCTGGCACCCCGGCGACCACGGCCCGGAGGGCTTCTACACCGGCCTGGGCTTCCGCGACACCGGGGAGCGGAGCGGGGACGAGACGGTGGGGGTACTGACACTGCACCGTGTACGAGCGTGAAGGCACCCGACGGTTGTCAGCCTCTGGGCCGCGCGCCCCTCATCCCCAGTCCCGCCCCGTCCTCCCCCGCTTCGTGTCCGACCGCTGCTTCTTCTGCCGCAGCCGGCGTTCGTTGATCCCGCGCGGGATGCGGGTGGGGCGGCGCGGCTTGGGCGGCGGCGCCGTGGCCTCGGCGAGCAGGGCGGCCAGCCGTACGGCGGCGGCCTCGCGGTTGCGCCACTGGGAACGGTGCTCGGAGGCGCGGACCGAGATGACGCCGTCGAC
>NZ_MUBA01000078.1:0-256 GCF_002154575.1 Streptomyces bobili
CCGGAGGTGATGGATGCGCCGACCTCCGCTGCGAGCCCCTTGACGGTGCCGGAGCGGTGGGCGTTCAGGGGCTGCTCCATCTTCATGGCCTCCAGGACGACGATCAGATCGCCTTCCTTGACCTCCTGGCCCTCCTCGACCGCGATCTTGACGATCGTGCCCTGCATCGGGGAGGCGAGGGTGTCGCCCGAGGCGACGGGGCCGGACTTCTTCGCCGCGCGGCGCTTGGGCTTGGCCCCGGCCGCGAGGCCCGTGC
>NZ_MUBA01000078.1:281-7027 GCF_002154575.1 Streptomyces bobili
TCGTCGGCCTCGGTGGCGGCGGGGGCGGCGAAAGCCTTGATCTCGTTGACGAACTCGGTCTCGATCCAGCGGGTGTGGACCGTGAACGGGTCGGTGGAGCCGGTCAGTTCGGGGGCGAACGCCGGGTCCTCGACCACCGCGCGGTGGAACGGGATGGCGGTGGCCATGCCCTCGACCTGGAACTCCGCCAGGGCGCGGGCGGCCCGCTGGAGGGCTTCCTTGCGGGTGCGGCCGGTGACGATCAGCTTGGCGAGCAGGGAGTCCCAGGCCGGGCCGATCACCGAACCGGCCTCGACGCCCGCGTCCAGGCGTACGCCCGGTCCGGACGGCGCGTCGAAGGTGGTGACGGTGCCGGGGGCGGGCAGGAAGCCGCGGCCGGGGTCCTCGCCGTTGATGCGGAACTCGATGGAGTGGCCGCGCAGTGCCGGGTCGTCGTAGCCGAGTTCCTCGCCGTCGGCGATGCGGAACATCTCGCGCACCAGGTCGATGCCGGAGACTTCCTCGGTGACGGGGTGCTCGACCTGGAGGCGGGTGTTGACCTCCAGGAAGGAGATCGTGCCGTCGACGCCGACGAGGAACTCGACGGTGCCGGCGCCGACGTAGCCGGCCTCCTTGAGGATGGCCTTGGAGGAGGAGTACAGCTCGGCGACCTGGGCCTCGGAGAGGAAGGGCGCGGGCGCCTCCTCGACGAGCTTCTGGTGGCGCCGCTGGAGCGAGCAGTCACGCGTGGACACGACGACCACGTTGCCGTGGCTGTCGGCCAGGCACTGCGTCTCCACGTGCCGGGGCTTGTCGAGGTAGCGCTCGACGAAGCACTCGCCGCGGCCGAACGCGGCGACCGCCTCGCGGACCGCCGAGTCGTACAGCTCGGGGACTTCCTCGAGGGTGCGGGCGACCTTGAGACCCCGGCCGCCGCCGCCGAACGCGGCCTTGATCGCGATGGGCAGGCCGTGCTCCTTGGCGAAGGCGACGACCTCGTCCGCACCGGAGACCGGGTCGGGCGTGCCGGCCACCAGCGGGGCGCCGGCACGCTGGGCGATGTGACGGGCGGCGACCTTGTCACCGAGGTCGCGGATGGCCTGCGGCGGCGGGCCGATCCAGGTCAGGCCCGCCTCCACGACGGCCTGGGCGAAGTCGGCGTTCTCCGAGAGGAAGCCGTATCCGGGATGGATCGCGTCCGCCCCCGATTCGCGGGCGGCGTTCAGCACCTTCTCGATGTCGAGGTAGCTGGTGCCCGGAGTGTCACCGCCCAGGGCGAACGCCTCGTCCGCCGCCCGGACATGCAGAGCGTCCCGGTCCGGTTCGGCATACACGGCGACGCTTGCGATACCGGCATCCCGGCAAGCCCGGGCCACGCGGACTGCGATTTCGCCACGGTTGGCGATGAGCACCTTGCGCACGATTGAGGCTCCCTCCTTGAAACAAGCCGAGTTTAGGGACTGCCGACACGACTCATCGACCCGTCCCCAAAGGTGACCTTGCCCACACGGAGCGTGATGCCAGGCTCACTCGACCGCGAAATCCCTTGTAGTACCGCCGTACGCAGCACTCCTCCTCGAAACCCTAGCCCTCCACTGTGGCCAAGGTCTCTGTGAGCACGTGCTGCGGCCCACTCCGTTTCTTTGTGGAGTCCCTACGAATGGCCCAATGATTCTTTGCCGTCGGCAGAACCCTTGTCCCCGGGTATACCCGTTAGTAGCGTGCGTGTGGCCGAGGCTCAGCAATCCTGTGCGGGCCAGGTCGAAAGTGGGTGGGGGAGCGGTGGTGCGCAGACCGGTGGCAGTGGTCGTGGCGGCCGTACTCGTCGTCGAGGCGCTCGGCGTCGCGGCGGTGAACTGGTTCCTCGGCATCGTCGTCGACCGTCAGGACATGTCCCTCGCGGGGCTGGACCCGGACACGATGTCGACGTCGTCGAAGATCGGCGGAATCGTCTTCGGTCTCTACTTCGCCTTCTGCGGGCTGGTCGCCCTGCTGGTGGCGGTCCGCGACCGGCCGCCGGCCGGCTTCGGGCGCATCCTGCTGATCAGCGCCGCGGTGGTGCACGCCCTGCTGGGCGCCGCCGCGTGGGGACTGGTGGGCTGGCACGCGTTCCTGTTCATGGTTGTCGTGCTCGCGCTCATCGTGCTCCTGCTGATGACGTACGACCGCCAGGAGGGGCCCGCCGCCGCCGAACCCCGGGACGCGGGGCCGCAGGACGAGGGGCCCGTCCCGGTCAGTGGTCCGCCGGCGCCCACAACTCCGTGATGCCCACGCCGAGTCCGGCCAGCAGCCGGCGGACGAGGGGCAGGCTGATGCCGATGACGTTGCCGTGGTCGCCGTCGATGCCGTCGATGAACGGCGCCGAGCGGCCGTCCAGGGTGAACGCCCCGGCGACGTAGAGGGGTTCGCCCGAGGCGACGTACGCGGCGATCTCCTCGTCGGTGGGCTCGCCGAAGCGGACCACGGTGGAGGCGACGGCGGACGTGTAGCGGCCGGTCGCGGTGTCGTAGACGCAGTGCCCGGTCTGGAGGGTGCCCGCGCGGCCGCGCATGGACTTCCAGCGGGCGGTGGCCTCCTCGGCGTCCGCGGGCTTGCCGAGGGCCTCGCCGTCCAGGTCGAGTACCGAGTCGCAGCCGATCACCAGGGCGCCTTGGACCTCGGGCTTCGCGGCCACGACGGAGGCCTTGGCCTCGGCGAGGGCGAGGGCCAGTTCGGCGGGCGTGGGGGCGGTCACGGCGTCCTCGTCGACCCCGCTGACGATCACCTCGGGATCGAGGCCGGCCTGCCGCAGCAGGCCCAGCCGGGCGGGGGACTGGGAGGCGAGCACGAGACGGCGGCGCGGCTGATGGGTCATGCGGTCAGCGTATCGGCGCGCCGCGCCGCGTTCATCCGGGTCGCCTCGGGGCGCCCGGCCCGCCCGGGGTCACCGCACACCGATGACGATCATCGCGACGACCATGGCCAGCGCCATGAGGACCCCGAGCCGCCGCAGCATCTCCTGCGTGTCGCGCAGTTCTTCGGGCGGCTCGTTCTCGGGGTCGGACCACAGCATGCGATCCAGCCTGCGGCGGGGCGGTGACGGGCGCCTGAGTACGCGTACTCAACTTCTCTAAACGGGACTGTGGTTTCATTAGTGGTGTTCCGCTGTGCCGGCCGACGAGAGGACACACCTGTGTTCACCACCGCTTGGACCGCCCCGCCCCAGCTCCCCAGCGAGGGCTTCACCCCCAACTGGTCCCGAGAGGGCTTCTGGCGCCAGTCCGTGCGCCAGACCGTCCGGCTCACCGCGGGCGGCGACCGGGTGCGGATCCGGCTGTCGAACGCCTACGGCACCTCCCCGGTCCGGCTCGCCGCCGCCACGGTGGCCCACACGGCCGAGGGCCCCGCCGTCGACGCGGACTCCGTCACCCCTCTCACCTTCGGCGGCTCGCGGCATACGGCGATCCCGGCCCGCGGCCACCTCCTCAGTGACCCTGCCGCGCTCGCCGTGACACCCGGACAGGCGCTCACGCTGACCCTGCACCTCGACGCCGTCACCGGCCCCGCCACCTTCCACGCCCAGGCCTTCACGACCAGCTACCGCGGCGAGGGCGACCTGACGGCGGACGTGGACGGGGCGGGCTTCGACGCGCGGAGCGAGTCCTGGTACCTCCTCGGCGCCGTCGAGACCGACGCGGGCCGCACGGACGGCATCGCCCTCCTCGGCGACTCCCTCACCGACGGCTTCGGCTCGACCCCTGGCACCGACCGGCGCTGGTCCGACCAGCTCGCCCGACACACCGGACGCCCCGTCCTCAACGCCGGGATCGGCGGCAACCTGCTGCTCAACGACTCCGCCTGGTACGGCGAGAAGGCCCTGCACCGGCTGCGCCGCGACGTGCTGGAGCAGCCGGGCGTGAACACCCTCGTGGTGCTCCTCGGCCTCAACGACCTCGGCTTCGCCGAGACGGACGAGCAGCCGACGTACAAGCCCGCACCCGTCCTGGAGGCGGACGAACTGATCGCGGGTCACCGTGAGTTGATACGGCAGGCGCGCGGGCGGGGGCTGCGGGTGATCGGGGCGACCCTGCTGCCGTTCGGGGGCTCGGACCACTGGGGCGAGCACGCGGCCAAGGTGAGCCACGAGGTGGACGAATGGATCCGCCACGGCGGGGAGTACGACGCGGTGGCGGACCTGCGCCGGGCGCTGGCCGATCCGGCGGACCCGGACCGGCTGCACCCCGCGTACGACTCCGGCGACCACCTGCACCCCCATGACGCGGGCTACGCGGTGATGGCCGAAGCCGTGGCCGCCCGTCTGTGACGGGCGGGCGGGCGGCCTAGCCCGGCCAGTACGTGCGGCTCCAGGTGGCCGGGCCCGGCCGCGGCAGCCGGCGGGCGGCGATGCGGGAGGGGTCCGACCAGGAGTCCCTGGCTTCCTGCGCGCCGGACGGCTCCGCCGTCACCGCCGCGGCGCGGGCGCGGACCACCGCCAGAGCGGCGGCCAGCTCCTCCGGGGTCGGGTTGCCCCGTACGACCTTGATCGTCATGGCGGCTCCTAGAGGGGGATGTTGCCGTGCTTCTTCGGAGGCAGGGATGCCCGCTTCGTCCGCAGTTGACGCAGGCCCCGCACGATGTGCCGGCGCGTGTCCGACGGCATGATCACCGCGTCGACGTAACCGCGCTCGGCGGCGATGTAGGGGTTGAGGAGCGCGTCCTCGTACTCCCGGATCAGCCGGGCGCGGGTCGCCTCCAGGTCACCCGCGGACTCCGCCTCGGCGATCGTGCGCCGGTGCAGGATGTTGACCGCGCCCTGCGCGCCCATCACCGCGATCTGCGCTGTCGGCCACGCCAGGTTGAGGTCGGCGCCCAGGTGCTTGGAGCCCATGACGTCGTAGGCCCCCCCGAAGGCCTTGCGGGTGATGACCGTGATCAGCGGGACGGTCGCCTCCGCGTAGGCGTAGATCAGCTTGGCGCCGCGGCGGATGATGCCGTCGTGCTCCTGGTCGACGCCGGGCAGGAAGCCGGGGACGTCGACGAAGGTGACCACCGGGACGTTGAACGCGTCGCAGGTCCGCACGAACCGGGCCGCCTTCTCGGAGGCCTTGATGTCCAGACAGCCCGCGAACTGCATCGGCTGGTTGGCGACGATGCCGACCGGATGGCCCTCCACCCGGCCGAAGCCGGTCAGGATGTTCGGCGCGAACAGCGGCTGCGTCTCGAAGAACTCGGCGTCGTCCAGGACGTGTTCGATCACCGTGTGCATGTCGTACGGCTGGTTCGCGCTGTCCGGGACGAGCGTGTCCAGCTCCAGGTCCTCGTCGGAGACGGCGAGGTCCGCCTCCTCCGGGAACGCCGGCGCCTCGGAGAGGTTGTTCGACGGCAGGTACGACAGCAGCTGCTTGACGTACTCGATGGCGTCCTTCTCGTCGCCCGCCATGTGATGGGCCACACCCGACGTCGAGTTGTGGGTGCGCGCGCCGCCCAGCTCCTCGAAGCCGACGTCCTCACCGGTGACCGTCTTGATGACGTCCGGCCCGGTGATGAACATGTGCGAGGTCTGGTCGACCATGACGGTGAAGTCGGTGATCGCCGGCGAGTAGACCGCCCCGCCGGCGCACGGGCCGACGACCAGGCTGATCTGCGGGATCACACCGGAGGCATGGGTGTTGCGGCGGAAGATCTCGCCGTACGCCCCCAGCGAGGCCACGCCCTCCTGGATGCGGGCGCCGCCGGAGTCGTTGATGCCGATGACCGGGCAGCCGGTCTTCAGCGCGAAGTCCATCACCTTGACGATCTTCTGGCCGTAGACCTCACCGAGGGCACCGCCGAATACGGTGAAGTCCTGCGAGAACACGGCGACGGGACGGCCGTCGACGGTTCCGTAGCCGGTCACGACGCCGTCCCCGTACGGGCGGTTCTGGTCGAGGCCGAAGTTGGTGGAGCGGTGGCGGGTGAACTCGTCCAGCTCGACGAAGGAACCCTCGTCGAGGAGGAGTTCGATGCGCTCACGGGCCGTCAGTTTGCCCTTGGCGTGCTGCTTCTCGACGGCGCGTGCGGAGCCGGCGTGCGTCGCCTCCGTGACGCGACGCTGGAGATCCGCGAGCTTCCCCGCGGTCGTGTGGATGTCGATCTCTTCCGACTCGGACATCGGGATGCGGCTCCCTGCCTGCTCAAAGGGGGGGACGGTTACTCATCCGTACAGTAGTGGCGGGCCTACCGATCGGCAGTGCGGCGTTTACCACACCTAGGGTGGCTTGCATGACGCCGCGAGATGCAGCAGGAAACCCCGGAGCCGCCGGAGACAGCGGCCGGTGGTCCGATCTGGACCGCCCGCCCCTCAACGCCGTCGCGCTGCGGCGCGGGCTCGTCCAGGAGGGCGGGCTGTGGACGGGAATCGACATCGTGCCCCGCACCGGGTCCACCAACTCCGACCTCGTCGCGCTCGCCGCCGCCGGGAAGGCCGGCGAGGGCACCGTCCTGGTCGCGGAGGAGCAGACCTCCGGACGGGGACGGCTCGACCGGCGGTGGACGGCGCCCCCGCGGTCCGGGCTCTTCTTCTCCGTGCTGCTGCGCCCGGCCGAGGTGCCCGTGGCCCGGTGGGGGTGGCTGCCCCTGCTGACCGGCGTCGCGGTGGCGACCGGCCTGTCCCGCGCCGCGGGCGTCGATACGGCGCTGAAGTGGCCCAACGACCTGCTGGTGACCGTCGGCGGCGAGGAACGCAAGGCCGGCGGGATCCTCGCGGAACGGGCCGGGGCGGACGGCGTCGTGGTCGGCGTCGGCATCAA
>NZ_MUBA01000778.1 GCF_002154575.1 Streptomyces bobili
GGGTGGCGCGGGTCCCCTGGGGGGCGCGGGCGCGGGGGCGCGCGCCGGTGTGAGTGGGGCGACGCGGTGGGCCGTGACCCACCCGGCGGTCCCTTCGGACACGCCGGGAGGGCCGGCTTCGTGTGCCGCGGTGCCATCAGTTGCGGACGGGGCGGCTTCCGCCGCGCCCCGCGGAGGGCTTTCACCGCCCCTGGCGGGCCGTCACCGAGCCCCGCCGACCGGCTCACCCGTCGAACGGAACCCCGCCCTCCTTCACTCGTGTGGGTGACATGCGGAGGCGTGTTGCCGGGGCCGCGGGTGCTCGGCGGCACGGAACACCCGTACGTCCTGGCATCCTTGGGCGGAGGACATGGAGGAGCGCGAGCGGTCCACCCCTGTGCCCGAGTCCCTTCTGTACGTTCCTTCGTGACCGACCGACGCCGAACCAGGAGCCCCGGCCACGTGAGCAGCCACTCACCGCACGGCCAGTCGCCGCTGCGCACCGTGCAGGTGCTGGGCGGCGGCAATGCCGTCAGCAGCGCCCATGTGCGCTCCCTGGCCGCGGGGCTCGTCGCGCGGGGCGTGCGGGTGACGGTGTGCGCCCCCACCGAGTCCGATCACGCCTACGACTTCACGGGTGCCGGAGCCGACCACGTGCCCGTGCCGCGCAGCAGCGATCCCTCGTCCGTGGCGGCGCTGCGGGCGGCCTGCACCGATGCCGACCTCGTCCACGCGCACGGCCTGCACGCCTCCTTCCGGGCCGTGCTCGCGCTCGGCGGGCGGCGCACCCCGCTCGTCGTCACCTGGCACAACCGGGCCCACGCCGAGGGCGCCCGCGCCCATCTGCTGCGCCTGCTGGAGCGGCGGGTCGCCAGGGCGGCCGCCGTGGTGCTGGGCACCACCTCCGACCTCGTGGACCGGGCGCGCCGCACCGGCGCCCGGGACGCCCGGCTCGCCGCGGTGGCACTCCCCGGACCCCGCAGGGCCGAGGAGGACCCCGAACGGCCGCGTGCGAAGGTGCGGGCCGAACTCGGCGCGATCGGCCGCCCGTTGCTGATGGCGGTCGGCTCCCTCGAACGCCCTCGTGGGTACGACGTCCTGCTCGACGCCGCCCGCGTGTGGGGCAGGCTGGACCCCGTGCCGCTAGTCGCGGTCGCCGGGGAGGGGCCGCTGCGGGCGGAACTCCAGCGCCGTATCGAGGACGAGGCACTGCCCGTGCGGCTTCTCGGACGGCGGGACGACGTGAGCGAACTCCTGGCCGCCGCCGACCTCGCCCTGCTGCCCGGTGCGGGGGAGTCGCGCTCGGTGCTGGCGCAGGAGGCCCTCCACGCGCGCGTGCCGCTCGTCGCCGCGCTGACCGGCGGCGTGCGTGAACTCGTCGGCGACGCGGCCGAACTCGTCCCGCACGGCGACGCGGACGCCTTCGCCGACGCCGTCGTACGCCTCCTCGCCGACCCCGAACGCCGCGAGCTGCTCCGGGAGTCGGGCATCCGGCAGGCGGCCACCTGGCCGAGCGAGGACGAGACCGTCGCCCAGGTCCTCAGCGTGTACGACGAGTTGACCCAGCCGCTGCCGATGATCTGACGCGTGCCCGTGTGGCCCGCCGGCGCGTGGAGGGAACCTCAGGGCACGAGCCGTCGGGCCCGCAGCGCCAGGCTCAACGCCAGGACCGTCTGCGGGTCGTCGAGGTCGGTGCCCAGCAACTCGCCGATACGGGCGAGGCGGTTGTAGAGCGTCTGCCGGTTGAGGTGCAGCTCGCGGGCCGTCTCCGCCTTGCGCCCCGCGTGCGCCAGGTAGGTCTCCAGGGTGGGCAGCAGGGGCGGCCTGGAGCGGTGGTCGTGGTCGCGGACCGGACCGATCGCGCGGTCCACGAAGGCCGCGAGGTCGGGATGATCGCGCAGCCGCCACAGCAGCAGGTCGATGTCGAGGCGGCGGGCGTCGTACCAGGGCCGGTCCGACAGGCCCTGCGCCGCCGTCGCCGTCTCCGCCGCGTGCCGAAGGCCCGCCGAGGCCGCCGCCCAGCCGCCCGCGACGCCGACCACCACGACCGGCGGCTGAGCGCCCGGCCGCTGGATCCCCGCCCGCTCCACCCCGGCCCGCAGCGCCGCCGCGACCCGGTCGGCG
>NZ_MUBA01000779.1 GCF_002154575.1 Streptomyces bobili
CTCGGTCGTTTCACACCCGGCTGTGTGCCGGTGCCGGTGGTGTCAGCGCTCGTAGTGGGAGGCGACCGCGGGCTGGCCCGTGTAGTTGGGGCCGGCGGTCGGGTCCGCGCCGGTGTAGCGGAACGGCAGGGTGAGGGTCCGGGCGCCCCGGAGGGTGAGCAGGTGGTGGCGGGGGCTGTAGTGGAAGCCGGCCGCGCGCAGCGCCGCGAGGGCGGGGCGGCCGGCGGGTGAGCCGTCCGCGCGTCGGATCGAGGACGGGTCGAAGTGCGCGGCCAGCAGCCCGTCCGGGGTGAGCCAGGAGGCGGCCCGGCCGAGGAGCCCGAGCTGGTCGCCGACGTAGTGCAGGCCGTGTACGCAGGTGACGAGGTCGTACGTCCGGGTCGGCGCCCAGGAGGTGACGGAGGCGATGATCTCCTCCAGGACGGGCGGGGCCGGGGTGGGGACGAGGGGGCCCACCAGGTCGACGCCGGTGAGGGTCGCGGTGGCGGGCAGTTCGGCGGCGGCCTGGCGCAGGGCACGGCCCTCGCCGCTGCACAGGTCCAGCCAGCCGGGGGCGGGCCGGCCGGCCAGGGACTCCAGGGGGTGGAAGCCGAGTTCGCGGGTGTAGCTGTTCACCCCGGTGAGGCCGCGTTCACGGTTCATGGTGCTGTTGGCGACCACGGAGGAACGTTCCAGTTCGTGCGGGGGAACCACCGGCGAGGGCTTCGGCATGGGGGCATTCTGCCGGGGCGCCGGGTGCTGCGACGTGGCCCGGATCACAGTAGTCGTGGGCGGTCGGCGGAATGGTGGGGGAGGGCCGCCTGGTTGACGGAGAGGGCGGTTCTTGCATGTGCACATACCGTCCGGAATGTCCTATCGGTCGATGCTTGACGGCTCGGCCGATGCCCGCCGCGACCTCTCCGAGGAGTCCCCTGTCGTGACCGCCACTCCCGCCGCTTCCCGCGCCGCCGAGATTCTCGCGCGCCCCGTCTCCCTCAACGGCCTGACCGTCCCGAACCGCATCGCCATGGCCCCCATGACCCGCATGTTCTCGCCCGGCGGTGTTCCCGGCGAGGACGTGGCGTCGTACTACGGCCGCCGTGCCGCCGCCGGTGTCGGCCTGATCGTCACCGAGGGCACGTACGTCGGCCACGACTCGGCCGGGCAGAGCGACCGGGTGCCGCGGTTCCACGGCGAGGAGCAGCTGGCCGGGTGGGCGAAGGTCGCCGAGGCCGTGCACGCGGGCGGCGGGACGATCGTGCCGCAGCTGTGGCACATCGGCATGGTGCGCAACCAGGGTGAGCCGCCCGTCGTGGACGCCCCCGCCGTCGGCCCCTCCGGTGTGCGCCTGGACGGCACCGAGGGCACCGGCAAGGCGATGACCCAGCGCGACCTGGACGACGTCATCGGCGCGTTCGCCGAGGCCGCCGCGGCTGCCGAACGCATCGGCTTCGACGGCGTGGAGATCCACGGCGCCCACGGCTACCTGGTCGACCAGTTCCTGTGGGCGGGCACCAACCGCCGCTCCGACGCCTACGGCGGCGACCCGGTCGCCCGCACCAGGTTCGCGGCGGAGATCGTCGCCGCCGTACGCCAGACGGTGTCGGCGGAGTTCCCGGTCATCTTCCGCTACTCGCAGTGGAAGCAGGAGGCCTACGACGCGCGCCTCGCCGAGACCCCCGAGGAGCTGGAGGCCATCCTCGCCCCGCTCGCCGCGGCCGGCGCCGACGCCTTCCACGCCTCCACCCGCCGCTACTGGGCCCCGGAGTTCGACGGCTCCGACCTCAACCTCGCGGGCTGGACGAAGAAGCTGACCGGGCGGCCCACCATCACCGTCGGCTCGGTCGGTCTCGACGGCGAGTTCCTCGAGGNNGGGCGGCCAAGGTGCTGGCCGGCCGCTTCGACGAGCTGAAGCCCTACGACGCGGCGGCGCTGAAGACCCTCAGCTGAGGTCTGCCGGGCCGTCGGGTTCCTGGGCGGCTCCTGGGTGGGTGGGGCCTGTTGCTTATACACA
>NZ_MUBA01000780.1 GCF_002154575.1 Streptomyces bobili
GGACCGTTCGGCGGGGCTGGGGGCGTCGGCGCCGTCCGTGGCGCGCTGGCTCGGAGACATCCGGACGTACTTCCCCTCCTCCGTCGTCCAGGTCATGCAGCGCGACGCCATCGACCGGCTCGGCCTGGCCACCCTGCTGCTGGAGCCGGAGATGCTGGAGGCGGTGGAGGCCGACGTGCACCTCGTCGGCACGCTCCTCTCCCTCGACAAGGCGATGCCGGAGACCACGAAGGAGACGGCACGGGCCGTCGTGCGCAAGGTCGTCGAGGACCTGGAGAAGCGGCTCGCCACCCGCACCCGCGCGACCCTGACCGGCGCCCTCGACCGCAGTGCCCGGGTCGCCCGGCCGCGCCACCACGACATCGACTGGAACCGCACGATCGCCGCCAACCTCAAGCACTACCTGCCCGAGCACGGGACGGTCGTGCCCCAGCGGCTCATCGGGTACGGGCGGGCCTCGCAGTCCGTGAAGAAGGAGGTGATCCTCTGCGTCGACCAGTCGGGGTCGATGGCGGCCTCGGTCGTCTTCGCCTCCGTGTTCGGAGCCGTGCTGGCGTCGATGCGGTCGATCAGCACCCGGCTCGTCGTCTTCGACACGGCGGTCGTCGACCTCACCGACCAGCTCGACGATCCGGTGGACGTCCTGTTCGGCACCCGGCTCGGCGGCGGCACCGACATCAACCGGGCGCTCGCCTACTGCCAGTCGCGGATCACCCGGCCCGCCGAGACCGTGCTGGTGCTCATCAGCGACCTCTACGAGGGAGGCATACGTGACGAGATGCTGAAGCGGGTCGCGGCGATGAAGGCGTCGGGGATGCAGTTCGTCGCCCTGCTCGCGCTCTCGGACGAGGGAACGCCCGCCTACGACCGCGAGCACGCCGCCGCCCTGGCGGCGCTGGGCGCACCCGCCTTCGCCTGTACGCCCGACCGCTTCCCTGACGTGATGGCGGCGGCTATCGAGAAACGCCCGCTTCCCGTGCCCGACCCGGACAACCCGGCGGCAAACGGGACATGACGACCCATCGGTAGGAGGGGGCTTGCGCTACCTCGGGACACCCGTGCGAGGATCGAGCGCCTCGTTTCGTCACACGGGAGGTTCCTCCCCCTTGCCCCGCCCCGCTCTGCTGCCCGCCGCCGCCCCGCGCATCGCGCTGCGCGCCGCGCTGCTGCTGGGCGGACTCTTCGCGCTGGGGTTCCTCTTCGGCGGACAGGCACAGGCGGCGGACGAGGCGACGCCCACGACGGTCTCGCCGCCGGGCGCCTCGGTGAACCTGGTGACGCCGCCTGTCCGGGAGCGGGTCGTGAGGCCCGTCGGTGAGGTGCTGGAGGGCGTGAGCTTCTCGCTCACGCCCTCCAGC
>NZ_MUBA01000781.1 GCF_002154575.1 Streptomyces bobili
GAACGGGGGCAACCGGGGCAACAGGGGAACCGGGGGCAACGGCAGGGGCCTGGGCGGCCGGCCCGTGGGCCTCCGGTCCGGGGACGTATCCGACGGCGGGCATTCCGGCGGGGGCCGCGCCCGCCGAGAAGTTCACGCCGCGCTCGATCCGGTCGAGGCGGGCCATGACGGAGCGCTCGTCCCCGTAGGCAGCCGGGAGCAGGACGCGGGCGCAGATCAGCTCGAGCTGGAGGCGGGGCGAGTGGGCGCCGCGCATCTCGGTGAGGCCCTGGTTGACGAGGTCGGCGGCCCGGCTCAGCTCGGCGGCGCCGAAGACGCCCGCCTGGGCCTGCATCCGCTCGATGACGTCGGAGGGGGCGTCGATGAGCCCCTTCTCCGCGGCGTCCGGGACGGCGGCGAGGATGACGAGGTCACGCAGCCGCTCCAGCAGGTCGGCGACGAACCGCCGCGGGTCGTTGCCCCCCTCGATGATCCGGTCCACGACCTCGAAGGCGGCGGCGCCGTCACCGGTGGCGAACGACTCGACGACGGAGTCGAGCAGCGAGCCGTCCGTGTACCCGAGGAGGGAGGTCGCCATGGCGTACGTCACACCCGCCTCGCCCGCGCCCGCGAGGAGCTGGTCCATGACGGACATGGAGTCACGCACGGAGCCGGCGCCGGAGCGCACGACGAGCGGCAGAACCCCCTCCTCGACCGGGATGTCCTCCTTCTGGCACACCTCACCCAGGTACTCCCGCAGCGTCCCCGGCGGCACGAGCCGGAAGGGGTAGTGGTGGGTCCGGGACCGGATGGTGCCGATGACCTTCTCGGGCTCGGTGGTGGCGAAGATGAACTTGAGATGCTCCGGCGGCTCTTCGACGACCTTGAGCAGCGCGTTGAAGCCGGCCGACGTGACCATGTGGGCCTCGTCGATGATATAGATCTTGTAACGGCTGCCCGCGGGCCCGAAGAAGGCCTTTTCCCGCAGGTCACGGGCGTCGTCCACACCGCCGTGCGAAGCGGCGTCGATCTCGATGACGTCGATCGAACCCGGCCCGGTACGCGCCAGGTCCTGACACGACCGGCACTCGCCGCACGGCGTGGGCGTGGGGCCCTTCTCGCAGTTCAGGCAGCGGGCCAGGATGCGCGCGCTGGTCGTCTTGCCACATCCGCGCGGCCCGCTGAACAGGTACGCGTGATTGACCCGGTTGTTCCGCAGCGCCTGCTGCAACGGGTCGGTGACATGCTCCTGCCCGATGACCTCGGCGAACGACTCCGGGCGATAGCGGCGGTACAGCGCGAGAGACGACACGCATACGAGGTTATAGGCGCCCACCGACAACCGGCCCCGCCCCGAGTCCGCCCCGGGAACGCAAGCGCCCCCCACGCACCCGCCAGAGCCGACCTACCCTTGCTGCCTTCCGGCCCTGGGGGAGTTCAGTCAGATAGCGCCGCGTGAGGGGCTGCGCTCACAGTACCCGATGGCGGCCAGGGGGAACGAGTTCGCGAGCACTCCTCAACGTCTTGTATTGTTTGCCGCGGAGGATTCGCCTAGTGGCCTAGGGCGCACGCTTGGAAAGCGTGTTGGGGGCAACCCCTCACGAGTTCGAATCTCGTATCCTCCGCCAGTGCCTCACCGGGCACGATGTCGAAGGGCCCCACCGTTCGCGGTGGGGCCCTTCGTCGTCTTCTGCCGGTGGGCGCCGGGTAGCGTGCGCCGGGTGAATCTCGTCTCTCGCGACCTTCCCTGTGGGCTGACTGACACGGCGCGGTCCTTCGTTAGTTCGCATGGGATCAGGGTCGACACCCCGTCGGTCGAGGAACACAGGCGGTGGTGGCTGGAGCGGGACGTACCGGCGGCGGTGATCGACCGCATGATCGCCTTCCGGCAGCGCTGGGGCGGCCTGGTCCTGCCACCCGGACCGCAGTACGACGGCGGCCCCAAGTACTTCCATCCCGACGCGCCGGAAGCGTCGGCGTCCGGCGGGTGGTCGTTCGAGGCAGGGGACCAGCGGTGTGCGGTCCCGTACGCGTTCATGATCGGGCCGGCCGACGAGTTCGGCATCCACTCGCATCAGTGGACCGCCCTGCACGCCACTGTCGAAGGGTGGGTGGAGTCGCTCGCATTGGCCCACCGCGCGTCGAAGCGCGCGAAGCGGATCACCAAGGTCACCGGCGACGACGTCGACGGCGTCGCCGGTGACCTTGGTGA
>NZ_MUBA01000782.1 GCF_002154575.1 Streptomyces bobili
CCCCCACCCGCTCGCGCCCCTCCACGCCGAGCACCAGCCGCCGCAGCCCGCGCGGCAGCAGCACCAGCACCCGCTCCACCGGCCCACGAGGACGCCCGTACGCCGTCCACGCCCCCATCCCCGCGGCGGCGGCCACCACCGCCGGCAGGGACGCCGCGGCCCACGCCCAGGAGGGCCGCAGGGCGCCTCCGGCGGCATATCCCGCGACGGCCGCGGCGACGGCGAGGTACCCGAGGACGACTCCGGTCCACGCGGTGCGGGCGCTCACCAGAGGGGCGCCCTCCGCCCCGTCCACCGCGTCGCGCGCGGCCCGGTGCAGCAGCCACACGGGCGCGGCGAGGAGCAGCAGGGGCGTGACGCCGACGGGCGCGGGAACCCCGGACAGGGTGTCGGCGCGCACCAGTTCCACCCCGTGCGCGAGCAGCCACAGCGCGGCGGCGACGTGCAGCGCACCGCCGGGCCCGCTGTCGGGGTAGGGCGAGCTGATCCACAGCACCATCACCAGCACGGCGAACGAGCCGAGCCCGAGCCCGGCCGCCAGGACACCGCCGAGCAGTCCGGCGGCCAGTCCCGGGGATCGGTCACGCAGCCGGGCGAGGAGGAGCGGCAACGGCGAGCGGCGAGCGGTCAGCTGGATCACGCCCGCCATGGTCGCAACGACACGCGCTTTCCCGTCGTAACAGGCGAACCTCCGTGGTGTCGCTCAATATACGTTTATGTACTTTTTCGTACGAAGGGGTGCCCTGTGACCCAGAGCTTCGACACCCCGCTCCCCCCACCCAAGGAACGCCGACGCCTGCGCGAGCTGGGCTCGCTGACACAGGCTCAGCTGGCGGCACGACTGGGCGTCAGCAGGGAGACGGTGCGCGCGTGGGAGACCGGCCGCTCGACTCCGAGCGGCCGCAAGAGGGAGTCGTACGGGAAACTGCTGGCCTCACTGGCCGCGGTCAGGCCGCCGGCCGAGGTGACGGTCCCGCAGGGCCCGGAGCCGGCCCCGGTGCTGACGGTCAGTCTGAGCAAGGCGGCCCCGGATCCCGAACCCGCCACGCCCACCCCGGC
>NZ_MUBA01000783.1 GCF_002154575.1 Streptomyces bobili
GGCCTGGGTGGAGGGGGTCGCGGGGATCGTGGTCATCACGCACCGCCTCCGATCAGGTCGACGGCTCGTTCCCCGACCATCAGCACGCCGATCATCGGGTTCACCGCGGTCATGGTCGGGAACACCGAGGCGTCGGCGACGCGCAGGCCGTCCAGGCCGCGGACGCGCAACTTCGGGTCGACGACGGCCAGTTCGTCGTCGGCCGCGCCCATCCGGCAGGTGCCCGCCGGGTGGTACACGGTGTGTGCGACCTTGCGGGCGTACTCGCTCAGCTCCTCGTCGCCCGTGATGTGCGGGCCGGGGGCCACCTCGCGCTTGAGCCAGCCGGCGAGCGGCTCGGTCTTCGCGATCTCGCGGGCGATCCTGATCCCGTCGACGAGGGTTCGGCCGTCGTAGTCGTCCGCGTCGGTGAAGTAGCGGAAGTCCAGGGCCGGCTTCACGGACGGGTCCGGGCTGGTCAGGTAGAGCCGGCCGCGGCTCTTCGGCTTCGGGATGTTGGGGGTCATCGAGACGCCGTACGGGGGCCGTTCGTAGCCGAGGCGCTCCGGGTTGTCCGTGAAGGGGATCTGGTAGAAGTGGAACATCAGGTCGGGGCCCGCGTGTTCGGGGTCGCGGCGCACGAAGAGGCCCGCGTCGGAGTCCATCGCGGAGTTCTC
>NZ_MUBA01000784.1 GCF_002154575.1 Streptomyces bobili
CGCTGATTCCCGGGCCGGCCGAGCACCACGAACTGCGCGTCCTGCACCGCCCGGACCTGTCTGCCGACCGGGCCGAGCACCTCGCCGAGATACGCCGGGCGGCGGCCACGGCCCACGCGGAGATCTTCCCCCTCACCGGCGAGCCCCTGGCGCGCGCCACCCTGACCGTCCTCGGCGACGACAGCGCCGTCCTGCTCCTCACCTTCCACCGGCTCGTGATGGACCTGTTCTCCCTGCACCAAGTGGTGACGGACCTTCAGGACGCCTATCTGCGCGGCCCCGCCGAGCCGCCGGCACCGGCCGACCGGTACTCGGAGATCCTGGCCTCGCGCGAGCATCGCAGGCCCCGCGACTGGGAGTTCTGGCGTACCGAACTGTCCGGGTTCCCCACGCCGTGGATCGGGGAGCGGCGGCCCGAGCCGGGCTGGCTGCCGGACGGCGCCGAATTGCGCATCCCCCTCGACCCCGACCTGACCGGACTCCTGCGTGCGAACGCCCGCGAAGCACGCTGCACACCCTCGGTGTTCGTCACCGCCGCGGCGGCCCGCCGGG
>NZ_MUBA01000785.1 GCF_002154575.1 Streptomyces bobili
CGTCTGGTACTCCTACGGCGCCTCCACCAGCCGCAGACGCGAGGTCCAGCCCAACAACGCCATGCAGTGGCGCATGATGTCCGACGCCCACGCACTCGGCGCCGCCGTCTACGACCTGCGCGGCATCACCGACACCCTGGAGGACGGCAACCACCTCCTCGGACTCCTGCGCTTCAAGGTCGGCACGGGCGGCCAGGCCGCGGAGTACCTCGGGGAGTGGGACTTCCCGCTGAACCGGGTGCTCCAGCGGGCGCTCGACCTGTACATGGCGCGCCGCTGAGGCCTACGGGTGGGCTCCGCGGCGGTTGACTCCGCCGGACAGTGGCAAATTCACTTCACACTCCTGACGTAGTCCATTACCCTGGACTCGGCAGTACATCGTGATGCACGCCATGCCTTGTTGGCGCAGAGCCCACCGAACCCCTGGACCGCCCGTGAGTACGCCCGACACCGCCGCGCCCGCCCGGCAGCCCGCCACCTCGGCCGGTGCGGCCGATCCGGCCTCCGCCCCCGCCCGATGGGGCGCCCTCGGTCCCGTCGGGCTGGTGCTCGCCGGAGGGGTGTCCGTCCAGTTCGGCGGCGCGCTCGCTGTGACCCTGATGCCCCGCGCGGGCGCGCTGGGCGTCGTGGCGCTGCGGTTGCTGGTCGCGGCCGTCGTCCTGCTCGTCGTCTGCCGGCCCAAGGTGCGCGGATACTCCCGTGCCGACTGGGGCACGGTCGTCGTCTTCGGCGTCACCATGGCCGCGATGAACGGCCTCTTCTACCAGTCCGTCGACCGCATCCCCCTGGGTACGGCCGTCACGCTGGAGGTCCTGGGCCCCCTCGCCCTCTCCGTCCTGGTCTCGCGGCGCGCCGTCAACCTCGTGTGGGCCGGGCTCGCGCTCGCCGGCGTGTTCCTGCTCGGCGGGGGCGGGGTCGGCGACCTCGACCCGCTGGGCGCCGCGTTCGCGCTGACGGCGGGCGTGATGTGGGCGGCGTACATCGTCTTCAGCGGCCGTACGGGACGCCGGTTCCCGCAGGCGGACGGGCTCGCGCTGGCGATGGCGGTGGGCGCGGTGCTGTTCCTGCCGCTGGGCATCGTCGAGTCGGGCACGAAGCTCCTCGACCCGGTGACGCTGGGCCTCGGCGCGGCGGTGGCGGTCCTGTCCTCGGTCCTGCCCTACACCCTCGAACTCCTCGCCCTGCGCCGCCTGCCCGCCTCCACCTTCGCGATCATGATGAGCCTCGAACCGGCCCTCGCGGCGGCGGCCGGCTTCCTCATCCTCGACCAGACCCTGTCCACCATGGAAGCGGCGGCGATCGCCCTGGTCATCGCGGCCAGCATGGGCGCGGTCCGGACCCAGGTGGGGCGCCGGGGGAGGCCCGTGGCCCCGGAGGCGTGAGGGCCCGCCCCTCCGGGGG
>NZ_MUBA01000786.1 GCF_002154575.1 Streptomyces bobili
GCGGCAGGGGGTGCCGGCGTGGCGGTACCGGCGGCGGGGAACGCCGTCGCTCCCGCGCGTCGCCGGGGCTTGGGCGCCTTCTGCGCTCCCGCGACGGGTACGACCGTGCCGGCCACGATGGCCGGGCCCCCCGTCGCGCCACCCGGCAGGCCGCTGGGAGCGGGGCCGGGCGGCGCCGAGTGGCCCGCCGGAACCGCCGCAGGTCCCTGCGTCAGCTGCGCGGGGGGAGCGGTGGGCGCCGTGACCGGGAGCGCGGCGGCGCCGAACAGCGGGGCCGGGCTGTGCATCTCGTACCACATCTGCTGGGCCTCGGCGGGCTGGATGTGGCCCGCTTCGACGAGGTCCCGCAGCATGCGGCCCTTCTGCTCCACCGCCACGTCGTGCCGCTGGCCCAGTTCACGCATGATCTCGTGGAGCTTCGACGGGTCCTGAGCGATGAGTTCGACCAGCAGGCCGCCCTCGCCGCGAGCCGCCGCCAGCAGTGCTTCCCTGCGCTTGGTCTGGAGTTCCTGGTCGAGAGTGTGCTCGGTCATCGCCACGGCGTGCCCCGCGACGGCGAGCTGCTTGTCGAAGTCGCGCTGCTTGAGCGCTCGCAGCTGGCCGGCAGCGGCCTCGTCGAGGTAGATCCGCACGATGAGGGAGTCCACGGTGAGGCCGGTCGCCAGCCGGTGCGGCCGACTGCACAGCGACCCCCGTACGAACCCGGCGAACTCCTCCATCCGCTCGATCCCGTACCGCGCGGCGTGCGGCCAGAGCAGGTCGCGCATCGCCACGCACACCGCGTCCCGCCCGTCGCCGACGGAGCGGATGCCGCGGCGGACGACCTCCGCCGCCTCGGAGACCTTCCAGCGGGCCTCGAACGCGGCCTGGAAGTGGAATCCGCCGGTGCCGCTCTGCAGTGGCTCCGACCAGCTCACCGTGTGGTCCGAGAGGTCCACCTCGTAGCGGTAGCGGTAGCGCAGAGAGCCGAACGCCGTGGGTTTGCGCGGCAGTTCGGTCAGTTCGCCTTCCTCGCTGCTGAACAGGATGGCCTGCCCCGGGCGTACCGAGCCGCCCCGGTCCGACATGCTCACGGGCAGTGGGCCGGTGAAGAGGGATTGCTGTGGTGCTTCGTGCGGTGTCACGGTGAGCCGCTCCCTGCGTCGAGACGGGCGAGTAGACGGTGGCCGGAACGCGGTGCGCTGCGTCCCGCGGTGCCGCGGATCCAACCGTCGGCCAGGTGCCGAAGGATCACTCGGGTACGCCGGTCGCCGGCCGCGTCGGCCAGCAGCACCGCGAGAGCCGCGCGTCCGCGCGGGTCGTGGTCGACCAGACGGGCCCAGTCGGTGAGGACGTCGTGCGCCATGCCATAGGTGAGCGCCGAGTTGACCGTCTGGCGCCACAGGGCGGCGATGTCCGCCCGCTGCACCGGATCGTGCGTGGTGGCGGCGAGCAGCGCCGGCCACAGGGGCGCTCCGGGCGGCGCGGGCCGGCCGGCGGGGGACGGGGGCGGCGGGCCGACCAGGTCGGCCCG
>NZ_MUBA01000787.1:0-236 GCF_002154575.1 Streptomyces bobili
CGAGGTCGACACGGACACCGCCGTGCCCGACCCGGCCGCCAAGAAGAAGGGCCAGGCCCCGCTCGTCAGCAAGGGCGAGGGCCAGTCCCTGAGCGGCAAGATGGCCGTCGCCTACGCCACCTACCGCGCCGAGGGCGAGGCCCAGAACGCCCAGCTGAAGCGGTTCGGCCAAGTCATGCAGGCCGTGCTGCGCAAGGTGTCGTCCGACCCGCAGGGCGCCACCGTCACCGTGCAGA
>NZ_MUBA01000787.1:267-543 GCF_002154575.1 Streptomyces bobili
CTTCCTCGCCAACCTCGCCGACCTCGCCAAGGGCGGCGACTTCAAGACCGCCATGCTGCCCGTCCAGGCCGACGGCACACTCAGCGCCGAGGCCAGTGCGAGCGTGGTCAAGAACGTCCTCGGGGGCACAGCGAAGAGTCCCGCGAAGGACGCGGCGGTCAGCGTCTCCGTGCGGAACGCCAGCGGAGTCAGGGCCACCACCGAGGACGCGCGCGTGGTGCTCCTCAACGGCGGCTTCACCTTCCTGGACGGCGGCACTGCGGGCACCGCGTCCGC
>NZ_MUBA01000787.1:569-734 GCF_002154575.1 Streptomyces bobili
GATCATGCCGGCGTCGCGGGGCCGGGTGTATTCGCGTGGGGTGCCGTCGGCGGCCGTGAGACCCTTGAGGTCAAACGACCACCGACGGAAAGCCATGTAGTGACCGCCACTGACCGCTCCATCGAGCTCATCCGGACCGCCGCCCAGGCAGCCGCCGACAAGCTC
>NZ_MUBA01000079.1 GCF_002154575.1 Streptomyces bobili
GATCCCGGCATGCCGGGATCAACCGTAAGTGCATCTGAAGTCTTTGGAGTGACCGGTGGCTGCCAACTGCGACGTCTGCGGCAAGGGGCCGGGCTTCGGCAATAGCATCTCGCACTCCCACCGTCGTACGCCCCGTCGCTGGAACCCGAACATCCAGCGCGTGCGTACCGTAGTCGGTGGGACGCCGAAGCGCGTGAACGCTTGCACCTCGTGCATCAAGGCCGGCAAGGTCTCGCGCTGACGCATATCCCCCACCTCTCGGCTTCGCTCGAGACGGGGGGACCTCACATCGCGCGCGGCCACTGCTGGTTGCTGCACAAAGCCGGTCCACCATTGGTGGGCCGGCTTTCTGCCATGCCCGCCGACCGTCTGACGGTCTCTGCGGGCCACCGAGCGGGCCCCGCGACGGACATCAGACTCCCGGAGCATCCGGCGGCGTGAGGCCCCTCGCCCGTCCGAGCCGCCAGCCATGATCCACCGGCCCGATCCCGCCGCCGAGGGCGAAGCCCGCCGCGATCGCCCCGGTGACGTACTCCTTGGCCGCCGCCACCGCCTCCGGCACGGTCCGCCCCTTCGCGAGCTGTGCCGCGATCGCCGAGGCGAGGGTGCAGCCCGTGCCGTGGGTGTGCCGGTTGTCGTGCCGGGGCGCGCGCAGCCAGTGCTCCTCGGAGCCGTCGGTGAGCAGGTCGACGGCGTCGCCGGGCAGATGCCCGCCCTTGATCAGCACCCAGCGCGGCCCGTACGCCAGGACGGCCGCCGCGGCCTGCCTGAGATCGCGCTCCGACTCGACGCGTACGCCGGTCAGCTGGGCCACCTCGTCGAGGTTGGGCGTGGCGACGGTGGCGGCCGGCAGCAGCCTGGTGCGGACGGAGTCGAGGGCCGAGGCGGCCAGCAGCGGGTCGCCGTGCTTGGAGACGCCGACCGGGTCGACGACCACCGGCGCGTCGGTGCCGGCGATCAACTCGGCCACCGCTTCGACGAGTTCGGCGGAGGACAGCATCCCGGTCTTCACGGCCCCTACGCCGATGTCGTCGACGACGCTGCGGTACTGGGCGCGCACCGCCTCCACGGGCAGCTCCCAGACGCCTTGGACGCCGAGGGAGTTCTGCGCGGTGACGGCGGTGACCACGCTCATGCCGTGGGTGCCGAGCGCGAGCATCGTCTTGAGGTCGGCCTGGATGCCGGCGCCGCCGCCGGAGTCGGAGCCGGCCACCGTCAGGACCCTCGGGGGTATCACGACTCCATGTCCCCGAAGTGGTCCCAGCCGCCCTTGCTGGTCCAGGGGGCTCCGTCGACCGTCACCTGGGGCAGCGCGGAGGGGTTGAGGACCTCGCCGATCACCTTCCAGCGGGCCGGGAGCTTCACGTCCGGCGGGAAGGTCGCCACGATCGCGTGGTCCTCGCCGCCGGTCAGCACCCACTGGATGGGGTCGACGCCGACGGCCTGCCCGATGTCGTTCATCTGGGAGGGCACGTCGATGGCGCCGGAGCGGATGTCGATGCGGACCTTGCTGGCCTCCGCGATGTGACCCAGGTCAGCGATCAGCCCGTCGCTCACGTCGCACATCGAGGTCGCGCCCAGGGCGGCGGCGGCGGGACCCGCGTGGTACGGCGGCTCGGGGCGGCGGTGGGCCTCGACGAAGGCGCGGGGGGAGCGGAATCCGCGGGAGAGGACCGCGTACCCTGCGGCGGACCAGCCCAGCCAGCCGGTCACCGCGACGAGGTCGCCGGGCTGGGCACCGGACCGGGTGACCGGCTCCTGGTTGCGCAGATCGCCGAGCGCGGTGATCGACACCATGATCGTGTCGCCGCGTACGACATCGCCGCCGACCACCGAGGCGCCGGCGACCTGGCACTCGTCGCGCAGGCCGTCCATCAGCTCGGTGGGCCAGGTGACCGGCAGTTCGCCGGGCACCACGAGGCCGAGGAGCAGTGCGGTCGGCACGGCTCCCATCGCGGCGATGTCGGCGAGGTTCTGGGCGGCGGCCTTGCGGCCGACGTCGTAGGCGGTGGACCAGTCCCGGCGGAAGTGCCGGCCCTCCAGCAGGATGTCGGTGCTCGCCACGACCCGGCGGTCGGGCGCGGCCACCACCGCGGCGTCGTCACCGGGTCCGACCCGGACCGCCGACGTGGTGGTGAGACGGGAGGTGAGCTCCCTGATGAGCCCGAACTCCCCGAGCTCACCAACAGTGCCCTTCATCGCCCCAGCTCCCCTTCTGTCCCTGTCCGTGCCCGGTCGCGCGTCACCAGTGTCCTCGATACGGTCGGGACATCCGTCAACTTCGGTCGTGCCCGCACCCCGGCGCGCGAGCCGCGGTCCGCGCAGGTCTCCCCGCGGCGAGCGGCAACGCGATACCGTGGCGTTCCTTTTCCCCACATGATCCTCGTGGCCGCCCTGGAGGTTCCGTGGTACAGGCGTACATCCTGATCCAGACGGAGGTCGGCAAGGCGTCGACCGTCGCCGAGACGATCAGCAAGATCCCTGGGATCGTCCAGGCCGAGGACGTCACAGGTCCCTACGACGTGATCGTGCGGGCCCAGGCCGACACGGTCGACGACCTCGGTCGCATGGTGGTCGCCAAGGTCCAGCAAGTGGACGGGATCACCCGCACCCTGACCTGCCCGGTGGTGCATCTGTAGCCCCCGTCTACCCTTGGCCGGTGAACGCTTTCCGTCCCCGGCCGGTCGTCCTGCCCCCGCTCGCCCTCCTGCTGGCTGCGGTGGGCTGTTCCTCAGCAGACGGTGACGTGTCGGCGGCGGTTCCCAGCCCCTCGGCGACCGTCACCGAGCTGTGCCGGAACCTGGACAGAGCACTGCCGTCCGTGGTGGACGACCAGCACCGCCGGGATCCCTCGCCCGCGTCCGCGCTGACAGCGGGCTGGGGGAACCCGGCGATCATACTGCGCTGCGGGGTCGAGCGACCGCCGAAGATGACCGATCCCAAGGTGGCGACGGGCGCAGACCCGGACGCGGTGGCCGGCGGGGTGAACGGGGTCAATTGGCTGATGGAGAAGGGGGACGACGGGGCGTACCGGTTCACGACCGCGAGTCGCCTCGCCTATGTCGAGGTCACGGTGCCCGAGGGGCGGGACACCTCGGGTGTGCTGATCGACCTGGCCTCCGCCGTCAAGAAGGCGATCCCCGAGGGGATCGCCGACTGAGGGCCCGGGGCCTCTCCGAGAGTTCAGGCCCTAGCGCAGTCCCGTGGACCGGCTCAGAGCCGCCTGGATCAGCCTGTCCACCAGCTCCGCGTAGCTGACACCGCTCGCCTGCCACATCGCCGGGTACATCGAGATCGGCGTGAAGCCCGGCATCGTGTTGATCTCGTTGATGACGAACTCGCCGTCCTCGGTGAGGAAGAAGTCCGCCCGGACCAGCCCCTCGCAGGAGGCGGCCTCGAAGGCGTCCACCGCGAGCCGCTGGACGTCCGCGGTCTCCTCCGGCGTCAGCGGCGCCGGCACCAGGCCGGGCGTCGAGTCGATGTACTTGGCCTCGAAGTCGTAGTACGCGTGCGCGTCCGGCGGCGGGATCTCGGCCGGCACGGAGGCGCGCGGGCCGTCCTCGAACTCCAGGACGCCGCACTCGATCTCGCGTCCGCGCAGCGCCGCCTCGACGAGGATCTTCGGGTCGTGGCGCTGGGCCTCCGCGATCGCCTCGTCCAGCCCCGACGGGTCGTCGACCTTGGTGATGCCGATCGAGGAACCCGCGCGCGCGGGCTTCACGAACAGCGGCCAGCCGTGCTCACCGGCGAAGTCGACGATCTTCTTGCGGGCGGCGGACTCCTCCCGCTCCCACTCGCGCGGCCGGATCACCACGTACGGGCCGACCTTGAGCCCGAAGGAGGTGAACACCCGCTTCATGTACTCCTTGTCCTGGCCCACGGCCGAGGCGAGCACGCCCGAGCCCACGTAGGGCACACCGGACAGCTCCAGCAGTCCCTGGAGGGTGCCGTCCTCGCCGTAGGGGCCGTGCAGGACCGGGAAGACGACGTCGACGTCACCGAGGGCCTTGGGCACCGATCCGGGCTCGCTGTAGACGACTTCGCGGTTCGCGGGGTCCACGGAGAGCACCACGGCACCCTCCTGCGAGTCGGCGAGCTCCTCGACGCTGGGCGTACGGCGCTCGGTGATCGCCATCCGCTCCGGCTCGTCGGCGGTGAGCACCCAACGGCCTTCCCGCGTGATACCGATCGGCAGGACCTCGTACTTCGTCCGGTCGATCGCCGTGAGGACGGCGCCGGCGGTGACCATGGAGATCCCGTGCTCGGAGCTGCGTCCGCCGAACACGACGGCCACACGCGGCTTACGAGACGGCTGCTCGGGGCTCTGGGGAAGGTTCTCGGTGCTCATATCGGCATGAGGGTACCCGGTGGTAGGGCGTGGATACAGCGTCGACTCAGGGGGTCGCTCAGCGTCGTTCGGGCTTCGCGCTGCGCGACATCAGCTCCTTGAGGGCGACCATCGGCGGCTTGCCCTCGTGGACGATCCCGACGACGGTTTCCGTGATGGGCATGTCGACGCCGTGCCGGCGGGCCAGATCCAGCACGGACTCACAGGACTTGACGCCCTCGGCGGTCTGCCTGGTGACGGCGATGGTCTCCTGGAGGGTCATGCCCTTGCCGAGGTTGGTGCCGAAGGTGTGGTTGCGGGAGAGCGGCGAGGAGCAGGTCGCCACCAGGTCGCCGAGGCCCGCGAGTCCGGAGAAGGTCAGCGGGTCGGCGCCCATAGCGAGGCCCAGCCGGGTGGTCTCGGCGAGTCCGCGCGTGATGAGCGAGCCCTTGGCGTTGTCGCCGAGGCCCATGCCGTCCGCGATGCCGACGGCGAGCCCGATGACGTTCTTGACCGCGCCGCCGAGTTCGCAGCCGACGACGTCGGTGTTGGTGTACGGGCGGAAGTACGGCGTGTGGCAGGCCGCCTGGAGCCGCTGGGCGACGCTTTCGTCGGTGCAGGCGACCACGGCCGCGGCCGGCCTGCGGGAGGCGATCTCCTTGGCGAGGTTGGGCCCGGTGACCACGGCGATCCGATCCCGGCCCACCTCGGCGACGTCCTCGATCACCTCGCTCATGCGCATGGTCGTACCGAGTTCGACGCCCTTCATCAGCGAGACGAGGACGGTGCCCGGGGCGAGCAGCGGGCGCCAGGCGGCGAGGTTGTCGCGCAGGGTCTGCGAGGGGATGGCGAGGACGGTGAAGTCGGCGTCCCGGGCGGCCTCGGCGGGGTCCGCGGTGGCCCGGAGGTTCTCCGGGAGTTCGACGCCGGGGAGGTAGTCCGGGTTGCTCCGCGTGGAGTTGACCGTGTCGGCGAGCTGGGCGCGGCGCGCCCACAGCGTCACCTCGCAGCCCGCGTCGGCGAGCACCGTGCCGAAGGCCGTACCCCAGGAACCGGTGCCGAAGACGGCGGCCTTGACGGGCTTGCTCACTTGCTGTTCTCCCCCTTGTGGCCGGTCCGCGCCTGGGACCTGCCGTGACTGGTCTGCGCCTGCGTCCGGCGCCGCTGCTCGCTGCGTTCGCGGCGCGGGTCGTAGGGCCTGTCGGGCGCCTTCTCGCCCCGGATCTCCTCCAGCTGCCGGGTGACGGCGGCCATGATGACGTCCGTCGCCTCCTTCAGCAGCTCGGGAGTCATCTCCCGGTCGTAGAACGGGGAGAGGTCCACGGGCGGGCCCGCCAGGACGTGGTGGGTCTTGCGCGGAAGCAGGTCGGGCTTCTTGGCGTAGGGCGGCAGCAGTTCGTTGACGCCCCACTGCGCGACCGGGATCACCGGGCACTTGGTCTGCAGGGCGACGCGCGCGGCCCCGGTCTTGGCGCTCATCGGCCAGCCGTCGGGATCGCGGGTCAGGGTGCCCTCGGGGTAGAAGGCGACGCATTCGCCGCGCTCCACCGCCTCGATCGCCGCCCGGAAGGCGCTGAGCGCGTCCGTGGACTCGCGGTAGACGGGGATCTGTCCGGTGCCGCGCATCGCGGCGCCGACGAACCCCTTCCCGAAGAGACCGCTCTTCGCCAGGAATCGCGGAACCCGCCCGGTGTTGTACTGGTAGTGCGCGTATGCGAAGGGGTCGAGGTGCGAATTGTGGTTCACCGCGGTGATAAACCCGCCCTCGGCAGGAATGTGCTCCGTCCCGCGCCAGTCCCGCTTGATCAGAATCACCAGCGGCGGTTTGCAGAGCACCGCTGCGAAGCGGTACCAGAAGCCGATTCTGCGGCGGGGCACGCGAACACCTTCCTCTAGGACTTCCCTCAGTTCCCTGACTTCCTTTGGGCCTGGGGCCGGACAAGTGTCGCCCCGCGCCGCCGGTCTGTCGAGAACACCGTACGCCCCGACCGAGGTGGCGCCGGAGGGAGCGGGGGACAATGTCCGCGACGAGAGAGAGACGGTACGCCGGTGCAGTGGAGCTTGGTCATCCCCCTGAAGCCCTTGGCGCTGGCCAAGAGCAGGCTCGCGGACACCGCCGCCGACGCGCTGCGTCCGGGCCTCGCCCTGGCCTTCGCCGTGGACACCGTGACGGCCGCGCTGGCCTGTACCGCGGTGCGTGATGTGGCCGTGGTCACCAATGACGAACTGGCCGGGCGCGAACTCGCGGCGCTCGGCGCGCGCATCGTCCCCGACGACCCGCGCGCGGGTCTGAACGCCGCCCTGGCGCATGCGGCGGCGGCGGTGCGCGCCACGCTTCCCGACAGTGCGGTGGCCGCACTCAACGCGGATCTGCCCGCACTGCGTCCCCCGGAATTGGCCCGTGTCCTTGATGCGGCCGCGCAATTCCCGCGCGCTTTCCTCCCCGATGCGGCAGCAATCGGTACAACTCTGCTCACGGTGGCACCCGGCCATGAATTGCTTCCCGCATTCGGCCCCGATTCCCGCGCCCGGCACCGCGCCTCCGGCGCCACGGAACTCCGGCCGACGGCCGTGGATTCCGTACGGCAGGACGTGGACACCGGTGAGGACCTGCGGGCGGCGCTGGCGCTAGGGGTGGGGCCACGAACGGCCGCCGCGGCCGCGCGCCTGCTGATTCCGGGGCAGTAGGCTGCCGGTCATGCAGGCCACCGCATACACGTACGACGCCGGCACCCGCAGCGGGCAGGTGCTGCTGGACGACGGCACCCCGGTGCCCTTCGACGCTCCGGCGTTCGACGCGGGCGGGCTGAGGCTGCTGCGCCCGGGACAACGGGTGCGGATCGAGACCGAGGGCGAGGGCGACTCCCGGCGCGTCACTCTCGTCACCCTCCAGACCTTCTGACTCCAGGCCGTATGACTCCAGGCCTTGTGAGCCTTGCGGCCCGGTCGGAGTCCCGCAGAACGCCGCGGGCCGGACTCCGAGAGGGAGTCCGGCCCGGCGCGTGAGTGCCGTTGAACGCTTGCGCCTCAGCGAGCGGTGGTCTTCTTCGCAGTGGTCTTGCGGGCGCTCGACTTCTTGGCGGGGGCCTTCTTGGCCGTCGCCTTCTTCGCCGGGGCCTTCTTGGCGGCCGTCTTCTGGGCCGTGGCCGTCTTGGCCGTGGTCTTCTTGGCGGCCGGCGTCGCCGTCTTGGCGGTCGTCTTCTTCGCGGCGCCCGTGGTCTTCTTCGCGGCGCCCGTGGTCTTCTTGGCCGCGGCCGTCGTCTTCTTCGTCGGGGCGGCCTTCTTCGCGGCGGCCGTCGCGCGCTTGGCCGGGGCGGCCTTCTTCGCCGCGGCCTTCTTGACCGTGGCGGCGGCGCCGCCGGTCAGGCTGCCCTTGGGGGCCTTCTTGACGGCGACCTCGCCGCCGCGCGGGAGCTTCTTCGAGCCGCTCACCAGGTCCTTGAAGCCCTGGCCCGCGCGGAAGCGCGGCACGGACGTCTTCTTGACCCGAACCCGCTCGCCCGTCTGGGGGTTGCGGGCGTAGCGGGCCGGACGGTCGACCTTCTCGAACGATCCGAAGCCGGTGACCGAGACCCTGTCCCCGGCGACGGTCGCGCGGACGATGGCGTCCAGGACCGCGTCGACGGCGTCGGCGGCCTGCTGCCTGCCGCCCACCTTGTCGGCAATCGCTTCTACGAGCTGCGCCTTGTTCACGTCTTCCCCTTCGGAGACATTGCCAGAACGAAAGTGTTCAAGCGTTTTCGCACGTTAGGCAGATATATACCGCAAATCAAACACGAAACGGGCTAATCACCCTTGTGCCGCAACGAACTCGGCTGCTCCGGAGGCGATCAACGCTCCTCTTCGGGGACGCGTCCCGCGTCGAGGTCCGCCATGAACCGCTCCAGCCGCCTTGTCGCGTCGGCGAGATCGTGCTTGGCCGCGGCCGTAATGACCAGCAGCTTCCGGGTCAGCGCCATCCGTACGCCCTCCGGGACTTGCAGTGCGCGCACTCTTGCGTGCGCTTCCTTGAGCTGGTTCGCGACCGCCGTATAGAGCTCGAGTTGGCCGTCGTGTTCCATGCACAGATTGTGCCATCTGGGGCGAGTTGTCGCCCGCCCAGGGGGCAACTGACGCCTCGTAGGGGGCTCCTGGCACCTCGGGAGGTCCTGGCCCCGATGGGCGCGTACCCCAGCAACCACCGTCCTAACGTGGGAAGTTGGGAGATACGGCGAAGATCGGCGGGGCCGAACGGGTGCAGACATGGCCGTACCCCCGATCGGGCCGATCGGGGGTACGGAGGGGGTTCTCGGTGGCTGGAATTCGACCAGATCCGGTCGTCCCCGGCCGGCCGCGAGGCCGGATCCGGGCGGATCCGCGCCCTGGTTCGGGCCGGGCGCGGGCCAGGATCAGCTCTGGAGCGTCCTCGGCTTGTACGACGGCCGCTTGGCCTCGTACGCGGCGATGTCGGGCTCGTTCTGCAGCGTGATGGAGATGTCGTCCAGCCCGTTCAGCAGCCGCCAGCGGGCGTTCTCGTCGAGTTCGAAGGGGGCGGTGATGCCCTCGGCGCGTACCTCGCGCCGCTCGAGGTCGACCGTGATCTCGGCGGTGGGGTCCTGCTCGGTCAGCTCCCACAGCGCGTCCACGATCTTCTGCTCCAGCAGGACCGTGAGCAGGCCGTTCTTCAGCGAGTTGCCGCGGAAGATGTCGGCGAACCGGGAGGAGATCACGGTCTTGAAGCCGAAGTTCTGCAGTGCCCAGACGGCGTGCTCACGGGAGGACCCGGTGCCGAAGTCGGGGCCGGCCACCAGGACGGTCGCGCCCTTGCGCTCGGGCTGGTTGAGGATGAACGACCCGTCCTTGCGCCAGGCCTCGAACAGTCCGTCCTCGAACCCGTCCCGCGTGACCTTCTTGAGCCAGTGAGCAGGGATGATCTGGTCGGTGTCGACGTTGGAGCGGCGCAGCGGGACGGCCCGGCCGGTGTGCGTGGTGAATGCTTCCATGACTGATCAGACTCCAGCGGGCGTACGGGTCTCGGCGTCGGACAGATCGGCCGGGGAGGCCAGGTGGCCCAGGACGGCCGTGGCGGCCGCGACCTGCGGGGACACCAGGTGCGTACGACCGCCCTTGCCCTGCCGGCCCTCGAAGTTGCGGTTGGAGGTGGACGCGGAGCGCTCACCCGGCGCCAGCTGGTCGGGGTTCATGCCCAGACACATCGAGCAGCCCGCGTGCCGCCATTCGGCGCCGGCGTCCTTGAAGACGACGTCCAGGCCCTCGGAGACGGCCTGCAGACCGACCCGCGCGGAGCCGGGGACGACCAGCATCCGTACGCCGTCGGCGACTTTGCGGCCCTTCACGAGTTCGGCGGCGGCGCGCAGGTCCTCGATGCGACCGTTGGTGCACGAGCCTACGAAGACGGTGTCCACCTTGATGGAGCGCAGCGGCTGACCGGCCTCCAACCCCATGTATTCCAGGGCCTTTTCGGCGGCGTTGCGCTCCGAAGCGTCTTCGTACGAAGCCGGATCGGGGACGGTCGCCGAAAGGGGCGCGCCCTGGCCCGGGTTGGTGCCCCAGGTAACGAACGGCGACAGTTCACCGGCCTTGATGACGACCTCGGCGTCGAACTCGGCGTCGTCGTCCGTCCTGAGCGTCTTCCAGTACGCGACGGCGGCGTCCCAGTCCTCGCCCTTGGGGGCGTGCGGGCGGCCTTCGAGGTACGCGAAGGTGGTCTCGTCGGGGGCGATCATGCCCGCGCGGGCGCCGGCCTCGATCGACATGTTGCAGATGGTCATCCGGGCCTCCATCGAGAGCTTCTCGATGGCGGAGCCGCGGTACTCCAGGACGTAGCCCTGGCCGCCGCCGGTGCCGATCCGGGCGATGATCGCCAGGATCAGGTCCTTGGCGGTGACGCCGTCGGGCAGTTCACCGTCGATGGTGATCGCCATGGTCTTCGGGCGGGCCATCGGCAGCGTCTGGGTGGCCAGCACATGCTCGACCTGCGAGGTGCCGATACCGAAGGCCAGGCCGCCGAAGGCGCCGTGCGTGGAGGTGTGGGAGTCGCCGCAGACGACGGTCATGCCGGGCTGGGTCAGGCCGAGCTGCGGACCGACGACGTGCACGACGCCCTGCTCGACGTCGCCCAGCGGGTGCAGCCGGACGCCGAACTCGGCGCAGTTCTTGCGCAGCGTCTCCAACTGGATGCGCGAGACCGGGTCGGCGATCGGCTTGTCGATGTCGAGGGTCGGGGTGTTGTGGTCCTCGGTGGCGATGGTGAGGTCGCGGCGGCGCACCTGTCGGCCGCCCTTGCGGAGGCCGTCGAAGGCCTGCGGGCTGGTCACCTCGTGCAGCAGGTGCAGATCGATGAAGAGGAGGTCGGGCTCGCCCTCGGCGCGCCGGACGACGTGGTCGTCCCAGACCTTCTCCG
This sequence comes from Streptomyces bobili, assembly GCF_002154575.1. GTDB lineage: Bacteria > Actinomycetota > Actinomycetes > Streptomycetales > Streptomycetaceae > Streptomyces > Streptomyces bobili. The sequence continues at coordinate 10,731 of NZ_MUBA01000079.1, forward strand.
CGAGTGTCCTACCCATCGCTTTCCCTCCGACCGGCCAACCGCGCCGGCCCAACTAGAGATCTTGTGGGGGCGGCTACGCGCCCCTCCGGCTCACCGGGCGCCCCTGCTTGCCGGGCACCCGCCGCCAGGCCCGTTGGTCCTCGGGCCGCTGTGCATCCAAGGGTTGCGCGTCTCACGGAAAATTGAACTTGCGTTTCACAGAGTGAGACGAGAATATCGTTTCATGGACAACAGTAGCGGCGTAGGCGTTCTGGACAAGGCAGCCCTTGTCCTGAGCGCCCTGGAGTCCGGTCCGGCCACCCTCGCAGGCTTGGTCGCTGCCACCGGACTCGCACGACCCACGGCCCACCGGCTGGCCGTGGCTCTGGAGCACCACCGTATGGTGGCGCGGGACATGCAGGGCCGTTTCATTCTCGGCCCGCGCCTGGCCGAACTGGCCGCGGCCGCGGGCGAGGACCGCCTCCTCGCGACGGCCGGTCCGGTGCTCACCCACCTCCGTGACATCACGGGCGAGAGCGCCCAGCTCTACCGCCGCCAGGGCGACATGCGCATCTGCGTCGCCGCGGCGGAACGCCTGTCGGGCCTGCGGGACACGGTCCCGGTCGGCTCGACGCTCACGATGAAGGCGGGCTCCTCGGCGCAGATCCTGATGGCCTGGGAGGAGCCCGAGCGCCTCCACCGCGGCCTCCAGGGCGCCCGCTTCACGGCGACGGCCCTGTCGGGCGTACGGCGCCGGGGCTGGGCCCAGTCGATCGGCGAGCGCGAGCCGGGCGTCGCGTCCGTCTCCGCGCCGGTGCGCGGTCCGTCGAACCGCGTGGTGGCCGCCGTCTCGGTCTCCGGGCCCATCGAGCGTCTCAGCCGCCACCCCGGACGCATGCACGCGCAGGCGGTCATCGACGCCGCGGGCCGCCTGTCGGAGGCCTTGCGCCGCACCGGCTGACGTAGGCCGAAGACGCGGAACAGGGACACAAGCCAGGGAACAGAGCGGGCCTCAACGCCGCGGCACGCTCTGCCCCTCCCCGGATCCGGTCCCTACGACGCCGAGGCGCGCCAGGCCAGCCGGTCCTTCGCGGACCGCCCCCGCTCCCCCAACGGCACCTGTCCGTGCGCCGCCGCGAGCCCGAACGCCGGCATGTCACCGTAGATCGCCTCGTACCGCCCCTCCGGCACGACGTACGTCTCGTGCCAGATGCCCACGTGGCCGCGCACCTTGCCGTCCCGCTCCATGCGGTTGAGACGGGCCCACACCGCGTGATGGAAGGCGTCCGGCGCACTCGCGTAGGCGTACAGCTTCTCCGGGGACTCCCAGTACTGGACGACGTAGTACGTCCGCGGCGAGGCCGTCAGCAGCACGCGGCTGAGCAGCCCGCGGCCCGGGTCCTTCTTCAGTTCGGCCAGCATGCGGAGCATCGCGAGCATGACCGGCAGCCACTGGTGCACGGCCCAGAAGTGGTTGACGCGCATCCCGATGAGCAGGACGACCACGTCACCGTGGGCATCGGCGGTGGTGCGACTGGCGGCGGACTTCCCGGACATCTGCTTCCCCTCGTCGGTCAGCGATCGCTCATGGGTTGGTCAGCGGCGCTCTCCAAGCCGCTCATGCTTGGATAGTCCCGCTGACCAAGGAGGGCCGCAAGGGATGCGACTGGCCGAACTGAGCAAACGCAGCGGAGTGTCCACCGCGACGATCAAGTACTACCTGCGCGAGGGACTCCTGCGGCCCGGCCGCCAGGTCAACGCGACGACCGCCGAGTACGACGAGGAGCATCTGCGCCGACTGCGGCTGGTGCGGGCGATGATCCAGGTGGGCCGGGTGCCGGTGGCCACCGTCCGGGAGGTCCTCGGGCACGTCGACGACGACTCCCTGGGCCGCACGGTCCGCCTCGGCGCCGCGCTCTGGGCACTCCCGCACGTTCCCGAGCCGGACACGGACGACGAACACCTCCAGGCCGCCCAGCACGAGGCGAGCGAACTCCTGCGGGCCCTGGGCTGGCGGAACGCCGAGCTGCTCACCAGCATCTCCCCCGCCTTCCGCTCGCTGGTGGTGGCGGTGGCCGCGATGCGCCGGCTCGACTTCGACTGGGACGCCGAACTCCTCATGTCCTACGCCCGGTTGATGCACCGCGCGGCCGTCCTCGACCTGGACTTCGTGGAGACGCGGGAGACGGAGGCGGAGCGGGTCGAGACGGCGGTGCTGGGCACGATCCTGGTCGAGCCGATGCTCCAGGCCCTGCACCGGCTGGCCCAGGAGGAGGAGTCGGCACGGCGGTACGGCTTCGAGTGAGCCGCGGCCCGGAGCGGGCCGTACGCGCGTCGGCCTCCGGGAACGGCGAAGGCCCCCCACCGAAGTGGAGGGCCTTCCCTGATGCGTACCCCCGACCGGATTCGAACCGGCGCTACCGCCTTGAGAGGGCGGCGTGCTAGGCCGCTACACAACGGGGGCCTGAACACTGCGTTTCCGCAGATCAGAGCTGGTCTACCTGGACTCGAACCAAGAATGACGGTACCAGAAACCGTAGTGTTGCCAATTACACCATAGACCAATATGGTTGATAGTTTTGCGTACCCCCGACCGGATTCGAACCGGCGCTACCGCCTTGAGAGGGCGGCGTGCTAGGCCGCTACACAACGGGGGCCCTAGCGATCCTGCATCGACAACAACGGGTGCGACCCGGACTGTTCCCGCGGGAAGGATCTGTACCCCCGACCGGATTCGAACCGGCGCTACTGCCGTGAGAGGGCAGCGTGCTAGGCCGCTACACAACGGGGGCTTTGCGGACATGATCCGCGGCGCAGATAAGCTCTGCGAGCTGGCCTACCTGGACTCGAACCAAGACTAACTGAACCAGAATCAGTCGTGCTGCCAATTACACCATAGGCCACTGGAACTCAAGCCCCTGCGGGGACCTCGTTCTAGTTCGCTCCCCCGGATCCCGGCCTTTCGGCCCGCTCCCCGGCGGCGCAGGAAGAACATTACCCGAAGGTGGACTGCGCTCCAAAACGGGTATCGGCGCCGAGGAGCGCGGGCAGTTCGGCCAGGGTGACGATCCGATGCCGTCCGGACGGCAGGTCGACGGTGGCCGTGCCGCCGTGGCGGTCGATCCACACCGAGAGCAGTCCGGCGTCCGCGGCGCCCCGGCCGTCGATCTCCGGATGGTCGCCGACGTACGCCACCTCGTGCGGGGGCAGACCGAGGGCCTCGCAGGCCGCGAGGAAGGCCCCGGCCTCGGGCTTGGAGACGCCCAGCTCGGCCGCGCACAGGATGGACTCGAAGCGGTCGTGCACCCCGAGGACGCGCAGCTTGTGGTCCTGGACGTGGATGCTGGAGTTGGAGAGCACGGAGTGCCGGTGGCTGGCGGCGAGGGCGTCCAGGACGGGCAGGACGTCGGGGAAGAGAGCCCAGGCAGTCTCGTAGTGCACGAGGTAGCGCTGGAACCAGGCCTCGGCCTCGGCGTCGGTCATCTCCCGCTCCAGGAAGGCCCGGACCCGGTCGCGGCGCTGCTCCTCGAAGGTCAGGCCGCCGGCGGAGAAGCGCGCCCACTGCTGTTCGGTGGCTTCCCGCCACCGCTCCAGCGCCCGCTCGGCGGTGCCGAACCGGTCGAGGAGCCCCTCGGCCAGGAGGTAGCTGCGCATGCCCTCACGGTCGGCGGTGGTGTAGTCGAAGAGGGTGTCGTCGACGTCCCAGACAACAGCGGTGATCGGCATGCCACCGACCGTACCCGGACCGGCTGGGGGTGCGGGGGTCATCCCTCGATGTCGACGAAGCCGGCGCACGGTGACCGCCGTGCGAAGGGGCGGCACCCGGGGTTCCGGGTGCCGCCCCTTCGCGCAGGCACGGCCTACGCCGTCAGCCTCGCCAGGGCCGCGTCGATCCGTGTCAGCGCCTCGTCCTTGCCCAGGATCTCCAGGGACTCGAAGAGGGGCAGGCCGACCGTGCGGCCGGTGACGGCGACGCGGACCGGGGCCTGGGCCTTGCCGAGCTTGAGGCCGTGGGCCTCGCCGGCGGCCAGGACGGCCTCCTTGAGGGCCTCCGGGCTGGTCCAGTCGGCCGCTTCCAGCTTCTCGCGGGCCGTGGCGAGCAGGGCGTCCGAGCCCTCCTTCATCGCCTTCGTCCAGCTCGCCTCGTCGACGGCCGGCTCGGCGAGGAAGAGGAAGTCGACGTTGTCGGTGATCTCGGAGAGGACCTTGAGGCGGGTCTGCGCGTGCGGGGCGATCCGCTGCCACTTCGCCTCGTCGAAGTCCTCCGGCGCCCAGGGGGCGAACGGCGCCCGCAGCCACGGGCGGCAGCGCTCGGTGAACTCCTTCACGTCGAGCAGGCGGATGTGGTCGGCGTTGATCGCCTCGCACTTCTTGAGGTCGAAGCGCGCCGGGTTGGGGTTCACGTCCGTGATGTCGAAGGCCGCGACCATCTCGTCCATCGTGAAGACGTCCTGGTCGGCCGAGAGGGACCAGCCGAGCAGCGAGAGGTAGTTGAGCAGGCCCTCGGGCAGGAAGCCGCGCTCGCGGTAGAGGTTGAGCGAGGACTCCGGGTCGCGCTTGGAGAGCTTCTTGTTGCCCTCGCCCATCACGTACGGCAGGTGGCCGAAGGAGGGGATCTCCTTGGCGATGCCCAGCTCGATCAGCGCCTTGTAGAGGGCGATCTGGCGGGGGGTGGAGGAGAGCAGGTCCTCGCCGCGCAGGACGTGGGTGATCTCCATCAGGGCGTCGTCGACCGGGTTGACGAGCGTGTACAGCGGGGCGCCGTTGGCGCGGACGATGCCGTAGTCCGGGACGTTCTCCGGGGTGAAGGTCAGCTCGCCGCGGACCAGGTCCGTGAAGGTGATCGTCTCGTCGGGCATCCGGAAGCGGACGATCGGGGTGCGGCCCTGGGCCTGGTACTCCTCGACCCGCGCGGCGCTCAGGTCGCGGCAGTGGCCGTCGTAGCCGGACGGCTTGCCGGCGGCGCGGGCGGCCTCGCGGCGGGCGTCCAGCTCCTCCTGGGAGCAGTAGCAGCGGTAGGCGTGGCCGGCGGCGAGGAGCTTCTCGGCGACGTCCTTGTAGAGGTCCATCCGCTGCGACTGGCGGTACGGCGCGTGCGGGCCGCCGCCCTCACCGGAGGCGCTGTCGAACGCCGCCGGGCCCTCGTCCCAGTCGAAGCCCAGCCAGCGCATCGCGTCGAGGAGCTGGCCGTAGGACTCCTCGGAGTCGCGGGCCGCGTCGGTGTCCTCGATGCGGAACACGAACGTGCCGCCGTGGTGGCGGGCGTACGCCCAGTTGAACAGCGCCGTGCGTACCAGGCCCACGTGGGGGTTGCCGGTGGGCGACGGACAGAAACGGACGCGTACGGGGGAGCCGGGTGCGCTAGCCACGCTTGACAACCTTGTTGGTGAGAGTGCCGATGCCTTCGATGCTGACGGAGACCTCGTCGCCGACAGCGAGCGGGCCGACCCCTGCCGGGGTGCCCGTGAGGATCACGTCGCCGGGAAGCAGCGTCATGGCCTCGGTGATGTTGACGATCAGATCCTCGATGGAGTGGATCATCTCGCTGGTGCGGCCGAGCTGCCGCTGCTGCCCGTTGACCGTGAGCTGGATGGTGAGGTCGCCGGGGTCGAGGTCGGTCTCCACCCAGGGGCCGAGGGGGCAGGCGGAGTCGAAGCCCTTGGCCCTGGCCCACTGCTTCTCGCGCTTCTGGACGTCCCGCGCGGTGATGTCGTTGGCGCAGGTGTAGCCGAAGATCACGTCCTTGACGCGTTCGCGGGGGACCTCGCGGCACATGCGGCCGATGACCACGGCCAGTTCGGCCTCGTGATGGAGGTCCTCGGAGAAGGGCGGGTACTGGATGTCGTCCCCGGGGCCGACCACGGAGGTGGAGGGCTTGAAGAAGGCGAACGGGGCGTCCGGCACCTCGTGGCCGAGTTCGCGTGCGTGCTCGGCGTAGTTGCGGCCGAAGGCCACGACCTTGCTGGGGAGCACGGGCGGCAGGAGCCGGACCTTGCTCAGCGGCACCTTCGTGCCGGAGAGCTCGTGCTCCGTGAAGGGGATGCCCTTGATGATGTCGAGAACGAGCTCGTCCGGCTTGTCGCCCTCGACCGCGCCGAAGGCGACGTTCCCGTCGATGGAGAACCTGGCGATGCGCACGGGTTGGTTGGCCCCTTGACTTAAGCGGCTGGAGTCTGACGCTCCAGGCTAACGCGGAAGGGCGTCCCCGGCCGGGGACGCCCTTGACATCCGTGGCCGGCCGCTCTGAGCAGGCGGCGGCCGGTGTGCGTATCTACTCGGCGGGGGAGGTCACCGGGATCTCCATGAGGATGGTGCGCCTGGGGTTGGCGGTCTGGGCCGGGAGGTCGACGGAGTGCTCCTGCTGCTCCGGGAGCCCCAGTTCGTCAGCGTCCTTGAGGTGCGCCAGCGTCGTGCGCCGCGGGTTGGCGATCTTGTGGAACATCGTCGTCGTCTTCACCGTTGTAGTGAACCCTGTCCTGTCCGGGCGCCGGGAGCCGGGTCTCCCGTAAGCGCGTCTTGTCGGATTTGCCATCCCTGTAAAGCGTCAGGCTAAACACGCGATTCCCGGAGAACGCGTGCAGGTCTCATGATCGGCGTGTGAGTTTGCTCACGAATCCGCGCCCAAACCGGTCAATCCAGGCTCTCGATCGACCGCTATGAAACGGACATTGCCCACCTGAACCTGTCATTCCGCTCCTGATCATGGCGACTGGGACACCCCTCACCCCGCGCCCCTTCGCCCCCTTGCGCCCGGATTGCCCCGGATCACTTTCTACGTCCGGTAATCCACCCCTCACCCGCTGTCACGGATGTCACAGCCCGGCCAACAAGCCTTGTTGGAGATCCGGCACTGTGCTGGAATTCCTCGGACCGCCGCGGGATCGAGCCGGCGCGCAGGGCGCACAGCAGCGCCGAGCGGCGGCGAGAAGGGGGAAGCGCCGGTACTCACGACCATCGGGGGGCGTAATTCAGGACGCCCCTCAAGACGCCGACACCGTCCTCTCCGTTCATCCGGAAGGACGCCTGGTCCAGAGGTTGCGACGCTAGTGCAGGGACGTTTCAAGAGGGATGGCAGCGCTTCGGCCGAGCCGGAGCCGCACGGCGGGACTGGCCCTATGGCCGGCGGCTCCTCGCCCCAGCACGCCCAGAACCCGGGCCCGGCCGGCGACGGCGGTGAGCGCCCTGGGCGCCCCGGCGCGTCCGTGTCGTCGAGCCCCCTTCAACCGACTCCGACGGTCAAGCCCCCGACCGGTACCCCCGGCACGGGATCGCGTGTGGCTCTGCGCAACTGGCGCATCTCCACGCGTCTGGTCGCGCTGCTGACGCTTCCCGTGGTCGCGGCCACGACGCTGGGCACGCTGCGCATCAACGAGTCCATGGACGACATCCAGCAGCTCGACAACATGAAGCTGCTGACGGACATGACCTCGCAGGCGACCGACCTGGCCACCCGCCTCCAGGAGGAGCGCGACCAGTCCGCCGGTCCGCTCGCCCACGGCAGGTCCGCGGCCGACTTCACGGTCAAGGGCGCCCGCGAGAAGACCGACGCGGCGCTGGAGTCCTTCAAGGACGCCTCCGAGGAGATCGACGCCTCCAGCACGGACGGCAACCTCCAGGGTGTCCGCGACAGCCTCGTGGGCCTCCTCAGCGACCTCGGCAACCTCGCGAAGGTCCGGAAGTCTGCCTACGCGGAGCCGAAGAACTCCACCCAGACGGTGGAGGCCTATCACCGCCTCATCACCCACCTGCTCGACCTCTCGCAGGACATGGCGCAGGCCACGAGCAACCCGGAGATGATCCAGCGCACCCGCGCGCTGGCCGCGTTCTCCGCCTCCAAGGAGTACGCGTCCGTCCAGCGCGCCGCCCTCGCCGCCGCGCTGCCGGTCAACGACGACGTCTACGGCGAGATATCGGAGAACGACCGGCAGTACGCCGAGGCCGCCCTGGAGAACGAGGACTCCGAACTCGCCAGCTTCCGCAGCATCTTCGGCGACCAGGGTGCGGAGGAGCTGCTCGCGCCCGTCGAAAAGGGCAGCCCGACCATCGAGGACGCCGACACGTACGCCAACCGTGCGCTCAGCTCCCCCAACGGTCTGAGGTCGCTGGACAAGCGGTCGTACAAGGACTGGCTCGACGCCAGTACCACCAAGATCCGCCAGATGAAGAACATCGAGACCACGCTGCTCGAGGACATGGAGCAGAAGGCCCGTGAGCTGCGCGCCGAGTCCGAGCGCGAGGCGATCATCTCCGGTGCGCTGATCCTGCTCGTCCTCGGTGTGTCGCTGGTCGGCGCGTTCGTCGTCGCCCGGTCCATGATCCGCTCGCTGCGCCGGCTCCAGGAGACGGCCACCAGGGTCGCCCAGGACCGGCTGCCCGAGCTGGTCAAGCAGCTGTCCGAGTCCGACCCGCAGGACGTCGACACGTCCGTGGAGTCGGTCGGTGTGCACTCGCGGGACGAGATCGGCCAGGTGGCCGCGGCCTTCGACGACGTGCACCGCGAGGCCGTCCGCCTCGCCGCCGAGCAGGCCCTCCTGCGGGGCAACGTCAACGCGATGTTCACCAACCTCTCGCGCCGCTCCCAGGGCCTCATCCAGCGTCAGCTGTCGCTCATCTCCGAACTGGAGTCGCGCGAGGCCGACCCGGACCAGCTGTCCTCGCTGTTCAAGCTCGACCACCTCGCGACCCGCATGCGCCGTAACGGCGAGAACCTCCTCGTCCTCGCCGGTGAGGAGCCCGGCCGCCGCTGGACCCGTCCGGTCCCGCTGGTCGACGTGCTCCGCGCCGCCGCCTCCGAGGTGGAGCAGTACGAGCGCATCGAGCTGTCCTCCGTGCCGACCACCGAAGTGGCCGGCCGGGTCGTCAACGACCTCGTGCACCTCCTCGCCGAGCTGCTGGAGAACGCGACCTCGTTCTCCTCCCCGCAGACCAAGGTCAAGGTCACCGGTCACGCGCTGCCCGACGGCCGCGTCCTGATCGAGATCCACGACACCGGCATCGGCCTCTCCCCCGAGGACCTCGCCGCGATCAACGAGCGGCTCGCGTCGCCGCCCACCGTGGACGTGTCGGTCTCCCGCCGCATGGGTCTGTTCGTGGTCGGCCGGCTGTCGCAGCGTCACGGCATCCGCATCCAGCTCCGCCCGTCCGACTCCGGTGGTACGACCGCGCTGGTCATGCTGCCCGTGGATGTCGCCCAGGGCGGCAAGAAGCCCCAGCCCAAGCCCGGTCAGGGCAGCGTGTCCGGCGGTCCCGCCGCCGCGCAGGCCGCCGCCGGTGTCGCCGCCGCCCGCCGTCAGGGCGGTCAGGGCGGTGCCCTCGGCGCCGGTTCCGGCACGGGTGGCCTGCTCGGCGCCGGCCAGGGTCCCCGGGCCGCGCTGCCCGGCCGTGACGGCGGTGGCCGTCCCGGTACGCCGCGCGGGCCGCAGGGTCCGGCCTCGCCCCCGCAGGGCCGTCCGGCTCCGGCCGGCTCCGGCTTCGGCGGCCAGGCCCCGGGTGCCACGCAGGGCCTCCAGTCGACCGGCACCGGTACGCCGGGCCAGGGCCAGGGCCAGGACATGTTCGGCGCCGGGCGTCCGCCCGCGCCGCGCCAGAACGACAACCGTGGCGAGCAGGGCGGTCGCGGCCGTGGCCGTCAGCCGCAGCTGCCGCCGCGCGGCGGCGGCCCGCGTGCCGAGCTGCCGGGCGGCAACCCGCAGCCCCGCGTCACCAGCTGGGCCGACGACAACGCCCAGCCGCCGGTCGCGCGCACCCCGCTGGACGCCCCGCGCGGCCACGACGAGCCGGACGCCGCGCAGACCTCGCGGATGCCGCGCATCGACGACCGCCAGGGTCCCGGCGGCACCGCCGAGATACCGAGGATCGACGAGCGCCAGGGCCCGGCCGGCCCCGCGGACTTCGCGCGCCCCGGCGCGGGCGGCCCGCAGCACACCGGTCAGTTCCAGGACATGGGCCAGTTCTCCGGCCTGAACGGCGCCCAGGACACGGGCCAGTTCCCGGCTCCGGGTGCGAACGGACGGCAGGACGGCTACGTCCGCAACGACGTCTTCGGCACGCCGGGCGGCCAGAACTCCCCGGCGGCCCCCAACCGGTACGCCGCTCCGCAGTCCTACGACAACGGTTCCACCGGTCAGTTCCCCAGCCCCGGACAGAACAGCCCCGGCCACAACGGCTCCAGCACCGGCCAGCACGCCCTGCCCGGCCGCCAGGGCCCCTCGTCCACGGGCCAGTTCGACCGGCCCCAGAACGTCAACGGCGGCAACGGCTACGGCTCACCGCAGCAGCAGCCCGTACCGCCTCGCCCCGCCGCCCGTCCCGAGCCGGAGGCCCTGCCGCCGGCCGGTCCGGGTGACGGCCGTACCCCGCTGTTCGACAACCTGGAGACCAACTGGTTCCACGGACAGCAGGCCGACGGAAACGGCAACGGCTCGGCCCCCACGCCGCAGCAACAGCAGCCGCAGGCTCCGGCCGCTCCCCAACGTCCCGCGGCGACAGGCGCCTCCTGGCGCACCTCGCCGAACGACGAACTCGTCCGTCAGGCCGAGCGAGTCCGGCAGCCCGCCGCGGGCGGCGTCACCACTTCCGGCCTGCCGCGCCGGGTGCCCAGGGCGAACCTCGTCCCGGGCACGGCTCAGCAGCAAGAGCACCAAACCGGTCCGCAGGTCTCGCGTGCGCCTGACGACGTACGCGGCCGGCTGACCAATCTCCGTCGGGGCATCGCGCAGGGTCGTCAGGCCGGCAACGGTTCGACCGGCAGTTTCCCGAGCCCCACTCACCAGCAGGAGCGTTAGTTGAGCCAGATGAGCCAGGCGGCACAGAATCTGAACTGGTTGATCACCAACTTCGTGGACAACACCCCCGGGGTGTCCCACACCGTTGTCGTGTCCGCCGACGGGCTCCTGCTCGCCATGTCCGAGGGCTTCCCGCGCGACCGTGCCGACCAGCTCGCGGCCGTCGCGTCGGGTCTCACCTCGCTGACGGCCGGGGCTTCCCGGATCTTCGAGGGCGGCAGCGTGGCCCAGACGGTCGTCGAGATGGAGCGAGGTTTTCTCTTCCTCATGTCCGTCTCGGACGGCTCGTCCCTCGCCGTTCTCGCCCACCCCGAATGTGACATCGGCCTGGTCGGCTACGAGATGGCACTCCTGGTCGACCGCGCGGGCGCGGTGCTCACGCCCGACCTGCGCGCCGAACTACAGGGCAGTCTGCTCCACTGACCCGCCCAGGTACCACCCGCCTCACGAAATCACCGTCCGGCCGACACAATCCCCCCACCGGCTCGACGGACGGCACGACTGACCGAGACTTGCTGTCCCGCCCGGAGGATTCATGACCCCGCCCACCGCCTCTCATGATCCGTACGCGGAGCCGTACGAGGACGAGGGCGACCAGCCGCTGGTCCGTCCGTATGCGATGACCGGCGGCCGGACCAGGCCGCGCTACCAGCTCGCCATCGAGGCGCTGATCAGCACCACGGCCGACCCGGCAGCGCTCATGGGGCTGCTCCCCGAGCACCAGCGCATCTGCCACCTCTGCCGTGAGGTGAAGTCGGTCGCGGAGGTCTCGGCCCTCCTCGCCATGCCCCTCGGTGTGGCGAGGATCCTCGTGGCGGACCTCGCCGAAGCCGGACTGGTGGCCATTCACCAGCCGGGCGGCGACGAGAACAACGGTGGCGCACCTGCGGTGACGCTGCTCGAAAGGGTGCTCAGTGGACTTCGCAAGCTCTGACGGGGGGCGGGCCACCACCTCCGCGAAGATCGTGGTGGCGGGTGGCTTCGGCGTGGGCAAGACCACGTTCGTGGGCGCCGTCTCCGAGATCAACCCGCTGCGCACGGAGGCCGTGATGACGTCCGCGAGCGCGGGCATCGACGACCTCACCCACACCGGGGACAAGACCACCACCACGGTGGCCATGGACTTCGGCCGTATCACGCTCGACCAGGACCTGATCCTCTACCTGTTCGGTACGCCGGGTCAGGACCGCTTCTGGTTCATGTGGGACGACCTGGTGCGCGGTGCCATCGGCGCCGTGGTGCTGGTGGACACCCGTCGGCTGGCGGACTGCTTCCCGGCGGTGGACTACTTCGAGAACTCGGGTCTGCCGTTCGTCGTAGCCCTCAACGGGTTCGACGGCCAGCAGCCGTACCAGCCGGAGGAGGTCCGCGAGGCCCTCCAGATCGGACCGGACACCCCGATCATCACGACGGACGCCCGGCACCGCTCGGACGCCAAGAGTGCGCTGATCACGCTGGTGGAGCACGCGCTCATGGCCCGTCTGCGGTAGGCGGGACCGACACCCGCACCGCCGTACGTCAGTTGTCGTAGGCGTTCCGGAGCCGGCTGTGGCCTTTGACACGGCCGGCTCCGGTGTTCATAACGTTTCGGCAGAGGAATCGGGTGGCACCGCCACGCGTCGCGGTCGCTTGGTGTCGCTGCGCGCACGAAGGCCCCGTCATTTGGCGGGGCTCGTTCTGTTTGACCGTTTTATCTGGGGCTTACATCACTTCGAACCGGCACTTCTCCATGTTTGGAACTGCGCTGGTCGTCGTGCTGGAATGCCTGAACTGCCCAATAGTCAATGACGTACTGATGGTCGATGGCTGACCGGGCTCTGAGACACTGCGGCACGACGAAGGTGCCGACCGCCGAGAGGTTGTTGGTCGAGTGAGGCGAAGCAAGAAAAGTCCCGAGCCGGCGGCCCGGGGCAACTTCACCCCGCCGCCGCGCGGAGCGGCGCCCGCCCCTGTGCCCCGTTCGGAGCCGATGGCCGCGCCCGCGAAGAGCGGCAGCCGTCTCTCCCCGCGCAACTGGCGGGTGCCGACCAGGCTGAACGCGATCCTGCTCATACCCGTGCTGGTCGGCCTCGTCATGGGCGGCTTCCAGGTGAAGGGCTCGATCGACACCTGGCAGGAGGCCCGCGACGCCGAGAAGGTCGCGAAGGTCGTGGCCGCGGCCGGCGAGTACGCCGAGGCGCTGCTGAACGAGCGTGACGTCTCCGCCGAACCGCTGCTGCAGAACAAGAAGGACAGCGAGGTCGTCAAGGACGCCCGCGCCCTGACCGACCAGAAGGCCGCCGCCTTCCACAGCGAGACGGTCGGCATGCCGGACAAGGAGGGCCTCAAGCGCCGCCTCGGCCTGGTGACCGATGCGGAGCCGGCTCTCACCAAGCTCCGCGCAGCCGCCTACACCAAGGCCCTGGACCCGGTGAAGACCGAAGAGGGCTACGTCGAGATCGAGCACCTGCTGATGGAGTTCTCCAACGAACTCGGCCTCGGCACCGGCAACATCACGGCGTACGGCCGCACGGTCTACGCGATCGCGCTCGCCAAGGGCGCCGAGTCCCTCCAGCGTTCCATCGGCATGCACCTCCTCGTCCGGCCCAGCCCCGACGAGGCGGTCAAGCGCCAGCAGCTCGTCTCCTTCACCTCGTACGCCTACCTGGAGCGGGTGGCTCTCCAGGAGTTCGTCTCCGGTGGCACCACGCAGGACGCGGCGCGCCTCCAGGAGGTCATGGCCGAGAAGACCGCTGAGGGCAAGAAGCAGTCCGCCGAGGCCCAGGAGAAGGCCGAGGCCGCGGACCAGGACTTCGTCGCCCCGCCCGCCATGGACAAGATGATCCAGGCGATCGCCAGCGGGCGGAGCACCGCCGACCTCGCCGAGCAGGGCGTCACCGCCCAGGCCTGGATGGCGGCCGCGACCCTGAAGTTCGAGGGCTACAGCGAGGTCGAGAACGAACTCATCGACCGGGCGGTGACCGAGGCCGGGCAGATCGCCTCCGACGCCCAGCAGGACGCCATCATCAACGGCGCGATCGTCATCATCGCCCTGCTGACCGCGTTCATCATCGCCAGTCTCATGGCCCGCCAGATGAGCCAGTCCATGCGCCAGCTGCGCAACGCCGCCTTCGGCATCGCCGAGCAGCGGCTGCCGATGCTGGTCGACCAGCTCTCGCGGACCGACCCCGGCCGGGTCGACACCCGGGTCACGCCGATCCCGATCAACACCACGGACGAGATCGGCGAGGTCGCCCGCGCCTTCGACCAGGTCCACCGTGAGGCCGTCCGGCTCGCCGCCGAGCAGGCCCTGCTGCGGGGCAACATCAACGCGATCTTCACCAACCTGTCGCGCCGCAACCAGTCCCTGATCGAGGGCCAGCTGACCCTCATCACCGAACTGGAGAACAACGAGGCCGACCCGGACCAGCTGGAGAGCCTCTTCCGCCTGGACCACCTCGCGACCCGTATGCGCCGCAACGGCGAGAACCTCCTGGTCCTCGCCGGCGAGGAGCCGGGCCGCCGCTGGGACCAGCCGGTCCCGATGGTCGACGTGCTGCGCGCCGCCTCCTCCGAGGTGGAGCAGTACGAGCGCATCGAGCTGTCGGGCGTACCGGAGGCCGAGATCCACGGCCGTGCCGTGACCGACCTCGTGCACCTGCTGGCCGAGCTGCTGGAGAACGCCACCACGTTCTCCTCCCCGCAGACCAAGGTCCGCGTCACCGCGACCCGTCTCCCCGACGGCCGCGTGATGATCGAGATCCACGACAAGGGCATCGGCCTCACCGCCGAGGACTTCGCGGACATCAACCACAAGCTGGCCAACCCGCCGACCGTGGACGCCGCGATCTCGCAGCGCATGGGCCTGTTCGTGGTCGGCCGGCTGTCCGACCGGCACGGCATCCGGGTCCAGCTCCGCCCCTCGGGCGAGCAGGCCGGCACGACTTCGCTGGTCATGCTGCCCGACGCGATCACCCACGGTGGCGGTGGCGAGCACCAGCCCGAGCGCGACGACTTCACCGTCTCGCAGATCATCCCGGACCAGCGCTTCCAGGGTGAGGACTTCAACCACCAGCCGATGCGCACGGCGGCCGAGCTGGGCTTCGACGACAGCCAGTACACGGAGGTCCCCGACGACCTGCGTGACCTGGATCCGGTCGGCCGCTCCATGCTGCGCGACGAGCGCCGGGCGGCCCTGGAGTCCCCGGCACCCGGTCAGCCGGGTCAGCCCGGTCAGCCGGGTCAGCCGGGTCAGCCGGGTCAGCAGCAGCCCGGCACGGCGCCCGCGTACAGCGACGGCTTCGACCAGACGCAGCAGCAGCCCGCGTTCGACGCCTCCCCCAACGGCTTCGCCGCGCCGCAGAACGGCTACGACGCCGGTGCGACCGGATATGCCGAGCAGCCGGCGGCGTACGACCAGCAGACGTCGTACGAGGAGCAGCAGCAGACGGCGTACGAGGACCCCTACGGCGCGTCCAACGGCGGTGCGCCGCGCGGCGATGCCTTCCCGGCGAACGGCTCGGCGCCGCAGAACGGTGCCTTCGGGCAGGGTGGCGGCTACCCCGACCCCGCGTATGCGGAAGCTCCCCAGGAGGAGCGGGCGCCGGAACGGCAGGCCGCTCCGGACAGCTTCCCGCCCTACGAGGAGCAGTCCTACCAGGACGACTGGCCGCAGCAGAACAGCTACCAGAACGGCTTCCCGGACCAGTACGCTCCGCAAGCGGAATCCGTGCGGGCCGCTGACGCCGGTAAGCAGGACAGCGTAGGCTTCGACCGTCCCGGACCGGCCGCCTCGGCCGCCCACGCGCTCACCGACGCCGGACTGCCCCGCCGCGGATCCCACGGGGCGAGCGGTTCGAACGGCTCGCGGCCCGCGGACCAGGAGGCGCCGGCTCCCGCCGCGGACGGCCCGACCGACTGGCGTTCGGCGAACGACGACCGCTGGCAGCAGGCCTCCGCGCTGAAGAAGCCGAAGGCCGGCGGGGTCACCTCCTCCGGTCTGCCGCGACGGGTGCCCAAGGCCAATCTGGTCGAGGGCGCCGCCGAGAGCACCCCCCAGGGAGGCCCCTCGGTCTCCCGCGCCCCGGAGGACGTCCGAGGCAGGTTGAGCAACCTGCGTCAAGGCGTTCAGCGCGGACGCAACGCAGGAAGTGAACCGAACGGTCAGGCCAGGAATCAGCACAGTGGTCCTGACAGCACCTACAACCAGGAGCGTTAGTGTGAGCCCGATGAGCCAGGCGGCACAGAACCTGAACTGGTTGATCACCAACTTCGTGGACAACACCCCGGGGGTGTCCCACACGGTGGTGGTCTCCGCCGACGGACTCCTTCTGGCGATGTCCGAAGGCTTCCCCCGCGACCGTGCCGACCAGCTCGCGGCCGTCGCCTCCGGTCTGACGTCGCTGACGGCAGGCGCCTCCCGGATCTTCGAGGGAGGTGCGGTGAACCAGACGGTTGTGGAGATGGAGCGGGGATTCCTGTTCATCATGTCCGTTTCCGACGGTTCCTCGCTCGCGGTCCTCGCCCACCCGGAAGCGGACATCGGTCTCATTGGGTACGAGATGGCCCTTCTGGTGGACCGTGCGGGTACGGTCCTGACCCCCGACCTTCGTGCGGAGCTCCAAGGGAGCCTTCTCAACTAACAGACGGACGGTGCGTTTTGGCCTCTCGAGGCCGTAGGGTTTCGGGACGCGGCTCCCACGTGATGGGTGCCAGGCACAGTCGGAGGAGGAGAGAAAGTGGCAACACCCCCAGGCGGTTCGAATTCGGGTAACTGGTCGTACGGCCCTGCCCAGGGCCAGGGCGACGGTTCTCAGAACCCGAACCGCTACAACTTCCCCTCCGCCCCGAGCCAGCGTCAGCCGTACGCGCCCCAGGCGCCGCAGGGTCCTGGGCCGTCGCCGTACGACCAGCCGCACGCGCCGCGCATCCAGCCCGTGCAGCCGCATCGCCGCACCCCCGAGCCGGCGCCCGCCGGGGCGTCGAACAACCCCTTGGTGCGTCCGTACGCCATGACCGGCGGCCGGACCCGCCCGCGGTACCAGCTCGCCATCGAGGCGCTGGTGCACACCACCGCGGCTCCGCACCAGATGCAGGGGCAACTGCCCGAGCATCAGCGGATCTGCAACCTCTGCCGGGAGATCAAGTCGGTGGCCGAGGTCTCGGCCCTCCTGACGATCCCTCTCGGCGTGGCCAGGATCCTCGTCGCCGACTTGGCGGAGGCGGGACTGGTCGCGATCCATCAGCCCGGCGGCGACGAGTCCGCCGGCGGCCAGCCAGCCGTGACACTGCTCGAAAGGGTGCTCAGTGGACTTCGCAAGCTCTAGCGGCGGTCCTTCCCGCTCCACCACCTCAGCGAAGATCGTGGTGGCGGGTGGCTTCGGCGTGGGTAAGACCACGTTCGTCGGGGCCGTCTCGGAGATCAACCCGCTGCGTACCGAGGCCGTCATGACGTCTGCTTCGGCGGGCATCGACGACCTCACCCACACCGGAGACAAGACGACCACGACGGTCGCCATGGACTTCGGCCGTATCACGCTGGACCAGGACCTGATCCTGTACCTCTTCGGTACGCCCGGCCAGGACCGCTTCTGGTTCATGTGGGACGACCTGGTGCGCGGCGCCATCGGCGCGATCGTCCTGGTGGACACCCGCCGACTCGCCGACTGCTTCCCCGCGGTCGATTACTTCGAGAACTCGGGTCTCCCCTTCGTGATCGCCCTCAACGGCTTCGACGGCAGCCAGCCGTACCAGCCGGACGAGGTGCGCGAGGCCCTTCAGATCGGCCCCGACACCCCGATCATCACGACGGACGCCCGCCACCGCGCGGACGCCAAGTCGGCGCTGATCACGCTCGTGGAGCACGCGCTGATGGCGCGTCTGCGCTAGCACCTCGGTACGCACCGACCGTACGCACGGTCCTTACGGACTTCCGGCTGACGTGAAACGGCCCCTGTGCTCCTCCTCGGGGAGGCACAGGGGCCGTTTCACGTCACCGGCGTCTCGCGCGGGCGGTGCCCGCACGCGTACGGGCGAAGGCCCCGGCCGCCCTGGGGGCGGTCGGGGCCTTCGCGGTGCTCGTGCTGCGTCGTGCGGTCAGCGCCAGCTGTGCGGGGCGCGGAAGCCGCCCTCGCGCTCCAGGCGGCGCCAGCCGGCCTTGAGTCGGCCGCGGTGGGCCGGGGTGGGCTCGGAGGGACGGGCGGCGCGGGCCAGCAGGATCGCCGTGATGGCGGCGACTTCCTCGGGCCCGGCATGGCCCTTCTCGACGCGGATGTCAGCGTTGGTCATAGAAGTCAGTCTCCGTGGATGAGGTTTCCGCAGGGGTGGCGCGGAAAGTCCGCTGGGTTACTGCGGGGGGTTGCCGTGCTTGCGCGAGGGCAGGTCGGCGTGCTTGGTGTGCAGCATCGCCAGGGACCTGATGAGGATCTCGCGGGTCTCGGCGGGGTCGATGACGTCGTCGACGAGTCCGCGCTCGGCCGCGTAGTACGGGTGCATCAGCTCGGACTTGTACTCCTTGACCATGCGGGCCCGCATGGCCTCGGAGTCCTCGGCCTCGGCGATCTGGCGACGGAAGATGACGTTGGCGGCACCTTCGGCACCCATCACGGCGATCTCGTTGGTCGGCCAGGCGAACGTGAGGTCCGCACCGATGGACTGGCTGTCCATGACGATGTAGGCACCTCCGTACGCCTTGCGCAGGATGAGGGAGATCCGGGGCACGGTCGCGTTGCAGTAGGCGTAGAGGAGCTTGGCGCCGTGGCGGATGATCCCACCGTGCTCCTGATCCACGCCGGGCAGGAAGCCGGGTACGTCCAGAAGAGTGATGATCGGGATATTGAAGGCGTCGCACATCTGCACGAAGCGGGCGGCCTTCTCGCTGGCCTCGATGTCGAGGACACCGGCGAGTGACTGCGGCTGGTTGGCGACGATCCCGACCACCTGGCCGTCGAGCCGGGCCAGCGCGCAGATGATGTTGCGCGCCCAGCGCTCGTGGACCTCCAGGTACTCGCCGTCGTCGACGAGCTCCTCGATGACCTTGGTCATGTCGTACGGCCGGTTGCCGTCGGCCGGGACCAGGTCGAGCAGGACGTCGCCGCGGCGGTCGGCCGGGTCGCTGCACTCGACGCGCGGCGGGTTCTCCCGGTTGTTCTGCGGGAGGAGGGAGACGAGGTAGCGGACCTCGGCGATGCAGGTCTCTTCGTCGTCGTAGGCGAAGTGGCAGACGCCGGAGGTCTCGGCGTGCACGTCGGCGCCGCCGAGACCGTTCTGGGTGATCTCCTCGCCGGTGACGGCCTTGACCACGTCCGGCCCGGTGATGAACATCTGCGAGGTCTCGCGGACCATGAAGACGAAGTCGGTGAGGGCGGGGCTGTAGGCCGCACCGCCCGCGCAGGGGCCGAGCATCACGCTGATCTGCGGGATGACGCCGGAGGCCTTGGTGTTGCGCTGGAAGATGCCGCCGTATCCGGCGAGCGCGCTGACGCCCTCCTGGATGCGGGCGCCGGCGCCGTCGTTCAGCGACACCAGCGGGGCACCGGCCGCGATGGCCATGTCCATGATCTTGTGGATCTTCGTGGCGTGGGCCTCGCCCAGCGCGCCGCCGAAGATGCGGAAGTCGTGGGCGTAGACGAAGACCGTACGGCCCTCCACCGTGCCCCAGCCGGTGATGACACCGTCGGTGTACGGCTTCTTGGCCTCCAGGCCGAACCCGGTCGCCCGGTGCCGGCGCAGTTGTTCGACCTCCTGGAAGGAACCCGGGTCGAGGAGCAGCTCGATGCGCTCACGGGCGGTCAGCTTGCCCTTCGCGTGCTGCGCCTGGGTCGCCTTCTCGCTCGGCCCGGCCAGCGCCTGCGCACGGATCTCGTGCAGTTCGGCGACGCGCCCGCGCGCGTCCGTGGGCTCGGCGGTCGGCTCACCCGTCGTCTCTTCCAAAACGGTCATGTAGTGACCTTACGAAGCCGACCTAGGAAAGTGAGACGTCGACTCCGTACAGTCTCCGGCACGTTTTCCTGGTACCACTGAACAGAACCATGCCGGGATGCAGGCGTTCCGACTGCTCAGGGCCTGTGCCGCTTGTCGAGGTCGGACAAAGCCGGACAGTGAGAGCAACTTCACACTCCCCTCCGACGCATGCCGCCCAGTGGAGTGACGGAGCGGGCTCGGACCGACCGGGAGGCGGGCCCGCGCGGCGAGGAGCGCTGTCGCGGACACACCTCCAGATGAAGTTGAAAGTTGAACGGAATAGGTCTACGGTCTGCCTTGTTGAACCGCTCGTTGAACATTCAACATCATCGCTTCGTTTCCTCGATGCGTGCATCGATCCGTCCCCAAGGAGCACGTCATGGGCATCTTCGGCCGCAAGAACACCACCGAGACCACCGCGACCACGGCCGCCGCCGTGAACCCGGACCTCGCCGCCCTGACCGGCGACTACACGATCGACCCGGCGCACTCGACCATCGGATTCGTCGCCCGGCACGCCATGGTCACCAACGTCAAGGGCCACTTCAACGAATTCACCGGTTCGCTGCACCTCGACGGCGCCGACCCGGCCAGGTCCACCGCCACCATCGACGTGACGATGGACAGCATCGACACCGGGTCCGCCGACCGCGACGGCCACCTCAAGGGTTCGGACTTCTTCAAGACCGACGAGTTCCCGGCGATGACCTTCCGCTCCACCGCCGCGCAGGCACTGGGCGGCGACGACTACCGCATCACCGGCGACCTCAGCATCCTCGGCGTCACCAAGCCGCTCACCATCGACCTGGAGTTCAACGGCGCCGCGACCGACCCGTTCGGCAACGAGCGCGTCGGCTTCGAGGGCAAGGCGGAGATCCTGCGCTCCGACTGGGGCCTGACCTGGAACGCGGCGCTCGAGACCGGCGGCGTCCTGGTCTCCGACAAGATCAAGCTGAACTTCGACATCTCGGCCATCAAGAACGCGTGACGCGTCGACCGACGCCACGCCCCTGAGCGCGCCCGCCCTCCACTCCCCCCGTAGGGGAGGGCGGGCGCGCTCAGGG